>JBGCEI010000001.1:0-13540 GCA_045106295.1 Cyclobacteriaceae bacterium
TGTCATCTGTGGAGTAAGTTACTTTTCCACCTAAATTAGAGATAACACCACCTAACGACATATCAAACACCCTTCCCCCAAGGTAAATTTCATTTTTATAGTAAAGACCTAAATCAGCAGCCAGTGTATTAGCTGGTTTTAAGTTTTGATTGTTACCACTACTTGCAAGACCATTAGCTAAATCTGAACGCAAGAAGTTGACACCTATACCAAGGCCTAATTTTTCACTTAGTTTTCTAGAATAAGTAACGCCAACTGATAGTTCTTTAGGTTTTCCGACTCCATTAGATTTACCTAGCTCATCTGTAAACTGAATATCACCTAGACTAAAGTAATTTAGGTGGAAACCAAATGCTTGTTGGTCGTCATCTTTTGGTTTAATGTAACCAGATAAATAGGCAATCCACATATCAGTGATTCCTAGCTGACGGAGCCATGGTGTAAATGAAATAGCCGCACCAGCGTTATTTTTATTAAAGACCATTTTCCCAGGGTTCCAATAAGCGGCATTAGCGTCAGGAGTAGTAGCAGCACCAAGATCACCCATTGCTGCGCCTTTAGCATCTGCTGGTATAGTTAAAAAAGACATAGCGGTAGTAATAATGTTACCGTTTTGTCCATTAGTAGAGTTTTGAGAAAAAGTAACTGTCGATAGAGCTACTAAAACTATAAGTAGGGATGTTTTTCTTACTGACATACGTTTTATTATAAAGTATAAATGATTCTTTAAATTACAATAAATTACTGAGCAATCACTAATCTTTTGACATTTTTTGCCTTTTTTTCACTAGTTAAAGATGTTACAGTAATGCGGTAGATGTATATTCCAGGAGCTACTTTTTCTCCTCCATCTGATGTTCCATTCCAGTAAATATTGATGTCTTCGTCCGGTATACCTTCTGTAGATTTAGTCATTGTTTTTACAACATTTCCTGACTGATTGACAATTTCAACGATAGTCTCTGTTGCTTCGTCAACAAAATCATAGCTAAGGTTAAATTCAAACGCATCAAAAGTAAAATCTACTGGGTTTGGATTGGCCGTAGCTTTAAATGTGTTTTCTATGGAGAAGTTTATTGTTTCGTAACGCACGTTATCATACACATCCCAAGCAATTACACGGAGTGAGTAATTGCCTGCATCTAGAGAAATTTTATCTTGCAAATTTAAGCCTGTTACTGTTCCTACTGTTGAACTATTGAGGTTATAACTAAACAGTTCATTTACACTGTATTGAGCTAGTATGTCGTTACTGCTTACATTTCTGATTTCTACTAAAATATCTCTACCTATTGCTTCTGAAGAGGTAGAGATACCAGAACTATCAGAAATGAGGAGTGAAAAGGAAGCATTCTTCATTACCGTATTATTTTCAATACGACTGCTGTCTGCAAATAAAATGGTTATTTCAGGCGGAGTTACATCACAATTTGTGGTACAATTCGTTGAAGGAGTATATTCATAACCAATATTAGTATAGGCACCAGAAGCATCTAATAAACTGTCAGTACTAAAAGCATGGAGGCTGATTTTTCCAAATTCCCCATTTTTTAAGGTAGAAAGGTATTTTGGCATTACTATGCTTACGGTAAACTTACCGTCCACTACAGAAAAAGCCCCTTTGAAAAAAGATTTCTCTCTTACTTTATAATCTGACTTATAATTGTACTCAGTATCATTGCTATTTTGTTGTGAGCTTCCTAGTGTAGAGCCTAAAGTGGTGTAAGTGGATTTTCTATCCATTATCTCTACTGTTACCGTTCCATTGAAGTTGGAGACAATATTCTCATTATCTTTGATAGAACCATTGATTTCTACTACTTCTAGTGAAGATAAGGTGTCATTGGCAGAAGCGTTAAATACATTACCGTTTATGGAATCAATAACAGCATCATATTTTGGTATATTAATTCTCATAGATGGGTCTCCCATTAATGCAACGTTCCTGTTATTGAATTGATTGCTTCCGAATCCTTGTTCAGTATACGTATTATTTTTGGCTGACTTATAAATATCTCCTAGAGTGGCATGTCTATTTTGTGCTAATAGGGATGTAGTAGATTCAAAGAAGTTATCTACCATTCTTCCGTTAGCGTTAGCAAATACGAATCTTGTAGGGGAAATTATGGCTATTCCACCACCTTCATTTTCACTAAATAATACAGCGTCTACACCAGAATTTTGATGATAAGGATGATCAAATTTACCAAAGCTACAGCTCCCTATTACTACTATAGGTAACTTATTTTTGTTTAACCAATCAGCTTCGATATCTGTAGGAGAAGTTATTTTTTCACTTGTTAATTTAGTAGTCGATCCATGCCCTAAGTATGTTATGAGTAGTGCTCCATCATTAACTGTATTTATCACATCTTCTTCCATCTGTGGTACGGTTACAGCATTCCCAGAAGAAGCGGATATTTGCTCGTAAGCATCCATGTATATTTTTTCAGTCACAAAATTAATGCGAGAACTATCAGTAGCTATAGAAGAGGAAGATTCTCCTTGTCTAACGAATAGGTCGCCATGTCCATCATCTGCCATAATAACTGATTTGGTTTTCCAGCTCCCTTTAGTTAGTGCTGGGTTATCATATCTTTTTAACTTATTAACTATAATTGTAGCATCAGTCGTATTTCGTACAGGTATTCGTCCAACTGAAATATCTAAGTTGTAGGAGGTAGCATTAACTTTCCATTCTCCCTCTCCATCTTCCAATAGAGCATAATAATCATCAGATTGAAAGCTCTCTATGTTGTTTATCCAGTTTCTAGCTTGGTAACTTGGTATGTAACTACCAAAAGCATAGGGTTTTACGGCATGTCGATAGTCATAGCTACCATCACCAAATAATAGTAAATACTTTAAGGTAGAAGGACCTTTGTCAAATAACATTCTTACAAAATTTCGTATAGCAGTAGGGTCTTGTCTTCCAGCAGAAAATTCATTGTAAATGTCAAACACATCGACTACCTGTGTACTAATACCATATTCTGAAGCTCTGTAAGAAGCTAACTCATTTGCCTCATCCCTGAAATTAGGGTGGGTTATAATGATTAATTCTGTTGGTGATAATGAGTGTAAGTTTTGATTAGAGATTTCATTTAAAAAAAGTGGTGTTCTAGTGATTTGTGTTTTATCAAAAGCTATGAATTCTTTAATCTTTGAAAGACTTGTTGTTGTGAAATTTTGTGACGGTAAGTCATATAATTGGTTTTTAACCTCTAAAGGATCTGTTACATCCCATATTAAATAATCGGAAGTAATACCTGATAGTTGGAAAAGAGAGGCACTTTCTAAACTAGACTTAGACCTAAATGGCAAGTAATTATTTGATATAGTTAAGTCTCGAGATAAAAAAAGCTCAAACCAGTCTAATAAGACTCGATCATTTTTAGAATTGTTTAAATTTTTGACACCTATTCTGTTTGTTTGCCCTTCAAGTATGCGTGTTGAAGAAAAAGTAAACTCACTTTCTCTGACCTTATATACATTGTAATAAGGAAATTGTGCTATATCTATTGTGAAATCTGTTAAGATCGAGTTGTTGAAATATAATTCACATCTAACGGGTTCTTCTCTGAAGTATTTATTAGCTACAGAGTATTTAATAACTGATGATTGACTAGTGTCAACATTGTTTATTTCTGGCAGAGATATATTGCCGATTATATTTTTGTTGAAACTTCTTCCTAATAAATTCCTTCCTGTTGCATCCGCAATAATAGTTTGTTCTTTTTCATAATGATAATGTTCATCGAATGAGGTTATAGTTTGAGTAGCTCCAGTGCCATTAATATTATTAGAGGGTGTTTTGCGTTGACTTGATTCATCAATTGTGACGTAATAGAATGATGAATCCGTATATGGATTTAATTCGTATATGTATGATGTGTCAGTCATGTCTACAGACCAGTTACTTGCAAACGAAGCATAAAATAACATGTAATCTGAACTGTTGAAAATGCTATCTGCTCCACCTTCAAAATGTACTGGTAACTCTTCTAAATCATCAGTTGTATACGCTGAATAAGATTGTGGAAGAGCTGAGCCTAATGCGCCTCCATATATTTTAATGTTTCTTGGGTCTACAGAAGATGGATCTATACCTAGTTTGTTTTGCAAATAAGCATAATCAAGTTTAAGTATTGTTCCAGAAGCATTGATCTCATCTTCTAGTTGTACAACAGCTAGTTTATACCACGTACCAGAAGCAAGTACTGAATTTGGCTCATAAGTTATTGCCAAAACATCACTAAAGGTGCAAACTATCGTAAGGATAGAAGCTAAAACAATTTTGTTGATCATCTTTTTCATACAGTTAGCAGGTAATTTGAAAAGGTAACTTATGTACTAATAAACCGAAAGGTAAGGAAGGGTAGTTGTATTGATATGTCTTTATAATAACATTCACTGATTTTTCATCAGTTTATTGTTCATGAAAGAAATATTTATTCGTGTACATCGTCTGCTTCTCTAATAACTAGACTTATAAGTCGTATACTTAAGTGAGTCTATGTTTTTCTTTTGGGCGTAGTATTATCCTAGACCTTTAAAAGTGATTATTATTTTATGTTAAATAATGGAATTAGTAAGTAGAGAATAAAAATAGGCAGAATTATTTGTGTACCTAACAAATATAGTAAAATAAGACTGATTATCAAAAAGGCTACTTGCCACCTGTTTTTAATGTTTAATTTAGGGTATTTCCATGTAGTTAACATGCTCAATGATATAACAATAATTATTCCTAAAAGGATCCATTGGTAAATAGGATTATTAATTAGGCTGTAATGTTGATAACCATAAGGGATAGATGCAAGTGTGATTCCTGCTGCGGGACTGGGTACTCCATCAAAAAAAGAAGGACCCTCAGGATGTTCTGTTATGTTATATTTTGCAAGCCTGAGGGCTGCTGTTGCTGGTATAATAAATAGTAAATAACCATACCATTCGTTCGAGAAACAAGAATAAAAAATTAAAAATGCTGGAGCTAATCCAAAAGTTGTTAGATCTGAGAAAGAATCCAGCTCTTTGCCTAAAGGAGACGCTATTTTCAATAAACGAGCCACAAAACCGTCCCATATATCAAAAAAAGCACCTAACAGAATAAATAGGAAAGACGATAGAACATCACCTGATATAGCTAATGTAATGGCAATACAGCCACAAAATAAATTACATAATGTAATTAGGTTTGGGATGTGTTTTATAATATTATTCAACGTAGTAAAGTTTAGTTAATTAGATAAAAGCAAGGGACTATTAGAAGAGTGAAAATTTGATTAAAAAAATACCATAATCGTTTTCATAAGGTTACGTTGACAGCATCAGTAAAAATCACATGGAAATGTGATAATATAATATCACAAATAGTGTAAGTTTATTTATTAGAAAATTGGTAGGTTTATTCAAAGTGGAATAAATTAATATGTTTTTATAAAAGTAATATTTAAATGGCGCTATCAAAAATATTTTTATTTGTTAAAGATGAAATAGATACAATTCAGGCATGGATTGTACACCATTCTAAGATAGTGGGGATTAATAACCTATTTATTATTGATAATGGATCTACTGATGGAACTCTTCAGATAATTAAAAGATATCCTGAAATAAATCTTTTTTATTGTGATGATTTTAATCAGAAGGAGAAAAAACTCAATGAGTTGATGACATTAGAAAAAGAGACGGCTGATTTGCTAATTCCCTTGGATGGAGATGAGTTTTTAAGTGTTAAAAAAAATAGCGATTATATTCTTCAGCCGCAAGAAGTGAAAGAATATTTCAATAAAAAATTAGATGAGTGGCTAAAAAGCAACTCTGGTATTCTTTCTATATCTGAATATTTACTAAGTTTCCCAAGAAACGAAAAACAAAATAAGATTGATGAGATAGATTTATTTTATTCTCAAAATGAGAATAGCTACGCTTACTTTAAGCAATTTTCTAAAATTTTTTTTTTAGCCAAGGACTTTCTCTCTACCGATGGAGGGAATCATAACGGTAAAACGTTATCGGGTAATAACGGTAAAGAGACTACCGAACTAGTTATTTTTCATTTATGGAATTTAGGATGGGAAAAGCTATATCAAAAAGAAATCAAATCATGTATTGCTAGAGGGTATGATGTCGAGAATGAATCAGAATTAGAGAAATTGATGGATTTGAAAGCAAAAAGTTGGCATAAAATAATGAATGTCCTTCATTACAAAAGAGGAACTCTTCAAAATTATTGGCAAGATGAATTAGATAAATCGGTTACAATAAATGAGTTTAGGAATTATATGAAAACACTAGTAGTGTAAGGTTCATTTATATTTTTAAAATAGTAGAAGAAGTATTGCTTGAATTAAATTTCAATCACTTGATTAATTGTTTTAAAATAATATTCATTAGCCTCAGTAAGTAATATCAAACCTACTTGATATGAGCCTGGAGCTAATGCCCTTGTATCTATTATCTTTTCATAGCCATTGTAATCGTAGCCTATTTGCTGAATGCTCCTTAAATTACGGTTCATTATTTTTTTACATGGATAAATGATTTTTTTTAATTCAGAGGTTAGAACAACAAAGTAGTGGTTTTTGCTATTTTGTTGTTTTAAGTGAAAGCCGTTTCCTTTGACACGAATATTAGTAGACAACCATTCATATTGAAAGGTAAAACGGACTTCATTGTTAGTCACATATTTAACTTTTGACCAGTCAAAATCAGTCAATTTGTTAGAACCTTCTTTTATAGGACATTGATCCATAGGATGGTGTGAATAATAGCCCATAAAATGTGCTTGGTTAACGAGTTCAATAGCTTCTTTCTGAGAAGGACACCTGTAGCCATAACTTTCTTCTGGATTATCTACATAACAAGATTTATTGATCTTAATATAGTGACTTAGATGATTTAGATAATCTTTTTGGATATTGAATGTAAATGAAAAGTACGCTACACACGTTGCTTGAAGTGCTAACTTAACAATTACAGGTGTTTTCTTTTCACGGTAAGTGACAAAACTTATTACAAGTAGAACATATAAAATAGAGGAATACAACCTGAAACGGGACTCAGATGGGGATGATAGTTGTAATCTACCTAATGAGACTAAAAAAAGAGAACTTACTATCAATAGCAATCCGCAGAGTAATAAATACTTTTTATGATTAAATAATTGATAAACAAGATACATAATAAGTGAGCTTATTGTTAGCCCAGCTGCAAAAACTAGTTTTTCAACATTTCCAAAAATATAGAATGGAGAACCTATTAATTTCATGAAAAAACTAAAAAGAGCTTCCGTATTACAAAACAGGTTTTCTGATACACTAACAGGTTTTGGTCCCCATCCTTGCTTCAGATCATTTAAGTATAAAACAGTCATTATCGCAAAAACTATGATCCAAATAAAACATAGTCTCCAGCGCTTATATAACAATAAAAGCAATGCTCCAATTGGACCTAATAAGATTCCATGGGCGCATGTATAAAAACCCAGTAGCCCTAGTAATAATGCTAAGATATACTGTTTTAGGCCTCCGTTTTTGAGGAGATATAGCGATAAATAAATCAGGAAAAAAGCGCCAAAAAACTCAATGCTGGCAATTTCCATGATTGAAGAAAGGTAATACTGGAAATTGATGAGTAAACAGCTTATAGGGAAGAGTAAATAATTTGATTTTTTTGGAATGAAAGATTTTTTAAATATAAATAGCAGGGCTACTAAAAATAAGTTTCCAATAATTGTTAATACTTTGAAGTTGATTGTACCAAATAAATAATAGTAAACTGTAAGTAGAATATTATTTAAATAGAGTCTATGCCCGTTGTGTTGGTTTGTGAAAAATATTTTTATTTTTTCTAAGTTTGATTCAGATGAAAGGTAGTTGTTGAAGTATTCTAAAACAGTGTAATACTCATCCCAGATAGGAGCGTTTACAGAATGCTTTATGATTACAAAGAGATAAAATATTATTACTCCAAAAGAACCCAGAATTGAGATTACTTCTATTTTTGATAAATTTTTTAGCTGATTATTGAAGCTCATAGCACAAAAGTAATTATATTATCCTTTTTTTGTTCAAAAAAAACATGGCGAATTTAGTAATGAAGTATACAGGGTAAACGCTATTAGTTCGAGTTCCTGAGAAAAATTTAGAATGAATTATTTTTATACAACTGATACAGTTCATTTATTCTCGTTCTATTTACAGAGTTTTTAATTTTCATTAAAACCATGTTCTCTTTTATTTCTACAATACTTAAGAATTCAAGTACTATATGATATTGCGTTCTATTCCAGTCATGAATTAATATACGTACACTTTTGTTGCATTCTATAATGGTTTTCAAAGTGCATGCTACTCTAAACCTTCCATCAATGAAAACAGTGTCTATTTTTTTTGCATCAATCTTTTTAAATATCTCAGAAGAATATTTCTCATATAAATGTCTGTATTCCTCATCTCCAGTAGGATGTCCCCATTCTTTAAGTGGACCTATGTAGGTGAGTAGTACTCTCAATATTCTGAATTTCTCCATTAATTTAAAATATTTTACTTGTCGCATTACGCTAATCCATTTTTTATCTGATTCAACAGAATACACTTTTTTACAATGTTTTAGCGCCAAAACTGTACTCCCTCCAGTACCAAATTCTAAATAATGGGTTGCTTGTTTAAGTGATTTTATCAGTAGATTTTTTTCTTCATCACTCATTATTAATGAATAATCAGCTGTATTTGAGTGACTATATTTATTAATTAATTTAGATATTATCTTTAATATTTTGTGGAGTTTAAATAGTCTTCATGGGGAGTGAATAAGTAGTAACAAAAGTAATTATTTACCTGTCCTTCTTATTAGGAAATTATATTAAATATTAATAATTATCAATTTTAGCTCATCTGATTCTTTTTTGTGACTCGGTTCACAATTAATACTTCACAATAAATTGAATTATTTGGTTCTAAAACGCTAAATTTGCAATCTTAAATTTTGATAGATGCAAACAACAGTAATTACTCCAGAAATTGCAGATAGAGTAAACCGAATGGAAGAGTCGGCAACTTTAGCGATGACTCAAAAGGCAAGAGAACTTGCCGCTGAAGGAAATAATGTGATTAGTCTTAGTGTAGGGGAACCAGATTTTGATACGCCGACCTACGTAAAAGATGCCGCAAAAAAAGCAATAGACGAAGGGTGGTCGTCGTATTCGCCTGTTCCAGGTTATCCTGAATTACGAAAAGCGATTGTATCGAAATTAAAAAGAGATAATGGGATTGACTGTACGGTAGACAATATTGTGGTTTCTACTGGGGCAAAACAATCGTTAGCTAATGTTATCATGAGCGTGGTAAACCCAGCTGACGAAGTTATCATTTTAGCACCTTACTGGGTAAGTTATAGTGAGATGGTTAATCTAGCAGGAGGTAAATCTATTATAATAGAAAGTGACATTTCTACTGATTTCACTCCTTCTTTGGATGAAATAGAGGGAGCTATTACTGATAAGACAAAAGTAATTATGTTTTCTTCTCCTAGTAATCCTACTGGAGCATTGTACAGCAAAGAATACTTAGAGAAATTAGCGGCTTTAGTAAGTAAGCATCCTAATATCATTATTCTAGCAGACGAAATCTACGAATATATTAATTACGTAGGCGGTCATGAAAGTATTGCTACTATTCCAAGCGTGAAAGATCAGGTAGTTACGGTGAATGGTTTTTCTAAAGGTTTTGCCATGACTGGTTGGAGAGTTGGTTACATCTGTGCGCCAGTATGGTTGGCTAAAGCTACTAATAAAATTCAAGGGCAAGTTACTTCAGGAACCTGTTCTATTGCACAGAGGGCATCAATTACTGCGTATGAAGATGTAACGAATCTAGAAAAGTGTACGTCAGAAATGAAAGAAGCTTACGTTAGAAGAAGAGACCTTATGGTTTCTTTAGCGAAAGAAATCCCTGGAATAGAAGTGAACGTTCCTCAAGGAGCTTTTTATATCTTTCCAGATGTGAGTAGCTATTTTGGTAAGAGCACACCTAATGGAGATAAAATTGCAAATGCTAGTGATTTGGCAATGTATATTTTAAATACAGCATACGTAGCCACCGTTACTGGGGCAGCATTTGGGTCGCCAAATAATATTAGGATTTCGTATGCTGCGGCAGACGAAAAAATTGTGGAAGCGATGAACAGAATAAAGGAATGTTTATCTAAACTAGCTTAAGAAAACAAATGTCTTCTGCAGAAAAAATAATAGCCGGATTTAGCAATCTTAAAGTTTTGATCATTGGTGATGTAATGATTGATTCTTACCTCTGGGGGAAAACATCTCGTATTTCGCCAGAGGCACCCGTTCCTGTAATAGATGTAGAAAAACGAGAAAAGCGTTTGGGAGGTGCTGCTAATGTGGCATTGAACATTAAAGCATTAGGAGCAGAGCCTATCTTATGTTCTGTTGTAGGGAAATCAGGGAATGGAGATGAATTCCTGAATTTGCTTTCTGCTCAGCAATTACGATCTGATGGAATATTACAATCTGAAGAACGTAAAACGACTGTTAAGCATAGAATAATAGCTTCTTCTCAGCAATTACTTAGAGTGGACGAAGAATCTACGAATGATATTTCGGAAAGTGAATACCTTTCTTTAATAAGTAACATTACACATATGCTTCATGAAGTAGATGTAGTGATTTTTGAAGATTATGATAAAGGTTGTATTACCCCACAGCTAATCGAACAAACAGTAAAGAAGGCGAATGAGTTAAGCATTCCCACAGTAGTAGATCCCAAAAAGAAAAATTTCTTGCATTATAAAGGAGTTACTTTATTCAAACCTAATCTAAAAGAAATTACAGAAGGATTGAATATAGTAATAGACCCTACCAGTAAAGAGAGTATTGATGGGGCTAATAAGGAATTAAAAGATACTCTTGGTCACGAACATACGTTGATTACACTATCAGAGCATGGCGTTTATTTTAGTAGTGATAATAAGAGTATGACAATACCTGCCCATTTGCGAAAAATAGCAGATGTATCTGGAGCAGGAGACACGGTAGTCAGTGTTGCAGCTCTTTGCTTAGCTTCTGGAGTAGAGCATGCTACTATTGCAGAAATTTCTAATTTAGCAGGAGGTTTAGTCTGTGAATATTTGGGCGTTAAGTCAATAGAAAAAGAACGCCTACAGCAAGAAATTGAATCCAATCAGTTACTTTAGCAACGTATGTTGTCTATAGAGAAGGTAAATAATTTTTTATATAGTAGTAAGTCAAAAGTCCTTTCGGCTAGTAAGTGGATTACATTTGCTAGTTCTATCTTAGCCTTTATTCTTGTTTTTTATGAGAACGGTTTTTTCGTTCCAGACAGTCATGTAAGGCATATCAGAGAAATTTTTGATGCTGTATTGATTATTTTTGTTATCTATTATTTAGTACAATTAGTTTATAGTTTTCAAAGAGTCAATTTTTTGAAGGAGACGTGGATTCAAGCTGTTCTTATGGTATTTATTACTGTGATTAGCGTGAGTAAACTAATGTTTGACCATAGCTTAACCAAAGATGTTTTCGAAATTGTAGATAGTGAACACGCAAACGACCTTTACCGGTTTGCGCTTACTGCTGTCATGGTATATTTGGCTGGTTTCGAATTGGTAAAGGTTACAAAATATCTCAACTATTTAGGTATAAAACCAGCAGCTACGTTTATGCTTAGCTTTTTGATTTTAATAGGCTTAGGTACGGCTTTATTGATGCTCCCAAGAATGACTGTTTCAGAGGGTGGAGCTACCTTCTTGCAGGCTTTATTTACTTCGGTAAGTGCATCGTGTGTTACAGGGCTAGCAGTAGTAGATACAGGCTCTTTTTTTACACTAAAAGGACAAATAGTGATCCTCATGTTATTTCAAATGGGGGGAATAGGAATTGTTTCTTTTGCTACCTTTTTTGCTACCTTTTTAAAAAAAGGAGTTGGTTTAAAACATCAAGTCATTATTCAGAATTTTTTGAATAGTGAGTCCCTTTCATCGTCCAAAACGTTATTACGTCAGGTTATTATCATAACATTACTTATTGAGTTAATTGCGTCGGTTTCTATTTATTTTACCTGGGGAGATAAAGTGGTTTTTCATGGGGTAGCCCAAAAAGTGTTTTATTCTATTTTTCATGGGGTCTCTGCATTTTGTAATGCTGGGTTTAGTTTATTCCCTAATAGCTTTTACCAAGAAGTTCTTCAGAAGTCTTATTTATTACATATTGTATTAGCTATTACTATCATTGTTGGGAGCTTAGGGTTTTCTACTGTTCAAGATATTTTATCACCAAAAAATTTAAGAGATCGTTTAAATAATCCTTGGAAAGAATGGGCTGTTGGAACAAAGATATCGGTATACACCGCTTTGATATTGATTGCTGTTGGGACACTAGTCTTTTTTCTACTAGAAAAAGGGAATGTTCATACCCTTAAAGGGGTATCGTACTTTGAACAAATTATAGGTGCTTTTTTTCAATCTGTTACAGCTAGAACAGCAGGATTCAATACAATTGATATTGGGTCTATGATGATTCCGTCACTTATCTTTATGATTTTTTTAATGTTCATTGGTGCATCATCAGGTTCAACAGGTGGCGGAATAAAAACGTCTACTTTTTTGATTATTGTAGTATCGGCTATAGGGACAATTAAAGGAAAGAAAAATATTGAATTAGGCAGAAGAACAATATCTACTGATTTGATTAATAAAGCATTCTCAGTCTTTGTATTTGCAGCTACCTACAATCTTATTATGATTTTCCTGCTCACTATTACAGAATCTCATTTACCTATCCTTAGTATTGTATTTGAGCAAATATCAGCTTTTGCTACCGTAGGTTTAACTACGGGAGTTACGACTGATTTGTCTGTAGGCGGCAAACTGATTATTATTACATCTATGTTTATAGGGCGAATAGGTACGCTTACATTAGCGTTAGCATTAAGTAATAGATCTAAGTGTAATACATATGAGTACCCTAAAGCCCATATTATGGTTGGGTAATTAATGCTACCAGAATTTTAGTTTCTTTTTCTTTTTACGTGAGTCTATTTTTTTCCCTTTTACCTTTCCTAATACCGTAGCCACCGTAGCATCCCCTGTTACATTTACAACTGTTCTACACATATCTAAAATTCTATCAGGAGCCATTATTAAGGCAATTCCTGCGGTAGGTATGCCTTCTGTTTCTAATACGACCGCTAACATCACAATACCTGCTCCAGGAACACCAGCGGCACCAATAGAAGCGAGTAAAGCAGTAAATAAAATAGCTAACTGTTGAGTGAAGGTGAGATCTATTCCAAATGTTTGTGCTATAAAAACGGCAGCTACTGCCTGATACAGACTAGTACCATCCATATTCATAGTAGCCCCTACAGGAAGTACAAAGCTAGATACTTCTTCAGGGACTTTTAAGTTTTTCTCTACATTCTTCATCGTTACAGGAAGCGTAGCAGAACTAGAACTCGTAGAGAACGCAAGTAATTGTGCTGGGCGTATTCCTTTAAAG
>JBGCEI010000002.1:0-11388 GCA_045106295.1 Cyclobacteriaceae bacterium
CCTAATGTTTTCTCTCCTATGTCTTCGGTTAAGAAAACAAGTTCTGCTAATTACGTTTTACTGAACTCCTTTGCTCAAAGAAGTAAATTAGATGATTTAATTATTTTAGACACAGATGGTTCCGTTTCAGAATGTCTGTACGCTTCTCTATTTTGGATAAAAGACAACGAACTCTACACTCCTTCTTACCTAACAGGCTGCATAGATGGAATCATGAAAAAACAATTGCTTAGAACCGCTATTCAATTAGGGATACCTTTCAATGAAGGCACCTACACTCCTGATGAAGTATTAGAGGCTGACTTTGTTTTCAGAGCGAACATTGCTGGTTTCGGAATTATCCATACAATCGAAGACACTAACTTTTCTGATAAGCATGAATTATTTGATCAGCTTATTAACACATTTGTTTAACTTATGATTAACTCACTCCCTTTTTACATACCGGCAGTATTCATATTCACTTCTTTTCTAACTGTTTTCTTATTCCTAAGAGCTGTTCATTTTTCAAAAATAGTAATTTTTGTTTGCTTAGGAATACTTTTAATAAATGGTAGTCTAGCATATTCTGGTTTTTATTTAAACACTACAAGTATGCCTCCACGGTTTATTTTAGTCATAATACCTACGGTTATCATTATAGTCTTTACACTTAACTCAAAGTGGGGAAACGCTTTCATCCAACAAGTTGATCTACCAAGACTTACATTAGTTCATGTCATAAGAATACCTGTAGAGATCGTATTATATTGGTTATTTTTAGAAAAGGCAGTTCCAGAGCTAATGACTTTTGCAGGGCGTAATTTTGACATCTTAGCAGGGCTAACAGCTCCTTTTATTTATTATTTCAGTTTCATTGCTAAAAACAAAAGTAAAAAATTGCTACTTGTATGGAACATTGTAGGTACAGGTCTACTAATCAACATCATAGTACATGCTATTTTATCAGCACCACTCCCACTTCAACAGCTCGCTTTTGATCAACCCAATATTGCTTTAATGTATTTCCCATTTGTTTGGTTACCTGCTATTGTAGCACCTATCCCTTTGTTTTCGCATGTCATCACAATCAAACGTCTAATAACTGAAAAATAAAAGGTGATAAAATCCAAGACAAATTAGTAACTTGCTAACCAGTTATTAATCCAATAAAATTGTTTCCAACAAAGTCTCTTTTCACACTATTTTTTACATTAACTACTTTATTAGCCAGTAGTCAACCACAAAAGATATTATCTGCCTTTGGAATAAAGGGAGGGTTTAGCTTAGGAAACATGGGTTTTGTGGATGCTCCTACTCTTGTAAATCCATTACAAAAAGGTGCTAATACTGGGTTTACAGGTGGTTTAGTATTTAAACACATCGGTGAAAACAGTCCTCATTTAGGTGTACAAATAGAATTAAACGCTTCACAAAGAGGTTGGGAAGAAAAAGACGACTCTATCGGGACCACATATACAAGAGAATTACTTTACTTAGACCTTCCAGTAATGATGCATTTAGCCGTATTTGGAAATAAAAAGGTAAATATGATCGTAAATGCAGGCTTAAACTTTGGGTATTTATTATCAGATAAAAAGACGGTAAACAGCGAAGCCACTTTTACCCGAGACTATTTCGATTCTGATCTTAACAGTAAACTAGATTACGGAATCACGGGTGGAATTGGAATAAATTACAACCTAAAAAAGAGAAGTATTCAAGCTGAACTACGATACTACACTGCTCTAAGTGACTCTTTTAAACCTGATACAGACTTTTCAGAGTCTAATCAACAAGTAATTAGCTTTGCATTTACTTATTTCTTTGTAAAACGGTATTAACTATTTTTAAGTTTCTGAATCACTTCAGTAGGATTGTCTGCTCCAAAAACAAAACTACCCGCTACTAACACATCTGCACCAGCTTCTACTAATAACTTAGCATTCGTAGCATTTACACCGCCATCTATTTCAATGACTGCACTAGAGCCTGTTTTATTAATCAACGCCTTTGTTTCTCTAATCTTTTGATACGTTCGTTCAATAAATTTCTGACCTCCAAAACCAGGGTTTACAGACATGAGTAACACTACATCCAAATCTTGAATAATATATTCTAATGAATTTACAGGCGTATGCGGATTTAAAGCAACTCCTGCTTTACAACCTAACGTCTTAATATGATTGACAGTCCTATTGAGGTGATCTGATGCCTCCTCATGAATAGTAATCACAGAAGCTCCATACTTCGCAAATTCATCTATATACTTCTCTGGTTCCACAATCATCAAATGAACATCTAATGGCTTCGTAGCATGTTGTTGAATAGATTTCAACACAGGAAAACCAAAAGAGATATTAGGAACAAAACGTCCATCCATAATATCTATATGAAACCAATCTGCATCACTTTGATTGACCATTTCAATGTCTCTCTGGAGATTCCCAAAGTCTGATGCTAATAATGAAGGGGCTATTGTGGCACTCATAATAGATTACATTTTCTTTACAAAACGAAAGTACGAGTTATCCCTCTTATATAAAAGGAATCCTTAACCAGTAAAGCCAAATCCATTTGCCATCAACACAGCTAATAATGGAATAATAGCAAAAATAAGTAACTCAACAGTAACTATTAACTTAATTTTAGATGGAATCTCTATCACATCATGATCATCTCCTTTTCTATTTTTAGCAATAAAAATAGTTGGTATCAAAGACAGTGCACCAATCACAACAAACAGACCTACTTTGGTATGTAGAATCCAATTCTTAGAATAATATTCTGCTGACTTACCAACACCAAACCATAAAGTCAGTCCTAACCCTACTACCAATATTGCCATAACACCATAAAGAGCATCTAGTTTAGCTAAAAGCTTCATTTCTTTACGAATCATTTTTGGTTTCAACAAAACCAATTCGCCTACCACGCTAGCAACCATTGTAATAATAGAAAGATAGTGAAGGTATTTGATAATAATAAAAGCCATAATTACGAATATTTTAATATCGATTTAAACCCTCTTCTCCCGTTTCTTCAACATTCCAAGTATGATCAGACAACAACTTCACAGTAGCTAAATATGTTTCAAAAGGAAAACTACATCCCCATTGTGTAGGTGCAACCATAGATAACATATCACTACCATCCTTCTTTCGATACAAAAAATACGTTTTACCAATTAATGGATCAAAACCCATATCTGCTAAATAAATACGTTCAGATATTTCTATTCTGTCTTTAATATCTTGAGCCTGTTTTACTAATAACTGAATCTGCTCTTCTATTTGCTTGAACTGTGTAGAAGACTGTTCATGCATGGCAGCAACTGCCCTCCCCTTTAGTTTACCTTTATCGTCAGGCTTAATAATAGCACTCCCAGAGTGATGAGGAAACGTAAGTATACCTGGTGTTTCAGTAGTCTTACCTCTCATTAACTCCAACGCTTTGTCGGAAATCTCCATTGGTTTGCCGTGCTTCCTGTCGCTCATAGTATTTACTTTCTATAATTGATAACTAACTTACAGTATGCAATGTTCAAAAGAAGAAGAATTTTAACTCTCTTTTTGTAACTCAATAATGGTAACCTCTGGCCAAACACCTATTCTACCTGGGTAACCAATTACACCAAACCCTCTATTTACATACAACCGTTCATTCCCTTCTTTGTACAATCCTGCCCAACGCTTGTATTTGTATTGTACAGGACTAAACCTAAACCCTGGGATTTCGACTCCCATTTGGCACCCATGAGTATGTCCGCTTAGTGTTAAATGAAATTGAGTATCATGTTTTCGTGTTTTCTCATCCCAATGATCAGGATCATGAGAAAGTAAAACCTTAAATGAATCAGAATCTATTCCTTTCAAAGCTTTATCTAAATCTCCTAATTGAGGAAATGGAGCTTTCCCCCAATTCTCTACTCCTACGACATTAATTTTCTCATCATTAATCGTTATTATTTCATGCTCATTATCCAACAAACGAAAACCCATTCGCTGATATTGTTTTCTTACATCAGCTACATTTTTTAATTTATCTGCTACTGAACCCCAATTTGCATGCATTCCATAATCATGGTTTCCCATTACTGCAAATTTACCGTATGGAGCAGACAGCTCTTTAAATATATCAATATAGGGTTCAGCTTCTTCAGCCAGGTTATTTACAATGTCTCCTGTTAAAAAGATAACATCAGGCTTTTGTTTCATCAATAACGTTAACCCTTCTTTCATTTTTTCGAGAGAATCCCAACTTCCACTATGGACATCTGAAATCTGAGCTATTTTAAACCCTTTAAATGAAGTAGGTAAATCACTGTAACTTAAAGTATGCTTATGAACCGTAAACTGATAACGTCCTTTTACAAAACCATACACTAAACCCGTAAAAGGAATGGCCGCAGTAAACAAGCCCACCTTTTTAATAAAGTCTCTTTTTGATGAGGAATAATCGTCTGTAATTAATTTTTCTACTACAAAAAAACCATCTCCTAATAATAAAAAAACAATAAGAATAAATTTAGAAATAACAGAAGCGAAAAGACCTCCCATCAAGATATTAGAAACCAAATCTGAAGAAACCGCATGGCCAGAACTGAAACGAATATACATAACTAAAATCGTGACCAATTCCCAAACGATAGTAAATAGAGTGAGATATGCGAGTATTTTTTTACTCGAAAACAGCCCTTTTAATGAAAAATACACGTATGGGTTTATTATTAAAAATAATAAAGCAGAAAGAATAATAACAAATACTTGAAAGCGATTCACAACTTTAAGGAATAGAGGAGTTAAAAAGTAAACAAATCTACTACGATCAATTGAAATTCCTATCACAATATTAAAAGAACATTAATCGTTAGTCAACCATCCTATTTTTCTTTTCGAAGATAAATTAATCCAGACTAATAAGCCCTTTTTAGTTAAACCCGAAATATGCATAAGAAAACTGTTGATTAGCCTCTAATTTTCTAACTCTCTGGTCAACCAAGTATCTACTAGAGATGAACATACTGCCTAAAAAGTTAGGAAATGGTCTATTTATCCACTTTTAGCGGTATTCGTCATAAGTAAAGAATCTTAATTTTAATACGCATTAATTTAGTTTAACTTTGTTAGCCGAAGTGAAGCGTATTATTAACCTTATTGTTTTTGTAGGTCTCCTTGCGGGAGCATACTACGGATACCAGTGGTGGCAACAAAACCAAGGGTCTACCAGTACACTTACGCTTTTACATCCAGAAGCTTCCATCGTTATTTCTAGTAACAGTTTAGAAAAAGACTACCTCACCCTAAATAAACGCACGGCAGGAAACCATCTATTAGACACCAAGCCTTTTCAGGACTTGACAGACTTTATTCAAGAAGTGTCTCCTAATTTTTTGGTACATGAATATACTTTAAATAAACTCATTAAAAACAAACGTGCGGCAATTTCCCTGCACTTTTCTAACACCTCTGTTGTAGACTTTATTTTTTACTTATCACTTTCTGGAAAAGAAAAAACACTGACGCTTGCAGCACTCGAGCAACTAGGCAAACAAAAAGATAAACAACTCGAAAAACAACAAAAACCAAATTTTGACCTCTACTTCTTCCCTTCGTACGGTATCTACTTTACGTTTGTAAACAACCATTTAATAGCTAGTAAAAGCAGCAGCCTACTCGACGATATTCAGTTGTACAAAGAAACGCCTACCACTTTAAGTAACTTCTTTTTAAACAAAGGGCAAAGTAAAGGGATAAGCACAAGCAAACCGTGGTTATATGTAAACTACAAAAAGCTCTACGAACAGCTTCCTACCGTTTTTTCAAAAGCACCAAACAATTTAAAACTTCTACGTTCATTAGCCCACTTCTCTATTTTCTCACTCTCTGCAGAAGACCATGCTTTTACTATGAATGGGTTTACCTACGGTTTCTCTGACCGAACCAACTTTTTAAGTATTTTCAACGACCAAGAAATGGGTGATATTGATCTAAAAAATATGATCAGTAACAACACAACGACTCTTGTAAATATTCGCTTAGACGATGGTTTAAAACTTAAAAAATCATTACACAAATACTGGTGGGACAATGACATTCCTATTTTAAACAGATGGGAAAACTTAGGCGAAAACCTCACCTTTGAATTAGAAACTTTTTACAGCATCATAGACAATGAAATTGCGCTTTCAACCCTCAATAGTAATAACGACCAATTACTTTTTATCAGTAGCAGAGACGGCTCTTTAGCCTTACGCCAATTACACCAAATCAATGGTATATCTTCTATATCTGTGAACGAAGTGTACAGCGACAGAAAAATTTACAAATCAAAAATAAAAGATCTACCCAAATTACTATTTGGTGATCATTTCAATGGGTTCAACAGCTCTTATTACACCAATTACAAAGACATTATTATTGTAAGCAACTCCATTCAAGGACTAAAAGTATTGATTAATGATTTAGACCAAGAAAACGTATGGGGAAAATCAGTCAAACGAATAAAAGAGCTAAACAGCTACATGGTAGAGGCTAACTTTAGTTATTTCATGGGTTGTGGAAACCTAAAAAACGACCTATCAAACAAATTAAATCCATCAGGAATGAGAGAATTATTTTCATCTTCGTCTATCACTCCTATTTTCAAAGACTTTATGATCCAATGGAGTAGTGAAGAAAATAAACACTTTACAAACGTAACCCTTACTACTTCTGCCTCTACTTACCAAGCTAGCCAATCACGTAATCAAAAAGAGCGAATAGTTTCTACTCCTTCTGTCACAGAAACCCGCCCTTCTTTGTCAACTTCCAATACCTCTTTTACCCTTACGGATAAAATTGCGTCTTCCCCTGTATTTATACACAATCATGCAGAGAACAAACAAGTTATGTTGGTACAAGACAAAAAGGAACGCCTTTGTATGCTTACGCAATCAGGCAAAACGCTATGGAGCAAGGGTATCAATAATCAAATACTAAGCACTATTCACGAAGTAGATATGTTGAACAATAAGAAAATTCAATATTTATTCACTACTAAAAACACCATTCATTGTTTAGATAGATTAGGGCGGGAATACGACAACTTCCCTCTTACCCTTAAGAACGTAAAAACAATTTTTCCTGTAGATTACGAAGGAAATAAAGACTATCGTTTTTTAGCATCTAGTATACATGGAGACTTATATCTTTTTAATAAAACAGGTGGTAAAATTTCTTCTTGGTTTCCAAAAAAGATAGGTACTGAACTACTCACAGAACCTAGGCACATCAGAATAGGTAAGTCAGATTATTTTCTTGCCATTCAAAAGAAAGGAAAAATAAATCTTTTTAGAAGAACAGGAAAGCAAGCTAATGGTTTCCCTGTAGATGTAGAACACCGTCTAATGGATGTTTACAACTATGAAATCGGTGCTACACAATCAGAATCTTTCATTAGGTGTATGACACACGATGGGCAATACGTAAAAATAGATTTCACCGGAAAAACCACTATCCAACGGTTTATACCAGAGAATATCACCAGTGAATATGTAGAAATGGTAGCGACCAGTGACCACAAAGAATATGTTTATCTCTTTTTTAAACAAAATCAATTAGTTGTTAAAAACAGATTCTTAAAAAAATTAATAGACATTCCTCTAAAAGAAAATACATGGTCAGAGAAAAAGCTAATCAATCACAAAGGGAAAAAAGCGATTATTCTGTATTCCGACAGACAAGAAAAAGGCGTTGTTCTGAATCTTAATTCCACAACAATCAATCAAGAAAAGTGGGTAGAATCCTCTACTTGTCCCTTAGTTGAAATCAAGAAAAACAGTCTTTCAATTATCACAACAAAAGCCAATAAACTAACGATAGACTCTTTTAGGTAAAAGTATTACCTACCAAATGAACTTTTACCATTTCATTTACCGTTTATGTTGCTAAATTTGATGCTCTAAAACAATCCAAGATGCGTACAATAGAAATAATGGACACTTCTCTAAGAGATGGAGAACAAACTTCGGGAGTTGCATTCACCTCATCAGAGAAACTAAACATCGCTAAGTTTTTACTTGAAGAAGTAAAAGTAGACCGTATTGAAGTAGCTTCCGCCAGAATTTCTAAAGGAGAATTCCAAGGTGTGCAAAATATTGTAAACTGGGCAACACAAAACAATCACCTGCATAAAGTAGAAATACTTGGTTTTGTAGACAAAGGAAAATCATTAGACTGGATAAATAAAGCAGGCGCTAAAGTGGTTAACCTCTTGTGTAAAGGATCTAAAAAGCATTTAGAAGGTCAGCTTAAAAAAACACTAGAACAACACGTTAGTGATATCAAAGAAGCCGTAGAGCAAGCAACTAAACTAGGCATAGAAGCAAACCTCTATTTAGAGGATTGGTCAAACGGCATGCGAGACAGTGAAGAGTATGTACTCGCTTTACTAAATGCCTTAAAAGACACCAAAATCAAACGGTTTATGTTGCCCGATACTTTAGGTACATTGAATCCAGAAGAGTGTTTTGACTATTACACCAAAATGGTTAGTCATTTTCCTGATCTCCATTTTGATTCTCATTTGCATAATGATTACGACTTAGCCATAGGGAATACGTTTTACGCCTTAAAAGCAGGGGTAAAAGGGATACACACTACTGTAAATGGTTTGGGTGAACGAGCAGGAAACACGCCTTTAGCAAGTGCCGTAGCCCTAATCGAAGATCAATTTACTGACTTAAATTGTAACGTAACAGAAGGAAAGTTAAATCAAATCAGTCGGTTAGTAGAGGCATTTTCTGGTGTACACATCCCTCACAACAAACCAGTGGTAGGCGACAATGTGTTTACTCAAGCCTGTGGTGTACATGCTGATGGCGACAATAAAGGCGGGCTTTACTTCAATAAACTCATGCCTGAGCGTTTTGGTAGAACAAGAGAATATGCGCTGGGTAAAACATCTGGTAAAGCCAGCATACAAAAAAACCTAGAAGAACTAGGCATCGTTCTTTCTGCTGAAAACATGCAGAAAGTAACTGAAAGAGTCGTTGAATTGGGGGATAAAAAAGAACTGATCACAAAAGAAGACCTCCCTTTCATAATCTCTGATGTATTAGGAAGTGAAATGACAGAAGAGAAAGTGAAGCTATTAAACTACTACTCTACTCACGTTCATAATCTACGTCCCGTAACAACGATTAAAATAGAAATAGACGGTCAGGTATTCGAAGAAACAGCGACAGGAGATGGACAGTACGATGCATTTATGCGGGCCATGAAGAATATCTATGCTGAATTAGGGAAAGAACTACCTATTCTTAAAAACTACAAAATATCTATTCCTCCAGGTGGACGAACAGACGCTTTAGTAGAAACAGTAATCACTTGGGAATTAAACGGAAAAGAGTTTAAAACACGAGGTTTAGAGTCCGACCAACAAGCTGCAGCTATCACGGCTACTGTAAAAATGTTGAACTCTCAGCAATAGTACTACACAAGAGTTTAGAAACTGTTTTACTTCAGTTCTTGGCTCTTCGGCATACTATTTGACTACGTAAGGACGATCATTATGAATACATTTAGAACTACTATTACTTTACTGTTATTATCTCTCTTTTCATTGACTGTATCCGCACAAAACAGTCAATCGAAAAAACACCTTGTTTTAGACGATTTTGAAACAAATAGAAGATTAACCTATCAAATAGTTACAAAAGCAATAACACCTACTACTACTCCATTAAATGACCAAAAAAACAATTCAACTCATTGTGGTTTGGTAACTTACCCTATGGGAAAGAAAAACCTACCCGACCCTGTTGAAATTGAAGTTAAAGTCAACTGTAAGAACGGTAGACAAGCACACTGCCCCCTTGTATTTGAAGAAATGAGTCAAGTAGGAATCTCTATTTACTGTGCGAATGCTTCCACTATGGTGGAAGCTCAATTTATCGACGAAGGGCTTGCGCAACAAACAGGAAGTGATGGTGTAGTATTCAAGAAAAAGATAGCCTACAATCAAATTGGAAAGTGGATGACTTTAATCTACGATTTCTCATCATACGCTTTTTACGAATCAATAGGACTCACCAAACTAGTTTTTAAATTCTACCCTAACACAAAGACTTACCCTAAAAGTGATCAAGTTTACTTTGATGATGTTGTATTATTTGAGGGGGAGTAATATATTTTTGAAGTCTTTGATTATATCGAAATTTATAATGAAGTAGACAAATCAACTATTAAATCTTTTCAGACGATCAGCAGAATTACAAACCTATCTTGAACTTCTTTAAAAGCTGAAGCACTAATGCTTTAGCTGAATCTTTCAATGAAAAAGCAAAGCTTTTAGTATTTTATTTTATACTAGTGGAATGAAACTATTTTATGAAAACACAGATTATACCAAGTCAATTAGTATTTCCACTTAC
This sequence comes from Cyclobacteriaceae bacterium, assembly GCA_045106295.1. Classification (GTDB taxonomy): domain Bacteria; phylum Bacteroidota; class Bacteroidia; order Cytophagales; family JAAEPT01; genus WTJX01. Next base: position 10,394 of record JBGCEI010000002.1, read on the forward strand.
ACAGCCAAAGTCTTAAAATTTGGTGTTTTTGCTTTATGCGTTCACCAAAGAAGATGTACAGTAAAAAGGAATTACGAAATTTGTATGATGTAAGTCAGGCGACCTTTACACGGATGTTGAATAAAGTACCTGGACTACAAACAGGTAGTCGTAAACTGATTTATCCCAATGAACTAGAATTGATCATTAAGGTATATGGGGAGCCTGGGTGATGGTTGAAAAATAATACTTAAATGTTCTTACCAGATAGTATTATACGATAAAAAATCTTTTGAAAGTCAACTAATCTAGTATTGATAGAAAACTATTCTTTATACTAACCTCTGCTTTAAATCCTCCTAAACTATGTTTTGAAAACAAGACAACATATTTAATCTTTTTATGTGTACTTGACTTGCTTGAAACGTAGTTCCCGAAATCATCAACGGAGGCTATATAATGATTCAAAATTACTCCAGAGCTTAAGTTTGTGATGATAGCTTTAGATTCTACCTCTGCCCCACTCTCTAAACCAATTTTAGCATATAATGCAGGAGGTTGAAATACAAAACGTCGTAACTTACCCCATAAACTATAGTTAATATCTATCTTGGAGAGTTGTATATTTTCATATGAATTAATCCAAATAGTATCACCTAACGAATATTGCTCTTGGGTAGTATTTATTGTCTTGATGTTTAATGCCACCTCTCTCTTTTTAAGTAAGAGCATATCTTTATTGACTTTACTATCGATAGTGTAATTCTTTATTATTGATAATTGTGTTTTTGTTTCATCAAAGAATGGATATCTATTATCTATACTTCTATTTTCATAAAATATAAAATCAGGTCTTTGATCACTTTCGTAAAAATCACGATTAAAATTTGTTAGATAATCACTAGTTGATGTTTGAAGAAAAGGTCTAGGATGATAATTTAATCTATTTTTAATAGTAAAGACGCTTTATAATATCCAATTGCTACACTTTGTAACAAAAAAGTTTTTTTTTAAAA
>JBGCEI010000003.1:0-24043 GCA_045106295.1 Cyclobacteriaceae bacterium
GATACCCTCTTGTCTTTAGTCTCGCTTCTGTAATCGTAGTTCTTCGAATAGGAATTTGGGCTACTGCCCAGCCTCCCATTCTAGTTCTACACCAATAATGCTCGCTTGTAGCGAGTGTTTAGTGTTAAAGCAGGGTCGTTACCAACTAATACCTTTTTACACTGAATCACAAATCCAATGTCACTCGTTGATAAAAGGAGGAATTATCCGTTACCAAGTAACCACAACAGACGTAAAAACCATACATTACTCACTTCTTTTTTACGTAAAACCCAAAGCCCTGTTGTATATTTGTATCCATAATCTATGGAGACTACTACACAATTAAAACGCACGTTTGAAAAATTGACATTAGAGGGTGAACTACACACAGATAGTTTACTTAGAAAAATCTATGCTACTGATGCCTCTGTTTACAAACAACTACCAGCAGCTGTAGCTTATCCTAAAAATGTGCAAGACATTCAGAAGCTAATTGCTTTTGCTAGTACTAATGAATTATCGTTGATCCCTAGAACGGCAGGAACTTCCTTAGCAGGTCAGGTAGTAGGAGATGGAATAATAGTAGATGTATCCAAGCATTTCACAAAAATAATTGAGCTCAATGTAGCAGAAAAGTGGGTGATAGTAGAGCCTGCTGTTGTAAGAGATGAGTTGAATAAATACTTAGAAGAACATGGGCTTTTCTTCGCTCCAGAGACCTCTACTTCTAACCGATGTATGATTGGTGGAATGGTAGGGAATAATTCCTGTGGTTCTCACTCTGTAGTGTACGGTACGACAAGAGATCATCTGTTGGAATTAGATACACTTTTGCACGATGGTTCAGAGGCTACATTTAAGTCCATCACAAAAGAGGAATTTGAAGAAAAGAAAGCACTTCAAAATGTAGAAGGTGATATTTACAGAGAAATATCTCATATTTTAGATAATAAAGAGAATCAAGAAGAAATTAGAAAAGAGTTTCCTAAGCCAGAGATTAAAAGAAGGAATACGGGGTATGCGATTGATGTGTTACTGGAAACTGCGCCATTTACCGAAAGGGAAGAAGCCTTTAATTTTTGTAAACTATTAGCTGGTTCTGAGGGTACGCTTGCTTTTACTACCCAAATAAAATTGAATTTAGTTGACCTTCCTCCGAAGGAAAAAGCAGTAGTAGCTGTACATTGTAAAACACTGGAAGACTCTTTTCAAGCTAATTTAATTGCACTGAAATACAAGCCAGAGGCGGTAGAATTGATTGATAAGGTGATCATAGACTGTACAAGAGAGAATGCGGAACAAAAGGAAAATAGCTGGTTTATTGAGGGAACGCCAGAAGCATTACTGGTCGTAGAGTTTGCTAAAGAAACGAAAGCGGAGGTAGAACAAATTATTGCAGAAATGCAACAAGATATTGAATCTCAAAAGAAAGGGTATCATTTTCCTATTATTTGGGGAAAAGACGTACCAAAAGTATGGGCTATGCGTGCAGCAGGGTTGGGTTTATTAGCGAATATACCTGGAGACCCTAAAGCGGTGGCTTGTATTGAAGACACAGCCGTAACGGTAGAAGATTTACCTGCTTACATGAAAGAATTCAAAGCTATCATGGAGAAGTATGGGAAAGAGAGCGTGTATTATGCCCATATTGGCGATGGAGAAATTCACTTACGTCCAGTATTAGACCTGAAAAAATCTGTGGATAGAGAGCTGTTTTTAAAAATAACAGACGATGTGGCTACTCTTGTAAAAAAATACGGAGGCTCAATGAGTGGTGAGCATGGAGATGGAAGAGTGAGAGCGCCATTTATCAAGAAAATGATCGGTGATCATAATTACAACTTGATTAAAAAAGTGAAGAAGATATGGGATCCTAAGGGCATTTTTAATCCCGGTAAGATTACGGATGCACCTCCAATGAACGAGTTTTTACGTTATGAAGCGGATGTAGAACATAAAGAACCAGATACTACTTACGATTTTTCGGAGACGGCAGGAGTGCTCCGAATGGCAGAGAAATGCAATGGAACCGGAGCATGTAGAAAGTCTCATATTATTGGTGGAACGATGTGCCCTAGCTACATGGCGACTAAAAATGAAAAAGATACGACCAGGGCTAGAGCAAATGTGCTACGTGATGTATTGACGAATTCTAATAAGGTAAATAAATTTGATAGCCCAGAAATAAAAGAGGTAATGGATTTATGTCTTTCCTGTAAAGGTTGTCAGTCGGAATGTCCGTCTAATGTGGATGTAGCCATGATGAAGTCGGAGTTTTTGCACCAATATTACAAAGATAACAAAGTGCCTCTACGTAGTAAAATGATTGCCAATGTAGCTAAAACGAATTCGTTTTTCTCTAATATTTCTACTATTTACAATTTTGTAAATAGTGCGCCATTGGTTTCTACACTTATAAAATCATTAAGTGGAATAGCCGTTAAGCGTCCGTTGCCTAAATTACATTCGTTTACTTTAAAAAGTTGGTACAGTAAATACTATAAAGAACATAAGCCTAAAGTGGCCATTAAAAGTGTTTGGTTTTTTGCTGATGAGATTATTAATTACAATGATGTAGAGATTGGTATCAAAGCCATTAAGTTGTTAACTCAACTGAATTACAATGTGATGTTGGCTGACTTAAGAGAAAGCGGTCGTCCAGCGATGTCTAAAGGCTTATTAGACCATGCAAAAGACGTAGCTAATTTCAATGTGAAGCGAATGTCTCCTGAAGTAAGCGATAACTGCCCTATGGTTGGGTTAGAGCCATCTGCCGTGTTAAGTTTTAGAGATGAGTATCCTAAGTTAGTGGCTGATACCTTGAAGCAACAAGCCAAATTATTGGCGCCTAATTGTTTACTAATAGATGAGTTTATTGCTAAGGAAATAGCATTAGGCAACATTACAAAAGAACATTTTACGAACGAAAAAAAGTTGGTTAAACTACACGGACATTGCCATCAAAAGGCAGTGGCTTCAGTTAAACCTACTGAACAGATTTTGTCTTTCCCGACTAACTATGAGGTAGAAACCATTCCTTCGGGTTGTTGTGGTATGTCTGGTTCTTTTGGGTACGAAAAAGAGCATTATGATTTAAGTATGCAAATAGGAGAATTGGTACTGTTTCCTGCTGTAAGAAAGGCAGAAGAAACGACTTTAATAGCTGCTCCAGGAACTTCTTGTCGTCATCAAATATGGGATGGAACAAAAAGAAAAGCATTGCATCCAGTGGAGATATTGTTTGATGCGCTCCGTTTAAGAAGAGAATGAAAAAATTAACTAAATTAAACAACGAATTGGTAGACAGTACTCTTACTGTCTCAAAATCTTATAGTCTAAAAATCTCAAATAAATGAAATTATTCCTTCTTGATGCGTTTGCTTTAATTTACCGAGCACACTTTGCCTTTAGTAAGAATCCACGGATCAACTCTAAAGGAATGAGTACGGGTTGTGTATTAGGATTTTTGAACTCTTTGATAGATGTTATTAAAAACCAGAAACCGACTCATATTGCCGTAGCATTTGATATGTCAGGTCCTACTTTTAGGCATGAACAGTTCGAGGCGTACAAAGCAAACAGAGAATCGCAACCAGAAGATATTACACTTTCTGTACCAATCATTAAAGAGTTATTAGAGGCATTTAATGTCACCATTTTAGAAAAGCAAGGCTACGAAGCAGATGATATTGTGGGTACAGTAGCATTGGACGCATCCAAAAAAGGATATGAGGTTTACATGGTGACACCAGATAAGGATTATGGGCAGTTGGTTTCCGATAAGGTGTATCTGTACAAACCTAGTTTTATGGGGAATGGGGTGGACATTATGGGACCAAAAGAAATTTGTGAAAAGTGGGGGGTCCCAGAAGTACATCAAGTCATTGATATGTTGGGTTTACAAGGAGATGCTGTAGATAATATTCCAGGAGTGCCAGGAGTAGGTCCAAAAACGGCGTCCAAATTGCTTAACGAGTATGGATCGATTGAAAATATTTTAGAGAATACAGCTGACTTGAAAGGGAAACTAAAAGAACGCTTAGAAGAGAATAAAGCGCAGGCTATTCTTTCGAAAGCGTTGGCGACTATTAAACTAGATGTTCCGATTGAGTATGACCTAGAAGGAATGGTTTTAGAAGCTCCTGATACAGAAAAGGTGTTTCCCATATTTGATGAATTGGAGTTCAGGACGTTGAAAGCGAGGCTTTTCGAAGGGAAAGGTGTATTTGCTAAAGGAGGAGCAAATAGCACTAGCTATGAAGAAGCAGCGACACCTTCTAAAAAGAAAGATGATTCTCAAATGAATTTATTTGGAGGTGGAGCTACGGGAGAAGGCGAGACTGTTAGTAGCGAATGGAAAACCTTAGAGAATACGGAGCATACGTATCAGTTGGCGCAAACAGATGAGGAAATTAATCAGTTGACGCAATTATTGCTTCAGCAAAAAGAGTTCTGTTTTGATACGGAAACCACAGACATAGATGCAATAGAAGCTGAACTCGTAGGAATTGCTTTTTCATGGAAAAAAGGAGAAGGCTATTATGTGCCTATGTTGGACGGGGAAGAAGATAACAAACGGAAAATAGGCTTACTTCAAGCCGCTTTTGATGCAGAAGAGATTGTAAAAGTAGGTCAAAACCTGAAATACGATATTTTAGTATTGGGAAATTATGGTTTAGAGGTGAAAGGGAAGCTATTCGATACCATGTTAGCACATTACCTGATTCAGCCAGATATGAGGCATGGAATGGATGTCTTAGCAGAGAATTACCTCGGTTACAAAACCAAGTCAATTGAAGACTTGATTGGGAAAAAAGGAAAGAATCAAGGTAATATGAAAGACGTGCCTCTGGAACAAGTGGTAGAGTATGCGGTAGAGGATGCTGATATTACCTATCAGCTTAGAGAAAAATTAGGACCTGAATTAGAGAAAAATGGCTTAATGAAGCTATTTGAAGAAATAGAATTGCCTTTATTAAAGGTACTAGCTGTTATTGAACGAAACGGTGTAAAAGTAGATACCGGTATTTTATCTGAAATGTCTGTCGAGTTAGCAGAAGAAAGTACTTCGGTAGAAAAGAAAATCTATGAAATAGCAGGAGAATCGTTCAATATTGCTTCACCCAAGCAATTAGGCGAAATACTGTTTGATAAATTGAAGCTGGTAGAGAAACCAAAGAAAACAAAAACAGGGCAGTATGCTACAGGAGAGGAGGTATTGACACCTTTGGCAGAAAAACACGAAATCATAGATCTAATTTTGAATTTCCGTGAGTACAATAAGTTGAAGTCAACCTATGTAGATGCCTTACCTAAAATGATTAGCACGACAGATACACGTATTCATACCTCGTTTAGACAAGCAGTAGCAGCAACGGGTCGATTGAGTTCAGATAAGCCTAACTTGCAAAATATCCCCATTCGTACCGAAAAAGGAAGAGCGATCCGAAAAGCATTTGTAGCCAAAGACGATCAGCACACCTTGATTGCAGCGGATTATTCACAAATAGAATTGCGGATAATGGCAGCTTTTAGTGAAGATGGAGCTATGATGAGTGCTTTTAAAGAAGGACGAGACATTCATGCGACTACGGCGAGTAAGGTGTTTGGAGTCGAATTAGAAGACGTAAGTTCAGAGCAACGGAGAAAAGCGAAGTCAGTCAATTTTGGAATTATTTATGGAACAACGGCCTTTGGGTTGTCTCAGAATTTAGGAATCCCTAGAACAGAAGCCTCAGAAATCATTGAATCCTATTTTACAGAATTCCCTTCTATTAAAAATTACATGGACAGTCAAGTAGACGTAGCGCAGGAAAAAGGCTACGTAGAGACGATCATGGGAAGGCGTAGGTACCTGAAAGATATTAATTCTAGAAACTACACTTTACGTGCCCATGCAGAACGAAATGCAGTGAATGCACCTATTCAAGGAAGTGCGGCTGATATGATCAAAGTAGCGATGATCAATATCAATGATTGGATGGCAAAAGAAAAGCTGCGTTCTAAAATGATCTTACAAGTGCATGATGAATTGATTTTTGATGTAATTCAAGAAGAAAAAGAGTTGATCAAAACGCACATCCCTACATTTATGAAAGATGCCGTAGAACTGTCTGTTCCTATGGAGATAGGAATGGGAGAGGGAGCAAATTGGTTAGAAGCGCATTAAGAAAGAAATGGTCGAAGATCTTACTTTACGTTACTCAAAAAAGGAAATTACCCTAAAAACTGTGTAAAGATTGAGGTGCTATTATTGTCTAACTATTCCTCTCGTACATCATCTGTATGATGCCGTCTTTTAAACCAACGTCAGGAATTTTCATATTTTCACAACCAGATAATTTCATGATGTTTAAATAGATTTCTGATGCATAAGGGATCACGTCAGCACGGTCGTTACGAAGCCCCAGTTCGGTCATTCGTTGGTCAACAGAATAGCTGTCGATGTGTTCTTTTGCGTCAATGAGTTCGTCGTAAGATGCTTTGTTAGGCTTTCCTTTTATAAAATCTCTAAGCGATCTAATGTTACCACCCGTACCTAAAGCAGTAAAACCTTTTTTACCTTTTACAGTCTGTTTAATCCAGTCAGACAATTCTTCCCATGTCTTCTCCGAATCTTTTCCTTGCATGTTTCGTACAGAACCTAGTTTGAAAGATGCTCTGTCAATCGTTTTTTTATTGTCAACTACGTTGACTTCTGTACTACCTCCTCCAACATCAATGAGGATGTATTTTTTATGATCTAAGTACTTATAAAGAGCTTTGTTGAGTATGTCTGCTTCGGTATCGCCACTGATTAAATTAATGGCAAGCCCACTTTTTTGGTATGCTCTATCTAGAATTCGTTGACCATTAGCAGCATCTCTCATAGCCGAAGTAGCACAACCGTAAAAGTCGTCTGCTTCGTAGAGGTCTATCATATTCCTAAATGTTTCCATTAGGTTTATGAATTTTGCTTCGCTTCTAAATGTGATTTCTCCTGTTTGGAACGTATCTTTTCCTAAACGCAATGGAAAACGGATGGATTCTAATTTCTTGAATTCATCCTTACCATTATCATTTTCTAAAACACGTGTTATCTGGAGACGTATCGCATTAGAACCGATATCTACTGCTGCTAATTTCATACTTTTAGATTTTGAGATCATTAGATTTTAAGACTCTAAGATATTAAAAACTGTTACATCTCATTATCTTAAACTCTTAGCGTCTTAAGGTCTAAGAAATTAGCTAACCGTGACTTTCTCCATTACATCACCTTGTTGAATTTGGTCGATGATTTCTAACCCTTCTACTACCTTACCAAAAACAGTATGGTTTCTGTCTAAGTGAGCCGTGTTTTCTCTGCTGTGGCAAATGAAAAATTGAGAGCCACCAGTGTTTCTACCTGCATGGGCCATAGAAAGGACTCCTTTATCATGGAATTGGTTTTCGCCATCTAACTCACAGTCTATTTGGTAACCTGGACCTCCAGCACCTGTTCCGTCTGGACAACCACCTTGCACGACGAAATTTGGAATTACTCTATGAAAGCTAAGGCCATCATAGTATCCTTTTTCGGCTAGGTCAGTAAAGTTTTTTACCGTATTTGGAGCGTCTTTCTCAAAAAAATCAATTTTGAGGGTTCCTTTATTTGTTTTGATTTCTGCTTTAGGCATAATGAAAAATAGTAATTAAGATTTGGATGAGTTTTTAACATCATTTTCTAGTTGATCTAGAAAAACGGCATCAATTGCTTCTTCTTGAGTTGGTACAATATTTAGTACAGAGTCTAATTTAGAAATAGTAATGAGCTTCAATACGTGATCTGTTAGGTTACAAACAACGAAAGATCCATTGGTATCTTTTGCTATTCTATTCCCCGTAAGAATGCCACTTAGACCCGAAGAATCTATGTATTGAACATCTTTAAGATCTAAAATCATAGAAGTATGTCCTTCGTTAGAAAGTGTTACTAATTCAGATTTAAGCTCTGGAGCTGTTAAAGAAGTAAGTTTCTCTTCATTTAGTGCAAGCACACAGTATTTTTCTTGCTTGTCAATAGAAAACTTCATAAGTCGTTGCTGTTTATATTATTAAACGAAAATAGCACTTTTAAAGACAATGTGAAATATTTTCGGAAATCCTTTTGTTAATATCTGTTGTGTCAGCTTTTTTAAAGGGCTGTCCAGTGATTCCTTCGTACAACTCTATGTAGCGTTCTGATATGGATTGAATCACTTCTGATGTCATTTTAGGGACTTTTTGCCCTTCTTTTCCTTGGAACCCATTTTCCATTAACCATTCTCGCACAAACTCTTTAGAAAGCTGCTTTTGTTTGCCATTTTCTTTTTGAATAGCATCGTAACTTGTTGCATAGAAATAGCGAGACGAATCAGGTGTATGTATTTCATCAATTAAATAAATGGTATCCTCACTTTTACCAAATTCGTATTTCGTATCTACTAATAACAAACCTCTTTCTTTTGCCATTTTGCTACCATGTGCAAACAGCGCTAAGGAATATTTTTCCAATTGCTCATACTCTGCTTTGTCTATTAAACCTTGTGCAATTATTTCTTCCTTTGAAATATCTAAATCATGCCCTTCCTCTGCTTTTGTGGTAGGAGTTACAATAGGAGTAGGTAGTCGGTCACTTTCTTTTAATCCTTCAGGAAGTGCTACGCCACAGATAGTTCTTTTTCCAGCTTTGTATTCTCTCCAAGCGTGTCCCGCTAAATAACCTCTAACCACCATCTCTACAGGGTAAGGTTGGCATTTGATGCCTACCGTTACATTTGGGTCAGGTACGGCAACTACCCAGTTTGGAACAATGTGTTTCGTAGAATCTAAAAAATGAGCGGCAATCTGATTTAAGATTTGTCCTTTGAAAGGAATAGGTTCTGGTAGAATGACATCAAAAGCAGAAATTCGATCACTCGTTATCAGTGCTACTTTGTCTTTGAAAAAATAGATATCTCTTACCTTTCCGTGTACTACTTTTTCCTGATTGGGGAATTGATAATTTGTTTCTTTGATCGTTTGCATAAAAGATGAATCAACTGAACTAAGCCTCAAAAATACAAAAAAGAAACGGCTAGGAATTGAATGTGAAGTCTATTTCTCCACTTTTTTACCACCAATGTACTTTTCGCTACTCAATACTTTTCCTTTTTTATTGTAGGTGACCCAATCCCCTCCTTTTCTATTGGTGTAATATTTCCCTTGTTGGGCTACCTGACCATTTTTGTGGTAAGTGATGTAGGTTCCGTTTAACCTTCCTGATTTGTAATTGATGGCTTCTTTTTTTTCACCAGATTCATAAAAAGCCTCGTGGAGCCCATTTTTCTTGCCTTTTAAATAAGTTGATTTTTCTATTACATTGCCTTTTTCACTGTAAGAAATGGTTTCTCCTGTCAGTTTATTATTTTCATAATGACTGGTTTGTTGTTTTTCCCCTGACGGGAAATAGCTCGTCCATTTGCCTACCTTTTTGTGTTGTAGTGTGAGTGTTCCTTCTTCTTTTTTAACTCCGTTTTCATAATAAAGGACTTCTGTTGTTTTCTTTTTTTCGGGTAGGTAAACTCGCTTTTTCTCTAACTTTCCGTTAGGGTAATAAGTTAAGTTCTCTCCTTTTTTAATTCCTTTATCGTAGGTAAGTAATGTTTTTGGAACCGTGTTTTCATAAAAAGTCTCTTGTTTACCATGCAAGTGACCAGCAACATAGGACTCTGTTTTTTGTATGTTTCCAGTTTCATAATAATCGATCCATTTGCCATCTTTTGTGCCACCTATATTATTTCCTATTTGTTTTTCTTTACCTGTTTCATAGAGAAACACTTCTTTTCCATGTAAAAATCCTTGTGAATAGTTAGCGGTATGTTTCACTTTTTCAGACGGATAAAATTCAGTGAAAACACTATCTAGTTTACCTGCCTTGTAGTACATTTTTTCTTGTACCGTTCCTGTTTCGTAATAACGAACTAAAGGTCCGTTCAGTTGTCCATTTTTGAAAGAAGAGTGTGAAGCAATTTGTTTGTTTTGGTAGTAAGTGGTGAGGTTACTGTCTATTTGATTATTTTTCATAGTCCCCACTTGGTAGACTTTACCAGACTCAAAAAAAGTAGTGAAGGCACCATTTTCTATTCCGTTTGCGAATGTTTTAGTACTCTTTTTTGCTCCGTTAGGGTAGAAGTAAATGATCTCTCCATCAGGCTTATTGTTCTTCACCTGTCCTTGAGTTAATAACGTGCCTTGGGCATCGTATTGTTTAAAAGAAGCTAACGCGCCATTGAGCGAAGCGTAATGAGAATAGTTTTTTAGATGACTTCTAGCATCAAAATAAGATGATTTACCTATTAATAATCCATGGTTGTAATTTCTTACCCATTTAGTTATCCCATTTTGGTAATAGCCTGTCCAGAGACCTTGTTTTTTATCTTTTTTGTAAGTTCCTGTTTGCTTTAGTTGTTCACTAAACTCATGGTAAAAGTCATATTCTCCATCTTTTATGGTGTCGGAAGGGGTAATGATGGCTTCGTAGCTCTCACGGAGCATCTTGATGGCTTTTCCTTCCTTTAACTTATTGGTTGTACGATCGAATTCTTGTAAAACTGTGGATTGGTAGTGATTAATACGTTGTTTTTGCTGTGCTTCTAAATTAAAAAAGAGAAGTGAAGTAATAAATAAAAAATAGAAACGTATCTGAGTCATAAAAACAAACGGTTTATGGATTTACGTAAATCAAAAATCGATGTTGTTTAATTTAGAAAATGAACCGCCATCTCTTTGGAAAAAGGTATCTCAGTGGTTAACTGTTCAATATTCCCCTGCCTGCGGTAGGCAAGCTGATTTCTCGGGAATGACGATAATTCTGAGCTAAACAATATTGTTTAGCTCAGAGAAAGTATTGAAACCTGCTCTTGAATGTCGCTTACTAGTTTTTCTGAAGCTTTTACTAACGGTAAACGTACGTTTGTGTCGCAGAGTTTTAGTTCGTGCATCAATGTTTTGACACCTACAGGACTATTCTCGGCATACATGAGGTCGTTTAACTCTAGGATGGATAGCAGTATTTCTTGTGCTTCCGAAAAATCTTGTTCTAGTCCTTGATTTACCATGTCACAGAACTGTTCAGGGATGGCATTTGCCAACACGGAAATAGCTCCTTTTGCGCCTACAGTTATCATAGGAATAGTTAAAATATCATCACCAGAGATTAGTAAGAAACTTTTGGAGGTGTATTTAGTGATTTTCATGGCTTGCTCTAGGTCTCCAGAGGCATCTTTTACGCCAATAATGTTTTCAATTTTAGACAAGCGGATAACCGTTTCTGCGGTCATATTAATAGCAGCTCTTCCAGGTACGTTGTACAGGATGATGGGCTTTTTTGTATGCTTGGCGATGGTTTTGTAGTGTTGGTAAACGCCTTCTTGCGTTGGTTTATTGTAGTAAGGACATACAGTAAGGATACCGTCTACAAGAGACATATCAGTAGTATCTATGGTGTCTAATACGTGCTGTGTATTGTTTGCTCCTATTCCAAAAAGAATGGGGATATCAGAAGGTTTCTGGCGGTGTACAAAAGCAAGCAGTTCTCTTTTTTCATTTTCGGATAGGGTAGAGGCTTCCCCAGTCGTGCCGTTCACAGCGAGGTAATCAGCACCACCATCTACTACGTGTTGAATTATTTTCTTTAAGGCGGTGTAATCTATTTTATTATCCGTTGTGAAAGGAGTAACTAATGCTACACCAATTCCGCTAAATAATTGTTTCATCTTTTTTACTTAGGTAGTAGCCTCTAGCTATTAGCTAACGGCTGATTAAATCAATTAATGCTTTTTCATCTATCATAGTTGTTCCAAATTTAGTTGCCTTTTCGAGCTTGGAAGGTCCCATTTTATCACCTGCGACGAGGAAATCTAATTTGGCAGAAATAGAGCTAATGATTTTACCTCCATGTTGCTGAATAATTTCTTTTAGTTCGTCACGACTGTGTTGTTGAAAAACGCCCGAAATTACGAATGTTTTCCCTGCCAAGCTATCAGATAATTGTTTATTTTCTGATTCTAGGACTTCGAACTGTACATTGTGTGACTTTAAACGCTCAACCATTGTTACGTTTTCGGGAATAGAAAAATAATCTACTACGCTTACGGCTATTCGCTCTCCAATTTCATGTACAGCAACTAACTCTTCTACTGTAGCTTGCTGTAAGTTGTTTATTGTTTTAAAATGATTGGCTAAAGTGGTAGCAACTGTAGCTCCAACGAAACGGATCCCTAAGGCAAATAACACACGCTGAAAAGGAATTTCAGTCGATTTTTTCATTCCTTCAATCAAGTTATTGGCTGATTTTTCGGCAAACCGTTCTAATCCAATTACTTGATCGTAGGTTAAGTCGTACAGGTCAGCTGGGTTGCTAATTAGTTGATTGTCAAACAGTTGCTCTAGTGTTTCTGGACCCAAACTGTCAATATCCATCGCTTTACGGTGGATGTAATGTTCTATTTTACCGAGTATTTGAGGTTTGCAACCTGTTGTATTGGGGCAGTAGTGATTGGCTTCTCCTTCTTTTCGGATAAGCTCGGTGCTGCACTCTGGACAAGACAGCATAAAAGTAACTGCTTGGGCATTATTAGACCTAGCCGAGGTATTGACTCCTGTTACTTTAGGAATGATTTCGCCTCCTTTTTCAACAAATACTTCGTCTTTGAAATGTAAGTCTAAGCGCTCTATTTCGTTGGCGTTGTGCAGAGAAGCTCGTTTTACGGTGGTTCCTGCCAATTGTACAGGAGCAAGGTGTGCTACAGGAGTTACGGAACCTGTACGTCCTACTTGGTAGCTGACGTCTTCCAGAATGGTGGAAGCGGATTCTGATTGGTATTTGTAAGAAATTGCCCAACGGGGGGATTTGGCAGTGAAACCAAGTTGTTCTTGTTGGGAAATGCTATTTATTTTAATGACTACGCCATCGGTTTCTAAAGGCAAATCATGCCTACGTTCTTCCCAGTAGGTAATGTATTGCTTTACTTCTTCAATGGAGTTACATTTTTTGTAAGAGTTGGGGACATTAAACCCCCACTTTTTTAGAGTTTGTAAGGCTTCTTCGTGTGTTTCTACTCCTTTGTAGTGCAGGCTGTAGATGTAGCAATCTATGTTTCGCTGAGCAACGACACTAGAATCTTGCATTTTTAAAGTTCCTGAAGCAGTATTTCTGGGGTTGGCTAGTGGTTCTTCTCCTTGTTTTGCTCGCTCTTTATTGATGCGTTCGAATTCTTTTTTAGCCAAAAAAGCCTCTCCACGGGCTTCAAAGAAAGAAATGTCTTCTGCTATTTTTAAAGGAATGGTTTTAATGGTTTTTACATTGTTGGTAATGTCGTCCCCTTGTTTTCCATCTCCACGGGTGGCACCAATCGTTAATAAACCATTCTCATAGGTAAGGCTAAGTGCTACACCATCGTACTTTAACTCGCAAATGTATTCGTATTTTTGTCCTTCTATTCCTTTTTGAATGCGTTTGTCAAACTCATCTAGGTCTTTAGCAGAATAGGTGTTGGACAAGCTAAGCATAGCCGTTTTATGCTGAACGGTAGCAAAGTCTTTTGTAATTGTTCCTCCTACTCGCTGTGTAGGGGAATCAGGTGCTTTTAAGTGAGGATTAGCTTCTTCTAATGCAATTAACTCATGCATTAAAGTGTCAAACTCCTTATCGGAAATAGGGGAGGTGTGGTTTTGGTAATACTCGGTATTGTATTGCTTTAGTAATAACGATAGCTCTTTGATTCTTTGCTCTCCTGAGTTCATATTTACATACAGTATGGAGTAATATTAATCTACTTCTTCATAATCAACATATTCACCGCCTTTGAAATCATCAAGGGGTGTTTTGTTGTCACGCTTTTTATTGATTCGGATAGTACCTTCCTTTTCTTTTCTATTAGAAGAGGAATAGCCTCTTTGGTTTGAAGAACGTTGCTGATTATTGTTTGTCTGTGTACCAAATAAAGTACGCATCAATGATCCACCGACTTTAATTACTAGCCAGTAGATCAAATAACAAACAAATAATAATTTTATTAGACCCATTTTATTGTTTAGACATCGTTACGGATACGAAGGAATGTTTAATGTACATGTAATTATGACTTAATAACTAAATATTTCGTTGCACAGCGTAGCTTATCTGCTTAAATAAAGATTTCTTTCGGCATACACCTTTTGAAAAAAATCATCTTGTAAATCGTCAATAAAGTAAATTGCCTCTCCTGTGGATTTCATTTCAGGTCCCAATTCTTTATTTACATTCGGGAACTTATCAAATGAGAATACAGGTATTTTGATAGCGTATCCTTCTTTTATAGGATTGAAATCAAAGTCTTTTACCTTTTTCTCACCTAACATTACCTTAGTGGCATAGTTTACATAGTTCTCTTGATATGCCTTACATATAAATGGAACAGTTCTAGACGCTCTTGGGTTCGCTTCAATGATATAAACTTCTTCATCTTTGATTGCAAACTGAATATTAATCAGTCCAACCGTATTCAAAGCCTTTGCTATTTTCTTAGTGTACGTCTCTATTTTTTCAACTACAGCCTCACTCATATCAAAAGTAGGAAGTACAGCGTAAGAGTCTCCAGAGTGAATTCCTGCAGGCTCTATGTGCTCCATTACACCAATAATGTAACTGTCCTCACCATCACAAATGGCATCAGCCTCAGCTTCAATAGCACCATCTAAGAAATGATCCAATAAGATTTTGTTGTCAGGCATTTGTTGTAAGATATTTACAACATGTGTCTCTAACTCATCCTCGTTGATTACAATTTTCATTCCCTGTCCACCCAATACATACGAAGGACGAACTAATAGAGGAAACCCAATTTCTTTACATGCTTCCAATGCTTCTTCAGCCGTTTCAGCTACGCCAAACTCAGGATAAGGAATATTGTTTTCTTTCAATAAACGAGAGAATGCTCCTCTATCTTCTGCTAAATCCAAGGATTTGTAATCTGTTCCTAAAATCGGAATGTCATATCGTTCTAATTTTTCAGCTAATTTCAATGCTGTTTGTCCACCTAACTGAACAATAACACCTTCTGGCTTTTCATGTAAAATGATATCGTAGATATGTTCCCAAAATACAGGCTCAAAGTACAGTTTATCTGCTACATCAAAGTCAGTAGAAACCGTTTCGGGGTTACAGTTGATCATGATCGTCTCATAACCACACTCCTTTGCCGCTAATACACCGTGCACACACGAATAGTCAAACTCAATCCCTTGTCCAATTCTATTCGGTCCAGAACCTAATACGATTACTTTCTTTTTATCAGAAACAATAGACTCGTTGTGGCTATCAAAAGTAGAGTAGAAGTAAGGCGTTTTAGCCTCAAATTCACCTGCACAGGTATCTACCATTTTGTAGGTTCTGCGAATGTCTAGCTCATGTCTTTTAGTGAATACTTCGCTTTCCAAACAGTTCAATAAATGAGCAACCTGTCTGTCTGCAAATCCCTTTTGTTTCGCTTCTACCAATAATTCTTTTGGTAAATCCGCTACCGTGTATTTCTTAATTTCTTTTTCTACTGCTACTAAATCTTCAATCTGGTTCAAGAACCACTTGTCTATCTTAGTGATGTCATAGACCGTTTTCATTGGAATCCCCAAGTCAATAGCATCTCTTACATGGAATAATCTATCCCAACTAGGATGCTTCAAACTGTGTAAAATAGCATCTTGTACTTTTAATTCCTTACCATCAGCACCTAAACCATTTCGTTTGATTTCTAATGATTGACAAGCCTTTTGTAACGCCTCTTGGAAATTTCTTCCAATCCCCATTACTTCACCTACCGCCTTCATCTGTAATCCTAATGACGTATCCGAACCAGGGAATTTATCAAAATTCCAACGAGGTATCTTCACAATCACGTAATCCAAAGCAGGTTCAAAGAAAGCACTTGTTGTTTTAGTGATTTGATTATCTAATTCATCTAAGTTGTATCCAATAGCCAGCTTAGCCGCTATTTTTGCAATCGGATATCCAGTTGCTTTAGAAGCCAAAGCCGAAGAACGAGATACACGAGGGTTAATCTCAATCGCTATCAAAGACTCGTCTTCAGGATTTACTGAAAACTGAACATTACAACCACCAGCAAATTGACCAATGGCGTTCATCATCTTGATCGCCATACTTCTCATGTTCTGATACGCCGTATCAGACAAAGTCATAGCAGGAGCCACCGTAATAGAGTCTCCCGTATGGATTCCCATCGGGTCAAAATTCTCAATAGAACAGATAATGATTACATTTCCATTATCATCTCTTAATAGCTCCAACTCGTATTCCTTCCATCCTAAAATACTTTGTTCAATTAATACTTCATGAACTGGAGATTTGTGTAGCCCTCTGCTTAATGCTTTATCAAATTCTTCAGGTGTATTTACAAAACCACCACCAGAACCACCTAGTGTAAACGAAGGTCTAATTACCAAAGGAAAACCAACTCTTTGAGCAATTTCCTTTCCTTGTAAAAACGAAGTAGCCGTTTCACCTTGACATACAGGAGCATCGATTTCAATCATTTTTTGTCTAAATGCTTCTCTGTCCTCTGTTACATGAATAGCATCTATGTCTACCCCAATAATTTTAACACCGTATTTCCCCCATATTCCAGCTTTATCGCAGTCAATTGCTAGATTCAATGCCGTTTGTCCCCCCATCGTAGGAAGCACAGCATCAATGTCGTGAGCCTCTAAAATGTCAATGATGCTTTTCTTTTCTAAAGGCTTTAAATAGACGTTGTCAGCTGTCACTTTATCCGTCATAATAGTCGCTGGATTCGAGTTAATTAGCGTTACCTCAATACCTTCTTCTCTTAACGACCTAGAAGCCTGTGATCCTGAGTAATCGAACTCACATGCTTGACCAATTACAATAGGTCCACTTCCAATAATTAATACCGACTTTATGCTTTTATCTCTAGGCATTTACTAATATTTAATAATTATTTGCTCAAAAATTTTACAAATCTAGTCGAAAAAAGGAACATTACTTTACCTTTAATGGATAAACTATCAACATTTTTTGGAAGTATCTTAAAAAGTGATCAGCACTCTGTTGGAATTTAGATTAAGTGGTGATTTTTGTGAAAGATTTTGGCATCACCCTACGGGTCGGGTTATCCGCTATATCTTTTGTTTCCTCTGGTCACAAAAGGATGTCGCTACTATCCCTGATGCATGCCAAATTAGGAAAGACTTCGCTCCAAGCGAAGTCTTCCTTGAGAAAGTATTTAACGTGTTCTGATTGTAAAATCAGAAATTTACTCGCTATTTCATTCCTTTTCATAAAATAAAGTCAGATTTTTAATCAAAAGACAGTATTTGTTGGTTTACTAGATACTTGCTACTAATTTTAGTGTAATGAAAAAATTCGATATCCCTTCTGCCTACATCAGTCCTATCATTTCTAAATTGAAAATGAAGAGGAAACTAGAGGATAGAATGAAGCAAGACTTTTCTCCTAGTGAATTGGATTTTGGGCCAGTTGTTTTTTATGCGGCACGTCATTTTGGGTTTTGTTATGGCGTAGAAAATGCCATCGAAAAGATTTATAAAATTATTACTACATACCCTGATAAAAGAATTTTTCTCCTCAGTGAAATGATTCATAATCCCAAAGTAAATGCTGATTTACTGGACTTAGGAATTCAGTTTATGCAAGACACTAAAGGGAATCAATTAATCTCTTGGGATGAAGTAACCAAAGATGATATTGTAGTAATCCCAGCATTTGGAACAACCGTAGAAATAGAACAAATTTTAAAAGAGAAAGGAATTGCAGCTGAAGAATACGATACTACCTGCCCTTTTGTAGAAAAAGTATGGAAACGCTCCCTTGCTTTAGGAAAAGATAATTACACCATTGTCATTCATGGAAAGTCGATACACGAAGAAACAAGAGCTACTTTCTCGCATGCCCTCGAGCATGGCCAGGCATTAGTCATTCAGGATATGAAAGAAGCTGAGCAATTGGCTCAATTCATTACTGGAGAGTTACCAATAGAACAGTTTAGTGATTTCTTTCCTTCTGATCGGTATTCACCTAATTTTGATCCTTCCAAACACTTAGAAAGGGTAGGAGTAGTGAATCAAACAACCATGCTAGCAACTGATACACAAGCCATTGCTGATTACATAAAAGGTAAGTTGGGAGAACGGTATTCTGAAAAAGAGTTGAAAGAATACTTTGCCGATACACGAGACACATTGTGTTACGCTACATCAGATAATCAGAATGCTGTTTATGCTCTATTAAAACAAGAAGCAGACTTTGCATTAGTAATAGGAGGGTACAATAGTTCCAATACCTCTCATTTGGTAGAACTGTGTGAAGAGAAATTACCTACATTCTTTATCTCATCGGCTGATAAAATACTAGATAAAGAAACTATTTCTCATTACGATCAGCATAAAAAAGAAGAACTGACATCTGCCATTCCATTTAGTAAGAGTAGGGTATCCAATATATTAATCACTAGTGGAGCGTCTTGTCCTGATGCTATTGTCGATGAGGTGATTCAAAAAGTACTTTCCTTATTCCCTGATGTAAAGACAGTAGAGCAAGTAATTAAATAACTATTTTTTGACAGACTTAATTTTTTCAATTTTGAATGAAGGAAGAAAGTCCAATTTGTATCCAAATACTAATTCAAAACTGTTGTACCTAAAATCTTGAACTCCAGTTTGGAAGCGTAAAGAAGTAACCAGTTTATCCCAATTTTTTCTTACCGAAGACCTAAAAAGAAGAGGTCTGTCTCCGTTGCCGAAGTACCCATAATATCCTTCAATGGAGTTTGTAAGTCTCCAACCTTTATAATTTGCTTCTACCCCTCCAGCATAATAGAACGCATCATTTTGTGAATGTTGTTCATCATTTGTTTGATAGACTAGAAAACCTACGTTACTTATCATTTTAAGGTAATAATCTTCTTTTTGGATCAATTTTTTTCCTAATGAAAGCGAAAAAAAATAGCCTGGAGCATCAATAAATCGAGCTGCTGATACATTTGCTGAACTAGCAAATCGGTAGCTAACCGTTCCCATAAAATCTACGCCTGCTTTTTCTTGTTGACTAAATTGAAAGTTAACTTGAAAATTAACATCCCCAACGGCATTTTTATCATAATAGTGTTCATGAAAAACGTTCCGTTCTGTTTTTAAGTCATGAGAAGCTTGTGTGATTTTTGAGTTATAGAATTCTTGAATTAAGAAATCTAGGTCTACACTTATAAAATTTTTGATTACAGGGTAGTTCACATACAGCGTAATATTCTGAGTAGGATCTGGTGTGTAGTGGTGATATGTTCCTCCTAGTGCAATATAACTGACTGTATCAATACTACCATTTCGCATGTTGGGTACAGGCAAAGCGTTGGGCCCCATTTTATCTGAAGACATGGTGATGTATTCGGAATGGTGAGAATAGGTGTACCAATCTACGTTTTGTTCCCACCATAGATATAATGGATCAGGCGGAGTAAAAGCAAAAATACAAGATGCAGAAGATAGGAGTAAGAAGTGTAAAAGAGAGAGTAGGAGGTGTTTCATTATGTTTGGATAAAAAAAACTCGTTGTTTAAACGTGAGTAATCTTAAATAATCTCTTTCTGTTTATCTGTATTTACAAATAACACATCACCTAATTGGTCATACCCACTGAATACTTCTTTTCCATTGTGCTTTAAAGCAGCATCCATAAACCCAACAACTGTAAGGTCAGCTTCTTTAGACCGTGTGTTGATAATTGATTTCAGCTCAATGTCATCTGATTTAGGAATCACAGAAATGTTCTTTTTTGAAATAGGTAGTCTACCAGATTTAATTAAAGATAAAAGTTTGTCTTTTTGTTCCTGCATTTGTTCTTCAGGGTAAACTGCAAAAATAGTAATGCTTCCTTTTTTCCAGTCAGGATGCCCCATAATGATGTAGGCTAACAAGATCATGAGATTAGCATTGTCATAATCACTACCTGTAATCCAAACATGAATACTACGCTTAAACCCAAATGAACGCTCAGAACTACCCAAGATCAATACATCAAATTCACTTGCTTTGATTAGCGGATAATTATCTACTATGTCTATTAGGTTTTTAGGGTCAGACTTGGCATATTCAAACAGGACCGTATTATTCTCTTTACCAGACACTCCCGGAAGTTGTACAATCTGTGCAATAGTGGAAGTAATAGATGGACTTACAAATGTGTCGATGTAGACATTACTCTTAATACTTTCAGAAATAGAAACTAATCGTTTTTTATCCTCATCAGATTTTTTGCTTGTTTCTTTAGAAAGATAGCCTGTTACAGTGTGAATAAACGTTCCAAACCCATACTTTCTAGAAATCCATGAGAGTAATTCAAAGGCAGCGAAACGTTCAAACGAATCGTTAGAAATACAAATAACAGAAGGTCTCCAGCTATCTGCTGAGTCACTCGTAGACTTTTGAAGGAATACTTGCAACCGTCTACTCAATTGAAAAATAACGCCACTGAAGATACGAGCAAGTCCTTGTTTGTCTTTTTTGCTGTAACTAATTCCTATGAAGATTACAGCAATCAAGCAAAATGCTAAGATGGCATAACCCGCATTCATTCTAAACATGATAATGAAACAGCCTACTGCTCCAATTAACGAAAGGTACCATTTAGACTTAAAAGAAGGTCGGTACGATGGATCAGCAGCAAAATGTTCAAAGAAAGAAATTAAACATAAAGCACCATAGGTCAGCATGAAAAACATCGAGATAATCTCTGCAATGGAGTTGACATCTCCCACTAGTAGAATAAGAATGGCAATTACCGTTGTAACAATAGTAGCGTTTGTAGGTTCGTTACTCCCTTTTTTTCCTTTAGCAGTAAATGTATTGATCTTATTGATAGGGAATACACCGTCAGCTCCCAGTGCTTGTAATGTTCGTGGACCTACCATAAAAGAACCCAATGCAGAAGAGACCGTAGCAGCAGCAAGACCTATGTAAATAATAGGAGGCCATAAAGCAATGTCAGCCATGACCATTTGATTGTTTGGATCAGCCAAATCTTCTGGACTAACCGAAGAAGATAGCTTCCAGATGATGGCAATGTAAATTAGCATACCAACAATTGTAGCTAACATAGTTCCTTGTGGTATCGACTTACTTGGATTTTTTAAATCTCCAGATAAACCTACACCAGCTGTCATTCCGGTGAAACCAGGAAAACAAATGGCAAATACAGCAATGAATTGGAGTGGAGTACTTATCTTGGCATTGTAGTTAAAACTTTCTAATGTTTGGGAATAGTCAGTAGAACCTAAAAAGAACATAACCAGAGAAATGAAAAGAAGGAAAACGACGCCATAAAGTACGGTTACTCCTAAATCAGCCCCTTTTTTTATCATTAAAAAAGCCAAAATTAAAGTAGATGGAATAGTAATAGCTTTAACGTCCAGGAGGATGTTATATTCTTTTATCAAAAGCTCTATGATAGGCTGAAAAGCCTGTGCAAAGGCAATGATGTAAAAAGCCACACTTACTGCCTGAGATAGAAAAAGAGCAATACCTATTGTACCACCAATGTTTATTCCAAAAGACCTAGATATGATGTAATACTCACCACCACCCTCTACTTTTTGGTTTGTAGCTATTTCTGAAATAGCCATTGCCGTAGGAATGGTGATCATGTGACCAATTAAAATAATAGAAAGAGTACCTAGAAAACCTAAGTTACCCACTGCAAAACCAAATCGTAGGAACATAATAGCTCCTAGTATGGTAGAGATAGCAGTTAAAAAGACAGCTGCCGTAGATAATCCTTTTTTAGGAGTAGATAGTTTTTCTTTCATTTTTTTTGGTTGGGTTTTGCGGTTTGAGTAATGAGGTATGGGGTTTAAAGTTTGAGCTCAATTATTCTCGATTCGTTTACTCTTTTAAATATGATTCAAAGTCTACTGTTGTCAGAATGTCTTTTACTACAAAGTAATCATTATTACCTTTGATAAAGAATGTTTCAATAATTTCACTAGTGTCACATTTAACCAAAAAACTTAAATTTAAGTCATTACAGTTAGTAATGTTTTTGAATTTAATACTGTCTTTCCATTTGTCTTTTATTTCATTTGAATAAAACTTGAAGTCTGAAATTAGTTCTGTAAGTCCACCATCAACATCCTTTTTTAATAACCTTTGAAGTTTATCATCATTAAAAGTTTTAAATATCACTTTATTAACATTAGTGATATTTTCACTTTCTCTTAAGTGACTTTTTGCTTCTTTCTTATTCCCGCTACAGGAATAAAGTAATAATAAGAAAGAAATAAAACTGTAGAGTATTATTGATTTTTTCATTGTTTAATTCCTTAATTATTCCTGCTTGCCGTCAGGCACGGAATTACCCATTGTTCATTATTAATTCTCTTAATACACCCCCGTATAATTATGAGGAGTAATCGCTAACAATTCATTCCTAACCCCTTCATCGACATTTAAGGTAAGAATAAAGTTTTTGATTGCCTCTTTGTCTATCTTTTTACCTGTACGAGTTAACTCTTTCAACGCTTCGTATGGGTTAGGGTATGCTTCTCTACGTAAAATGGTTTGAATGGCTTCTGCTGCTACTGCCCAATTATCTTCTAAGTCTTTCTCTAACGAACCTTCATTCAAGGCTACTTTCCCTAATCCTTTACTTAACGATTGGAAAGCAATCAAACAGTGTCCTAAAGCAGAACCGATGTTACGTAATACCGTAGAATCTGTTAAATCACGTTGTAAACGAGAGATAGGTAACTTAGCAGATAAAAACTCAAACATAGCGTTTGCCATCCCTAAATTACCTTCTGCATTCTCAAAATCTATTGGGTTCACTTTATGAGGCATAGCCGAAGAACCTACTTCGTTTTTCTTTACTTTTTGAGTAAAGTAATCAATAGAGATGTAATGCCAGAAGTCTCTGCTTAAATCAATCAAAACTGTGTTGATTCGTTTAATGGTATCAAAATGAGCCGCCATGTTATCGTAGTGCTCAATTTGTGTAGTGTGCTGTGATCTAGATAAACCCAATACAGAGTCTACAAACTCATTTCCAAAGGCAATCCAGTCATTTTTAGGGTAAGCAACTAGGTGAGCATTAAAATTACCAGTAGCGCCACCAAATTTGGCAGAAAAAGGAATGGCTTCGAATAATTCCAGTTGTTTTTTAACTCGCTCAGTAAAGACAGTCATTTCCTTTCCAAGCTTAGTAGGCGATGCTGGCTGACCGTGTGTTCTAGCTAACATTGGAATACTACTCCATTCCGAAGCGTACTTATCTAATGTGTTGATAATCTCTTTTAAATAAGGAATCACTACTTCGTTCAATGCATCTTTCAGCATTAATGGGAAGGATGTATTGTTAATATCCTGAGAAGTTAATCCAAAGTGAACAAATTCTTTGTACTCACTCAAATTCAGTTTATCTAACTCTTCTTTAATAAAGTACTCTACCGCTTTTACGTCGTGGTTAGTTACTTTTTCAGTGTCTTTGATGCGTTGGGCATCTTTTTCAGAAAAATTGGTAACAATATCTCTTAATGCCGTTTGATTTGATGAAGACAGCTCAGGTAGCTGTGGTAAACCTTGCTTACTCAATAGTATGAAATATTCGATTTCTACATGAACACGGTATTTGATTAAACCGTATTCAGAAAAATAAGGAGTTAATTCTTCTGTTTTACCTCTGTACCTTCCGTCGATAGGAGAAACTGCTGTTAATTCATTCATCATCTTTACTTAATTTTAAATCATTAATAATCGCCATACTCCTGCGAGTAATACTAATACAATAGAAAATGGGATTAATACTTTCCAACACAAAAACATCAGCTGATCTACCCGCAACCTAGGGTAGGTCCATCTAAACCACATTTGCAAACTTACCCAAGTCAATGCTTTAGAAAATAACCAGAAGATTCCCCACAGGTAAGCTGAAAGTGATTCAGGAGTACCACTGGTCCAACTAGCTAATGTTACAGAACCTATGTTTGGTAAAGGAGTATTCC
>JBGCEI010000004.1:0-14890 GCA_045106295.1 Cyclobacteriaceae bacterium
GATTACCATATCGTAAGCATTGGCTCTGATGTTTTCTGGCGCTTCTTTTAGCAGGTGTTCGTCTTCTTTAATGGGTGATGTAAAGGGATGATGCATGGCATGGTATTTTTTAGCCTCTTCGTCCCATTCGAGTAATGGAAAGTCTACTACCCACAAGCATGAGAATACGTTTTTATCTCGTAGCCCTAATTGCGTACCCATTTCTAAACGCAATTCGTTCATCTGTTTTCTAACAGGGTCTGTGTCTCCAGAAAGAACGAGTAATAAATCTCCTTTTTCCATGGCTGCTTTCTCTGCCCATTCTCTTAAATTTTCTTGGCTGTAGAATTTATCTACACTAGATTTAAAGGTGCCGTCTTCATTGTATTTCAGGTAAACCAATCCTTTTGCGCCCACTTGTGGTCTCTTTACAAATTCGGTTAATTTATCTAGTTGTTTTCTAGTGTAATTTGCACAGCCTTTTGCATTAATGGCTACTACTAATTCTGCGACATCAAACACTTGAAATCCTTTATTCTGAGCTACATCGTTCAGTTCTACAAATTTCATATCGAAACGTGTATCTGGCTTATCTGAACCATAATACTTGGCTGCATCGGCATAGGTCATTTTAGGGAAAAGAGGAAGATCTACTCCTTTTTCTGTTTTAAATATTTGCTTTACTAAGCCTTCAAAAAGAAAAAGAATATCATCTCTTTCTATGAATGACATTTCACAGTCTATCTGTGTGAATTCTGGTTGTCTGTCTGCCCGTAAGTCTTCGTCTCTAAAGCATTTTACGATCTGAAAGTATTTATCAAAACCAGATACCATTAATAACTGCTTAAAGGTCTGTGGTGACTGTGGTAAAGCATAAAATTCACCTGGATTCATTCGAGAAGGCACTACAAAGTCTCTCGCTCCTTCTGGTGTAGATTTAATGAGTACAGGTGTTTCTACTTCTAAAAACGATTGTCCATCTAGGTAATCTCTGACTTGCTTCATGAGCCTGTGGCGTAACTCCAAACCTTTCCTTACAGAATTTCTCCTTAGGTCGAGGTAGCGGTATTTCATCCGTAGGTCTTCTCCCCCATCTGTTTCATCTTCTATGATAAATGGTGGCGTTTTTGCGGGGTTCAATATGGTGATGTCGGACACTACAATTTCTACTTCTCCTGTAGGTATATTTTTATTTTTAGCGACTCTTTCTACTACTGTACCTGCTATCTGAACTACGCATTCTCTAGTGAGCGTTCGAGCGGTTTCTATGGTTTTAGCGTCGGTCTCTTTTTCGTCTAATAGCAGTTGTGTTAGTCCATACCTATCTCTAAGGTCTATGAATATCATTCCTCCTTTGTCTCTGACTTTTTGAACCCACCCGCAAAGATTTACGGTATTCCCTTTGTCTGACAAGCGTAATTCACCACAGGTATGTGTACGTAACATATTTTTAAATCGTAAAATGAGAGGACAAAAATAAAGAAAAGTATCAAGTATCAAGTACTAAGCATCAAGTATTTATAAAGCTCCTAGCATTTAGCAGCTAGCTTTTGACTTAAACCCGAAATATACATTAGAGAGTCTATTCCGAATCTAACTATGTGCAAATCAGTCGTTTTGCTAGTTTAGCCAATTTAACCCTAGCGGTGCTAGGCTGAAATGAGCTAAACCCCTGATTTCTTGCTAGTTAACTTCTCATAACGAATTTTAATGCAAAATCCGGGTTTAAAAAAGCAATAGCATTAATAAGAATACACTTACTTGGTGTTGGCATTATGATTACTCATATTTGTATTTATAAGCTTATAGCATTTAGCGGCTAGCTTTTAGCCTAGAAATAACTCGGAATTGTGATTTTAAAAACTAATTGCTAAAGACTACTAGTTTATTTCTACGCATGAGGAAATGGCTAAAAGTTAGTCTTGGTACTTGATACTTTTAACAACATGAAATTATTCACTTTTATTGTCTTTTTTTCTTTGATTTCTGTCCAAGTAAATGGTCAACATACGCTTACTAGACAAAAGGTAGATAACATTAAACTGTACGTAGCTGATGCATTACGTCCGTTAGATGCACGCCAATCTATGTTTCAATATGGGTTAAACAGACCTCCAAAAGCTTTTTTTATAGGTAATAACGAACGGACGGTTTTTACAATTACAGAGATCTTGGACACGTTGAATAGTTACAACCCAAATGGAAAGGCACGGCAATACAAAAGAAGCCTAAAGCTAGAAAAACGCTTTTTTAAGTCTAGTATTTATGCCTTAGGAAGAGATTTCACTTTCTTAGAAGACACTATTCGTTACATCGACAAACGCCCTTTTACGGTATTGGAATTTACAGGATTAGCGGAAAAAGAAAAAAACAAACAGGTATTTACCTCTCCTATTTACCGATACATTCAATATTGTTTTATTGACGACACTAAATACGTTTTCAACTTTTCATGCCCTGCATCTAGACAAAAGTATTGGCAAAGTGCCGTAAGGCAGATGATGAATTCGGTTATTCTAAAAAAATAATTAATACTTAGGCGCTTTGTACTTTCTAGTACCATAAAATAACCCTAAATACCCCGAAGTAAATAAAAATCTATTTTTAGCTTCTGGAATAATAACCATTTTCTGAGTAAAGGCTTCGGCTAAAAAACCTATTTCTATTCCTTTTATGGTGTGGTTGTATTTACCAAATTCAAAGCTCATGGCTAATTTAGCATTAATACCGGGCACGAGTCGTAAGTTATCCCAACCTCTAAAAAAGCCTCCTTTGCCAACAATGGTTCCAATAGTAGCGCCTCCAGCGTTAAGTATTTTATGTTTATTCGGGTCATATTGTTCGAATTCAGTGGTTACAGCATTGGTAACTGAATCGATTCCGGATATAAATTCAACTTGATAGGGTTTTAGAAAACCAAATGAAAGCCCTAGTCCGGCATGTACACTCATACGGACACCGTCTTCATGGTATTTATTAAACAAAAAGTGTTCTAAAGATAACTGAGAACGAAGCACATAGAGGTTATTACTTTTCCCAAGCTTAATATTTTCTTCTGTGACAGTAACGGGGTTAATTATTGTCCACTTCTCTTCTTTAGGGTGCTTTATTTCTGATACACTTATTCCGATGGAATAGATGTCGTTTTTATCGTAAATCCATGATTTCTTGAGATCAAGCCCTCCTATTATGCCACCTATTGTACTCACATGAAACCCATAAACTAATTCTCTATTATATTCCTTTTCTTGACCTTTAACGGTCAGAATAAAAAAGAGTGCAAGTATGAGTCCTATTTGCCTCACGCAGCAGTATGTTCTAGTAAAGCTTTAAAGTCTATTGTAGTATGCGAAGCATGATGTACGCACTGTCCGTCAATTACTAATAATGCCTGTGGTGATTGATGTTCGACATTTAATGTACTGGCAATCTCGTTAGAGATATCTCTATATACTATTAAATCTAAAAAATAAGGTTCTATTTCGTCTGTATCCCAAGCTCTTTCGAATCTACTAAGTGCCATAGAGCTGATAGAGCATCTCGTACTGTGTTTAAAAAGTAGTACGGGCTTTTCTTTTGATAATTCTATTGCTTTTTGAAGCTCATTACTGTCTGTCAATTGATTCCATTTCATAATTCGATAATTTTAGTTGCTTAACGAAATAACCTACTTTTATTTAATCAAGTTCTATTCAACTAAATAAAAGCAGGTATATGTCCTACGATTACCATTTTTATGCTTCTACAGCAGTACCTACTAGCTTATTTTCTATTAGATACTCTGCTATTTGAACAGCATTTGTAGCGGCTCCTTTACGTAAATTATCAGCAACTACCCACATATTCAATGTATTTGCTTGCGAATAGTCTCTTCTAATTCTCCCAACAAACACTTCGTTTTTATTATGGGCATTCAATGGCATTGGGTAGACATTATTAGCTACATCGTCTTCTACTATTACGCCTGGTGTATTGGCTAATAACTCTCTTACTTCAGCTTCATCAAAATCTTTTTCAAATTCGATATTCACTGACTCTGAGTGCCCCCCCATTACAGGAATTCTAACAGTAGTGGCTGTTACTTGAATACTGTCGTCACTGAAAATTTTCTTGGTTTCTAAGATCATCTTCATTTCTTCTTTTGTGTATCCATTTTCTTGGAACACATCGATGTGTGGCAATACATTCAAATCAATTTTATGTGGATATGCTTTTTCTCCATCATCGTTACCTACTCTTTCATCCATCAACTGATCTACAGCCACTTTACCTGAACCTGTTACTGATTGGTAGGTAGAAACGACTACTCTTTTAATTCTGTATTTTTCATGCAATGGTGCCATGGCTAATACCATTTGAATGGTAGAACAGTTTGGGTTAGCAATAATTTTATGCTCTGCCGTTAATTCTTTTGCATTAATCTCTGGAACGATCAATTTTTTTGTAGGATCCATTCTCCAAGCAGAAGAATTATCAATCACAGTAGTGCCTACTTCTGCAAATTTAGGCGCCCACTCTAATGAGGTGTCTCCACCAGCTGAAAAAATAGCGATGTCTGGCTTTTTACCCACAGCATCTTCCAAGGTGATTACCGTATATTCTTTCCCTTTGTAAGCCATCTTTTTACCTGCTGACCTAGCGGAAGCTACAGGAAACAACTCAGTGATAGGAATATTAAACTCGGCTAATACTTTTAGCATTTCGCCACCTACTAAACCAGTGGCTCCAATTACGGCAATCTTCATTTTGAATCTATTTTAAAAAACTTACGTAAAATTAGTAATTAAAAAACAAAAATAATGACTATAACACGATAAGTATGTTTTAAAAGTCAGTTGAATTTTTATATTTGCATAAATAAAAGAAACAAAAAATGTCAGAAAAGACACGATATTCGGAAGTAGAGTTAAAAGAATTCGAAGAAATGATACTCGAAAAGCTAAACTCAGCAAAGCAGGAATTAAGTAAATTAAAGGCTTCTATCAGTAAAAAGACAGAATCTGGTCATTCCCCAACTGTAGGGAATAGGTATAATTCTGAAGATGGAACGGAGGCTATGGAAAGAGAAGCATTGAATCAATTGGCTTTACGTCAAAATAAATTTGTCGCTAACCTAGAGACAGCACTGATTAGAATTAAAAATGGAACATACGGAATATGTTCTACTTCAGGTAAGTTAATTTCTAAAGAGCGTTTAATGGCAGTACCACATACTACGCAATCCATTGAAGCAAAATTAGCTGATAAGAAATAACTAGATTCTTCCATGGATGTATTTCACAAACACATAGAAAGCCTCATTTTCTGTTCTCAAGCGCCTATTAAAATAGAAGACATTAGTAAATGCTTGAAAGAACTGTTCGATGCAGACTCCAATGAGACATCCATAATAGAAGCTATCCATGCTCTCCAGAAGAAATATGCTTCTGAAGAGTTTTCTTTTGAAATAATAAAAGTTGGTGGTGGTTACCAGTTCATGACTAAACCAGCTTTTCAAGAAAGTGTTAGTATTTTATTAAAGCAAAAGTCAAAACGTAGGTTATCTAACTCTGCCTTAGAAACGCTCTCTATTATTGCCTACAAACAACCCATCACAAAAGGAGAAGTAGAGCAAATACGAGGTGTAAATTGTGACTACTCTATTCAAAAGCTCTTAGAAAAAGAATTATTAGAAATAAAGGGAAAGGCTCAAACAGTAGGAAAACCTCTCCTCTACGGTACTAACGACTCGTTTATGGAGTATTTCGGCATCAACTCCATAGGTGACTTACCTCAGCCAAAAGACTTATTAACAGATTCTTCTGTCAATGAAATTGGAGAGACCAACGAAGCTTAGTAGCTTTGTGCTATGCCTAAAAAGAAAACATCCAACCGTTCTTCACATAACAAGAAGACCAACCCTTCTTCTCCTTCAAGAAATGAACGCCCTGTTTCTAATGAAATCAGATTGAATAAATTTATTGCCAATGCAGGCGTATGCTCCAGAAGAGAGGCTGACAAGCTGATAGAAAGCGGTGAAATCTCAGTCAATAATAAAGTGATTACTGAGATGGGCTACAAAGTAAAACAAAATGATACGGTAGTACATAACGGAAAAGCCTTACGAGCAGAAAAGTTAAAATACATCGTACTCAATAAACCAAAGGACCATATCACTACTATGGATGATCCTGAAGAGAGAAAAACGGTGATGAATCTCATTAAACAAGCAGGTCCAGAACGTTTATTCCCAGTAGGCAGGCTGGACCGAAATACAACAGGTGTATTGATTTTAACAAATGATGGAGATTTATCTAAACACCTCACCCACCCTTCGTCAGAAAAAGGAAAAGTGTACCAAGTCGAACTAGACAAACCTATCTCTGATGAACAAATAGAACTTATTTCTAAGGGACTTGAATTAGAAGACGGAAAGGTAAACGTGGACGAAATTGCTATTATTACTGACGACAGGCTAGATGTTGGAATTGAGTTGCATACGGGTAGAAATAGAATTGTCCGTCGTATTTTTGAATCAATGGGTTTCACTGTCGTGAAATTAGATCGAGTAAGCTTTGCTGGGCTTACAAAAAAAGGATTAGGAAGAGGGAAATGGAGACCTCTTACAGAAAGAGAAATCCTAGGTTTAAAAAAATAGACAATCAATTTTGAAAAAAAACGGACTCATTTTACTCGGTTTTATTCTTTTATCAGTACTTGTTAGAATTTTTACATTTTATAGTACTGTATTAAGTCATGACGAATCTACTTATTTAGTAATTGCACAAGAGCTACTTAGAGGGAAATTATTGTACAAAGACTTACTAGATATCAAACCAATAGGTATTTATGCTTTATTTGCTGGAATAATAACAATACACAAATCAATCTTTTTTATTAGACTAGTAGCAACTATTCTAGTAGCGGCGACTGCTTTTTTACTTTATAAAGTAAAATATACATTTTCTAAACACACTATTTTATCTCTATCTGTAGGCGCTTTTTATATTTTTGCTCTAACTACTAGAAAAGCTGTAAGCCCAAATACTGAAGTATACTTTGTCTTTTTTAGTATTCTTGGTCTTTATTTCTTGGCCAAAGCCCAACAGAATAGATTCAGTATTTTTTTAGCTGGATTGAGTTTAGGAATAGGGTTTATTATTAAATATGTGGTTCTATTTGACTTCATCTTTTTAAGTATTTACTTTTTCATATTACTTAACACAGCTCAATCAGTAAAAGGAAAGGTTCTTTTTTTTCTTAAAAATGCCACTATCTTATTCATTGGGTTAATTATCCCTTTTTTAGCTGTACACCTCTACTTTTACCAACTAGGTATATTCGAAGAATTCCTTTACATGACCTATCAAGCACCTTTACGGTATTCTGAGAACAGGTCTTTTTTAACAAAACTGGACTTTGCTGCTGGTATCCATAAGTACTACCTCGTTTTCATGATCCTTTTTTACTTAAGCCTATTGTTTGCTACAAAAAGAAAAGAAATGGTGTTTACTTTAATATGGTTTGTTGTTACTTTATTTGGTGTTTCTGTAATGGGAGGTGGCTACCACCATTACATGGTACAATGTATGCCTGCAGCTTGTTTCATTGGACCAAATCTCTTATTTCAAACTAGAAGATTTTCTCAAAGAATTCCTCTCAAATGGAGTAAACCAATTGCCTTTCTATTAGTGCTAGGAACAACTGCTTTCACTATGGTGAAATTCAAAAATAAATTTTACGACAGTTCTAAAACAGATATTAATATAGAAATAGCCACTTACATCAATACTATCAAGCAAAACGATGAAACTCTTTTTGTCTCACCAGCCAAGATGCAGGTTATTAATTTTTTAACAAGCTTATCAACTCCAGACAGGGTCATACACCCAACAAACTACACAAAAGAGTCAAGGAAATACACATTTAACATCAATCTAAAAGACGAGTGTAACCGCATTTGGAATAGTAAACCAACCTATATCCTAGCTGATAAAGAGACTTTCTTATGTTCTCCTTTTTATTCTATCACAGATAAATACACCTTGGTGAAAAAATTCAGGGACCATTTTTATCTCTACAAAATTCAATAAAACATACTGTCTCTAATTGTGTATCTAGTTTGAGAAAAGGGTTCTCCTTGCAGTATAGAATTTTTCATGAACCTATTTAAGGTTTTCTACGTAAATTATTCATATAATTGATTGTATGAAAAAGAAAATCATCCTCTTTTCCCTTCTAACACTTCTCATTATTTGTGGGTTTTTCGTTCGTGAAACCTACCAAAAGCTACCTATCATTAGCGGTTACCATTCTAAACACCTTTGTTCCTGTGTATTTGGGGCTAAAAGAACAGAAGAAAGTGTACTAAACCTAGACCTTAGCTTCTTCCCTATCAACTGGGCATCTTACACCATCAACAAAAAAGAAAAAACAGTTACCAGTAACGTATTTGGACTAAAATATCGAAAAAGTATTTACCGAGAAGGTTTTGGTTGCACCCTCTTAGCTGACTATAAGGAATCAGAAGTTAGAAAAGGTATCTTTCCGAACATAACTACTCCTGCCTACTCACCTGAAAACTGGCCTATGGGAGACTTAATTGAACTATCACCAAAAGAAGCTGCGTTAAAACAATCCCTCCAACCTGTTTTGGATCAAACATTTCATGAAGAAGACATAAACAATAAGAAAAACACTACATCAGTAGTTGTTCTTTATAATGGACAACTAATCGCAGAGCGATACAGGAAAGACTTCGATTCACATACACCAGTAATTGGGTGGTCTATGACTAAAAGTATTACCAGTGCCCTCATTGGTATTTTAATAAAAGAAGGAAAACTAGCACTCCACTCCCCTGCACCAGTTTCAGAATGGCAGCAGGATGATCGAAAAAACATTACTCTGAATAACTTATTACAAATGACCAGTGGCTTAGACTGGCTAGAGGAATATAACCGCATGTCCTCCGCTGTAGATATGCTCTACAATAAAGGAAATATGTACCAATATGCAATCAATAGTTCTTACAGTAAAAAGCCAGATTCTGATTGGTACTACTCTTCAGGAACTACCAATATCATATCTGGAATACTTCGTAACACTTTTAATTCTAATGATGATTATTGGCGTTTTCCTTACGAAGCCTTGTTCCATAAAATAGGCATGACTTCTACTTTCTTAGAGCCTGATGCTGCCGGAATGTACGCCGGCTCATCTTATGCTTTTGCAACGCCTAGAGATTTTGCTCGCTTTGGATTATTGTATTACAATAATGGGGTATGGAATGGTGACACTATTATTACTCCTGAGTGGGTTAATTACACAAAAACGCCTGTACCTGCGGCTCCAAAAGGGGAATATGGTGCTCAATGGTGGCTAAATACTGGTAAAAATGGAAACTACCGAATAGAAGGAGTTCCTACGGACACCTATTTCTGTGATGGCTTTCAAGGGCAACGTATCTATGTAATTCCATCAGAAAAATTAGTAGTAGTTCGTACGGGGATTACTGTAAATAAATCAGCTTTTAATGAACGTATTTTTTTACACTCCATCATTGAAGCCGTACACAACAACGAATAACTAAATTTGATTTCTCCGTTTACGAATAAAACCTATCTTTGTGCCTAATAAGAAATTAAAATAATGAAGGACTAAGTATAATAATTGGTTTAGAACCTAAGAATTAGTCTACCAATCTAGTGTCTCATATCTAATAATCTCAACATGAAGCAATTACCCTTAGCATTAAG
Source organism: Cyclobacteriaceae bacterium (assembly GCA_045106295.1). Taxonomy (GTDB): domain Bacteria; phylum Bacteroidota; class Bacteroidia; order Cytophagales; family JAAEPT01; genus WTJX01. Next base: position 9,717 of record JBGCEI010000004.1, read on the forward strand.
TATTCTATCTTTTATTGGTGTATTGGCACTATTTGGTTTATACTATTCTGACAAACAAGCAGAAGAAGCTGCAAAAGAAGAAACTGCTGCATTAGAAGACCTCGCTTCGCATCAGTTAAGTTTCCCTGTTGCTTTTGTAGAGATGGAATATGTCCTCCAGAATTACAAGCTGGTTCATAAAATTCAAAAAGAATTACTATCTCAACAGAAAAGTGCTGAGGCTCGTTTCAATTCAAAAATGAAAAAGCATCAAAGAAAGGCACAGGAAATGCAAAAAGATTACGAAATGCTCGTAAAAATGCAACAGAATGGTTCATTAACGCAACAAGAGTTGCAAATGCAGCAACAAACTTTCCAAAATAGACAACAAGCTTTAGTTCAAAAGGAACAAGAATTGGCTCAGTTGCAGCAACAGTTGCAACAACAGCTTTCTCAAAATGAGATGAAATTAAATACCGAAATGGGAATAAACATCCAAGCTTTTCTAAAAGAGTTCAAAGAAGAGTTAAACTATTCGTATGTATTGGTAAAAGGACCAGGTTCTTCGGTATGGTATGGAGACACTGGCTTAGACATATCAGCAAAGCTAGTCAATGTATTGAATCAAAAATTCGACCGAGAACAAGCGAGTAAACAATAAGTCCTCATTTCCTATGAATAAACGTAAGGTTGTAAATGATCCTGTTTACGGTTTCATCACTATTCCTTCTGACCTAATCTACGATCTTGTAGAGCACCCTTGGTTCCAACGTTTGCGGAGAATAAAACAGCTTGGGCTAACAGAATACGTTTATCCAGGTGCCTTGCACACCCGTTTTCACCATGCACTTGGCGCTATGCATTTGATGCATATTGCGCTATTAAGCATGATAGAAAAAGGAAATACTGTTTCGGAAGAAGAGCACGATGCTGCTCTTGCTGCTATTTTACTCCACGATATTGGACACGGTCCGTTTTCGCATACACTAGAATCCCTTATTTTTGAAGGCGTACACCACGAGGCAATTTCTTTGAACTTAATGGAGCAGTTAAACGACCAATTCAATGGTCGTTTAACACTCGCAATTGCTATTTTTAAAGGGACCTATCATCGACAATGGTTTCACCAATTAGTGTCTGGTCAGTTGGATATTGACCGCTTAGACTACTTACAACGAGACTGCTTTTTTACAGGGGTAACGGAAGGTGCTATTGGGGCAGACAGAATCATTAAGATGCTCTCCGTATCCAATGATCAACTGGTAGTAGAAGAAAAAGGAATTTACAGTATTGAGAATTTTTTAAATGTAAGAAGACTCATGTACTGGCAGGTGTATCTCCACAAAACATGTATCAGTGCGGAGCAAATGCTGATTATGATTTTTAAACGAATCAAACATTTATTATCTCAAGGTACGGAATTGCACCTTCCTGAAAACTTAAACCATTTATTACAGGCTAGGTACACTACCCTGTCTGCTGATGCGTTGAATAGCTTTTTAGCATTGGACGATTATGACGTTTGGCATACCGTAAAAGAGCTTCAACATACGACAGATAAAACCTTGAGAACCCTCTGTATGCAACTAATTGAGCGTAAGCTATTTAAAGTAGTTCTTTCTGACTCGCCATTTGACGAAAGTCATATTCGAAAAATAAAGGATGAGATCGACTCGTCTTTTTCTTATGACGCTATTGCTAATCACGCGGTAATAGGACAAGGTGTTTTAACAAACGAGGCTTACGTTTCAGGAAAGAATAATATTAACATCCTTACTAAAAAAGGAGCGGTGATTGACATTGCTGAAGCATCTGAACTACCTAATATCAAGGCTATTAGTAAAGTAGTAAAAAAGTACTTTATATGTTATCCTAAGAATAACAACTAAAAGCAGCCCGTTAAGAAGGCTCTATTTAAATTAAAATTTAATATCTTTATTAAAATATCATCTTAACCGCTAAAAATTATGAATAAGATTTATTTCTTCTTTTTACTGTTATTTTCTCCTTTAACGCAAAATGCTCAATCTATCCGAGTAAAAGGAAGTGACACCATGTATCCATTTGTGAGTGTAGCCGCAGAGATCTATGATACTTCCTATAATGTAAAAGTATATGTAAAAGGTGGGGGAAGTGGAAAAGGTTTAAAAGATTTGAATGAGGGTAAAGTTGATTTAGCTATTGCCTCTAGGGCAATAAAAGCATCGGAGATAAAAAGTATAGAAAGTAATGGCGATAAACTCATAGAAACAATTGTAGCTTATGATGCGCTTTCTATTATTATACATCCTGAAAACCCTATTAAAAAATTAACACTAGATCAATTACACGATATTTTTACAGGAAAATTTAAAAATTGGAGTGAACTAGGAGGGAATAATGCAAAAATAAAGGTGTTCACCCGTAAACCAGAATCTGGAACGTATGCTTTCATGAAGAAGAAAGTGCTAAAAGGCACTGACTATGCAGAAGGAAGCAACCATGTACATAAAAATAATGATATGGTAAGGGGAATATCAAACAACAAAAATGCTATTGGGTTTTGTGGGTTAGCCTATCTAAAAAAAGGGGTGAAACCTGTTCTAATTTCTGAGGATGGAACAACGTATGTAAAACCAAACTATCTAAATACTAAAAATGGAATTTACCCTGTTGCTAGACCTCTTCACTTTTACTACACAGACAAGAAAGAATCGCTACTGAAAGGATTTATTGATTTTTTACTTTCATTTGATGGACAAGAATTGGTTTTTCAAGAAGGGTATGTACCAATCGAAGAAGAAGCATTAAACAATGAATTGGATATTAACATCGATGCCTTATTCGATTTTTAATCTTTTCAACAAACATTTTTACTATTCATAAAAAATATGGAATTCACACTAGCCCAAATAGCAGCAATGCTTGGCGGTACCGTAGAAGGAGATGAGCAAGCAAAAGTAAATTCTCTCGGTAAAATAGAAGAAGCAAAAGCTGGGGATTTATCCTTTTTAGCCAATACTAAATATGAATCTCATATTTACAAGACCAAGGCTACAGTTGTTATTGTAGCCAACGATTTTAAACCTTCCAAAGAGATTAGTGCTAACCTAATACGTGTGGCTGATCCATATGTTGGTTTTACTACTTTATTGGAGCAATATCAAAAATTAGTTCAAAGCTCAAAATCTGGTGTAGAAGCCCCTTCATTTATGGCTGCTTCTGCTTCTATTGGAGAAAATAGTTATCGAGGAGCTTTTTCTTACATTGGAGAGAATGTGAGCATTGGAAAAAACGTTCAGATTTACCCTCACTCGTATATAGGCGACAATGTAACCATTGGTGATGATACTATTTTGTACTCTGGTGTTAAAATTTACGCTAATTCAGTAATTGGTAACAATTGCACATTCAATGCGGGAGTAGTAATTGGTAGTGGTGGTTTTGGTTTTGCTCCACAAGCTGATGGGACGTACAAAGACATTCCTCAATTAGGTAACGTAATCATTGAAGACCATGTAAATATTGGTGCCAACACAACTATTGATTGTGCTACATTGGGTTCTACTGTCATTAAAAAAGGAGTTAAATTAGATAACCTCGTTCAAATAGCGCATAATGTAACTGTTGGAGAGAATACAGTAATGGCTGCGCAAGCAGGAATTGCAGGATCTGTAACCATCGGTAAAAACTGTGTGTTTGGTGGACAATCTGCCCTTGCTGGTCACATTACCATTGCTGACAAAACAAGTTTAGGAGGTAAAGCCGCTACCAATAGAAACATTAAAAAAGAAGGTTTAGAGTTACTCGGTCAACCTGCCCAAGAGGTCAAAGGTTTTTTTAGTGATGTAGTGAATATCAAACGTATTCCAAAATTGATGGATCAGGTTAAAAAATTGGAAGAAAAAGTACTAACTTTGACGAATCGTTAATTTTCCCAAAAGGAGAGAGTGAATACTAAGCAACATACTATTAAAGCAACCACTTCTATTTCTGGTGTAGGACTACACACAGGTATAGAAGCCACTATGACATTTGAGCCCGCCCCAGCTAATTATGGGATTAAGTTTCAGCGTGTTGATTTAGATGAGCAACAAATTATTGAAGCTGATGCTGATAATGTAGTTGAATTAGCAAGAAGCACTACTATTGGTAAAAACGGCACTAAAGTAGGTACTATTGAACATTGCTTAGCTGCTTTAGTCGGTTTACAGATAGATAACATCCTCATCAAAATAGATTCTCCAGAAGTACCTATCTTAGATGGAAGTGCCTTGCCTTACATTGATACTTTTACTAAAGTAGGTCTGGAAGAACAGGATGCTAAAAGAGAGTATTTTGAAATTCCTGAAAGCATTCATTACGAAGAAAAAGACAGAGGAGTAGAACTTGCTGTATTTCCGAGTAATACATACAGCATCAAAACCATGGTGGATTACGATTCTGCCGTAATGGGTCAACAACATGCGTCCCTAAACCATGTAGATGAATTTGAAAAGAACATTTCTTCTGCTAGAACATTTTGTTTTTTACATGAGTTAGAAATGCTCCATGAAAACAATTTGATTAAAGGTGGAGATTTAAGCAATGCTGTGGTTATTGCAGACAAGAAAATGAGTGATGAAGAGTTAAATAAACTGTCATCCTTATTAAACAAGCCTAAAATTAAAGTCGAGGAAAGTGGATATTTAAACAATACAGAACTCCGATTCTCTAATGAACCAGCAAGGCATAAATTGCTTGATATAATGGGTGATCTTGCTTTAGTAGGAAAACCAATAAAAGGACAAATAATTGCAACTAGACCCGGACATGCAGCAAACGTTGCTTTAGCTAAGAAAATAAAAAAGGTTATGAAAGAAACCCAATCTATCCCTACATACGATCCAAACGAAAAACCTGTGATGGACACCAATCAAATTTATGATTGGCTCCCTCACCGTTACCCTTTTCAATTGGTTGATAAAATAATCAAGCTAGATGATAACGAAGTCGTAGGCATTAAAAATGTAACGGCTAACGAAAACTTTTTCCAAGGTCACTTCCCTGGTGAACCGGTAATGCCTGGAGTAATGCTGATTGAAACAATAGCCCATGTAGGTGGCGTTTACATTCTAAATCAATTAGACGAGCCAGAAAAATACACGACTTACTTTATGAAAGTAAACACGTAAAAAAAAAAAAAAATGGTAGTTCCTGGTGATACACTAGTCATT
>JBGCEI010000005.1:0-32945 GCA_045106295.1 Cyclobacteriaceae bacterium
CTTTAGCACTTAGCCTCTAGCTTTTTTAAAATTAGTATTAGGTAACTAGTATCAGGTATCAAGAATTTAATCTTTGGTATTTACCTTAATTCAAATAATTAAACCTGCTTAAAATTCCTAAATAGTAAAAATAGGCATTCATATCATCAAACCCCAAACTCCAAACCTTAAATTCCAAATTCTAGACTATAAAAATTCTAAATTCTAGTGTCTAAAGTCTTAAAATATCAATGATATTGCTCTCCTGCTCGTACCTCTATGTTTAAAAAATTTTCTCTTGGAGGGATAGGACAACTGTAGCTGCTATTGTAGGCGCAGTAGGGATTTTTAGCTTCATTGAAATCTAATGTTACTTTATTCAGGCTATTGAAATCAATAGCTAAGTAACGGCCTGAAGGATAAGTAGTTTTCCCAGATGTAATGTCTGAAAAAGGAAGAAAATAATCGTTTTTATCTTCTGAGTTTTGAAGTAAGGTAAGTTGGAAAGGCTGTTTTCCAATTGAAAATTTGAGTAAAGCGTATTTTATGTAAGTCTTTTGTTCTCCCGTATTAGTAAATAACTCTAACGATTCACTAGTTGATAAAGGAACAACATCTGCGGTAATTAGAAAATTGATGTTAGGTTCAAAATAGTTGATAGGAGAAAAGCTGTTTTTATTTTCTACAGGAGAGCTGCTACTATTAACTAAAAAGAGATTGTATGCCTTCCAGTAAGCAGCTATTTTTTCTCTGTGAATACCTTGTTGTGAAGAACCACTAAATACATAAATCGAAATAATGGATAGCGCACCAGCGATAATAAGAAGGGTGAATTTGGGTAGTTTCATGTATTTTTAATAATCCTTTAGCTTTTTTTAATTATAGCTGTGTACCTGCCTAGGCTAAGAGCTAGCGGCTAAATGCTAGAAGCTGATGATTGTTTTATTAAATCATATTCTCATCAGAGAAACTAAGATAATCATTACCAGCAAAGATTACATGATCCAAGAGTTTAATGTCTAGTAATTTACAGGATTTTGTTATCTTTTGAGTGATGTTTTTATCTTCGTCACTTGCTACTAAATTGCCAGAAGGGTGGTTGTGAGTCAGTACAATCCCTGATGCATTATGTTCAAGCGCATGTTTGAAGATTATTTTTTGGTCCACAACAGTTCCTGCAATGCCTCCCATACTAATTTGTATGGTTTTAATAACAAAGTTAGCTCTATTGACTAATGCAATCCAGCACTCTTCGTGTGCTAAGTCTTGATAGGTAGAAGACAGAAGATCGTAGACATCTTCGGAACTTATGATTTTAGGTTTTGTAACGGGTTCGGATTCTTTTCGTCTCCTGCCTAACTCTAAGGCACTTACTATCGTTAATGCTTTGGCTTCACCAATACCTTTGTGAACTTGTAATTCTTTAATTGTTTGTTTTCCTAGCTCATTTAAATCATTGTCAACATGCTTTAAAATGAGTTTAGAAAGGTCTACTGCATTCATTTCGGTATTACCAGAACCTATCAAAATAGCAATTAATTCGGCATTGCTTAGTGAAGGGAGTCCTTTATGAAGTAGTTTTTCTCTAGGTCTGTCGTCTTCTGCAAGACTAAGAATAGAGAGCTCGTTTTTTGGTTGGTCCATAAATAGAAAAAGTCTTATGCTAAGGTAAGCATAAGACTCATTTTTTTCTTACAAAAGAAAAAAGTAGGTTACTAAAGAGCGTTAACTAACTTAGTTAATTTCGCTTTCTTGTTAGCAGCATTACTTTTATGTATGATTCTGTTTTTTGCTAATTTATCAATCATACTAGAAACTTGCTTCAATAACTCTTGAGCTTCTTTCTTATCAGTAGTACCTTCTAAACGCTTTACAAACGTTCTAGCTGTTTTATGCTGGTATCTGTTTCTAAGCCTTTTTGCTTCGTCTGATCTAATTTTTTTTATTGCCGACTTGTGATTCGCCATTTCTATTTACTTTATTTTAGGAATGCAAAATTAAGGATATTATTTTTAATTACAAAGAAGATGCTATTGATATTTGTGAAGTAAAGGAGCTGATTATAAGGTTATGTTTTGACGTACGGGTTTTTCGGGTTTGGCTGTGAGCAATTAGTGCTAGTTCGAATTAAAAATAAGTCGATTTTAATTCTATCTTTGTTAAAAAGATAAATTACACAGAACATTCATCAGCTACTCCCATTTAAGTTTTGACATACAAAAGCTGTTAAAAAAACTAATTGCGAGAACCTAAAGGTTAATGGCTTATTTCTAACTCCATGAAAGTAAACTTACTCTCTTACCCAACCACTGCTCCTGATAATTTTAGTAAAAAAGAAGGGAAGGAGTTATTGAAAACTAATTCTAAAGCCATTGCCGAGCGTCAAAACCTTTTGATGGCAGACGGTTCTAAATCTTTGTTAGTCGTTATCCAAGGAATGGATGCTTCTGGGAAAGATAGTGCTGTAAAAGCTGTGTTTAAACGTATTTCTCCATCAGGCATACAAGTGAAGTCATTTAAGAAGCCTACTGATGAAGAATTTGCTCATGATTTTTTATGGAGAGTGCACCAACATGTTCCTGCAAAAGGAATGATTCAGGTTTTCAATAGATCACATTATGAAGATGTATTGATTCAGCGAGTGCATAAATGGATTTCTGAAGACGTAGTAGCGAAACGCTTTAATCATATCAATAATTTTGAACAATTATTAGTAGAGACAGGTACAGAGGTGGTGAAGTTTTTCTTACACACAGATAAAGCCAAACAGCTTATAGAACTAAACGAACGTAAGACGGATCCTACCAAACATTGGAAGCACAATAGCAACGATTACAAGGAAAGAAAGCATTGGAATAAATACATGAAAGCGTATGAGTCAGTTTTTGAAAACTGTTCTAAATCAGCTCCATGGCACATCATTCCTTCCGATGAAAATTGGTACAAAGAGTATTTGATGTCTACAATTGTTAAAGCTAAACTCGAAGAAATGGACTTGGCTTACCCACCGTTGAAGAAATAATAAATCTTTTCGCGCCATTCTACGAAAGTGGAAAAAGGATGCCGAATGAAACTAAAGTATGGTGAAAATATGTTGAATTAGTGGTGCTAAAACTTCTTTATGGATATTTACAAACTAACGTTAATGCATGTGAGTATCCCTTCATTATTAAATAAAGTAAACTACAATAAAAGACTTCAGCAGGCAGAAAAACAGATTTTGAAAGGAAACATTATTAGTCAAGAAGGCTTAGAGAACGAAGTTGAAAACTGGTAATGAATGATTTTCAAATTATCTGGACAGAGCAAGTAAAACCAGCACTCTAAAGTATTATTGAATTGAAAGCATGGTGGGGTATCTAATAAAGTCCTAAATTACTTCATTAATTGATTCCCAGTCTAATAGTGTATTTATCTGTGTGAGAAAAGTCTTTTTGATCTTTCTCTTGCGTAGATCAGACATATTATCTGCTAAGGTGAGGATTATTTATTTTTGCATAATTGAAAACAACCAATATTCAGCTATTTTACAATAGCTCCCTGCAACGGTCTTTAAAAGTCTTACAGCCTAAGAAAAATCTGATGTTACTTTTTGTTTAAAATGGTGTGCCCCATTTTATCTCGTTTCGTTTTTAGATATTCTTCGTTATGAGGGTTTGGAGTTATTTCAATTGGAATTGTTTCCACAATTTCTAAACCGTAACCCGTTAATCCAGTTCTCTTTTTAGGGTTGTTAGAAATCAATCGTATTTTTGATAATCCCAATTCACGTAATATTTGGGCGCCAATACCATAGTCTCGTTGATCCATAGAAAAACCTAATGCTAGGTTAGCTTCTACAGTATCCATGCCTTCTTCTTGTAACTTGTATGCTTTTAATTTATTCAACAAACCAATGCCTCTTCCTTCTTGATTCATATAGAGCACTACTCCTGTTCCTTCTTTTTCAACCATTTTCAGAGCATGATGAAGCTGTGGTCCACAATCACAACGGAAAGAAGCAAAAATATCACCTGTGATACATGATGAGTGTACTCGTGTCAATACAGCTTCGTTTTTTCTCCATTTTCCTTTTGTTAAGGCAATGTGTGTTTCTCCTGTGGCTATTTGTGTGAATGCAGTGAGTTTGAAATCACCCCATTTAGTAGGCATATTCACCTCTATTTCTTTTTTAATAGAAGATTCGTGATCTAACCGGTAAGCAATTAAATCTTTAATAGCGACAAGTTTTAAATTGAACTTATCAGCTATTTTCCGTAGTTCAGGGAGTCTAGCCATAGAACCATCATCACTTAGTATTTCTACTAATACACCAGCAGGTTTTAGTCCTGCTAATCGTGCTAAGTCTACTGCCGCTTCTGTATGTCCTGTTCTTCTTAATACACCACCTCCTTTTGCTTTCAAAGGGAAAATATGTCCTGGTTTCGCTAAATCGTTCTTTTTTGTAGCTGGATCTACTAATGCTTTAATTGTTTTAGCTCTGTCACTGGCAGAAATACCTGTGGTACATCCTTGACCTATTAAATCTACTGATACGGTGAAAGGAGTGCTGTGTAAAGCAGTGTTTTTCCCAACCATTAGGTCTAAGTTTAAGTCTTTACATCGTTCTTCAGTGATAGAAGCACAAATTAGCCCTCTGGCTTCTTTTGTCATGAAGTTTACGATCTCAGGAGTGATCCATTCAGCGGCACATATTAGATCACCTTCATTTTCTCGATCTTCATCATCTACTACAATCACTACCTCTCCATTTTTTATGGCTTCGATAGCTTCTTCAATTTTGTCTAGTTTAATATCGTTCATATTACTGAAGTCTTTTTGTAGGTTCCCAAATACCGTTGTTTTTCTTTTGAAATACAAAGTTCCACAAACCAATGAATAATGCACCATTCATCACTAAAAAATGTGTGATAAAACGTAAACCAAAAAAATGAATATTTAGTTTACGAAAAGCCAATTCAATTAAAGCTAAGCTGTAGAGAAATAGTTGTCCTATCAGTAAAAAAAAATAAAAATTATTGTTCTTTACTAGGTAGAGGTTACTTAATAAAATAGTAATCAGAAAGAGAGGACCTAACCAACGCAGTACTTTATGAGACCAAAAGCTAAACGCTAAGCCTTTTCGTTTCGATATGAGTAGTTTTCTGAACCGAATGAGGTTTTGAAAATTCCCTGTTGCTATTCTCTTTTTTCTCTTAAACTCCTCAAAAGACTTATTGCTGACATCTTCATGTACTAAGGCATCCAATGTTAGAATAGCATCTTGTCCTTGTTCAAGAACAGACATGCTTACATAAAAATCGTCTACAATTACATTATTTGGAGGATACGGAAATAGCTCTTCTCTGATAGCGTAAATTCCGCCAAAAGCTCCTATCATAGTTCCCCATATTATTCCTTCTTTGTATTTTATTTTATTCTCTAGAGAAGTATATTTTTCTTCTTGAAGAGAGATACCGTCTTTCTTTAAATTATAGTTTATGATATTACCAGCAACTAAACCAATGGAAGGTTTTGAAAATGGATTAGTTAAATTCTGAATAGTAGACCTTCTAAATAAGATATTAGAATCAGTGAATAAGAGGATGTCTCCAGTGGATTTGCCTACTAATTTATTGATTACGCCTGTTTTTCCTTCTCTTTTTTTAAAATAATAAGGAGAAATAATGTTGTGTTTTTCTGCAAAAGACTGAATTACCTTATTGGTGTTGTCTGTAGATGCATCTGACCCTATAAGGATTTCTAATTTATCTTTTGGATAATTAGTGTTTAATAAGGAGAGTAGTTTTTTGTGTAGGATTTTATCTTCATTGTAGCAGGCTAGTATAATAGAAACGGTAGGTGAGTAGTTTACAGAAGGATCAATAACAGGTAAAGAGGTGTTATTTTTCCTTACATAAAGTAAGTAAAAAGGGTATAATATGTAGGTGTGTGTAATAAGAAATACAGCAACCCAAAGTAGAATAGTGATCACGTGGTACTTGCTGCTTTTCTAGACCTTACTTTCATTTTGTATGAGACATAACGCTCTAATGGGAATATGGCACCTGCTAGTGCTACTTGAATAAGGAAATTGACTACAGGAGAAGCACCATAATCAAAAATATTCTGACCCAAGGTCTCTAAGAATTCAGCCGTAACAATCAATGTCAGGAAGATTAGCCCTTGACGAAGGTGTCTGTTCGCATTTTTTTGACTACTCAGTCTAAACGATAAGAAAAATAAAGAACCAAAGAAAAGAATTTCTAAGAAGTAAAACCAATTGGTTTTCCAATAAGGTGGAGATACTATAAATGAGATTTCGTTCCCTTCATTTACTTCATTGAACATATTACGAACCCTCATTTTTAGTACATATTTCCCTGGTAATAGTCCACTTAGCTTTACAGAACGATCGTTACTCCAAGAAGACCAATTTTCATCTCCAATTCCTTTAATTAGGTATTGATAAGATAGTTTATAGTTAGATAAGTAATTAGGGATGTAATAGACGAACTCAATATTGTTGTCGTTATGCTCTAATCGGAGATTTTTAAAAGATAAAAAGCTACCTTTTTTATTTTTCACTTCAGATAAATAGATTTGTTTACCGTGATTAAAACGAATGTCAGTACTACTAGGTGTGAAATAATAAATCTCATCGTTTTTAGTGATCACCCAATACGAATCTCTTTCTTTAAGGATTGTCTTTATTCTAGGTAAAAGGGTGAAAAGTTTAAAATTAGTTGTTTTTGATACTAAATCTGTAATTGGTGTCCAATCCTCGTTTGCATACAACCAGGTGAGGTGATGTTGAGAGTGAATAAATTGATGAGGTTTTTTTAAGATTTCATTGTAAGAAGTGTCTTTTTTAAACGAATTACGCTCAGCATTAAACACCAAAACACTAGATTGTAAAACGAGTAGCAATTGATCATTCATAGTGGTCATCCATACTTCATCGGAAAAAGGATTGTTTACTTTATAACTTCTCTTGGATGTTGGTTTTTTTGTCGAAGGCATTTGAATGACTTGTTCTTTACCACAAATCCATAAACTTTCACCATGAGTATAAAGGTAACTTGGCTTAAAATTGAACGGTTTACTTACATAACTAGATACCCATTTCCCTCTTTTTTTCTCATGACGATGTAACTTATTGTCGTATGTGATGAAATACAATACACCGTCCTGCGAAAGAAGGCTGCATCTGCTTCCATGATTAAATAGTCGATTTGTTTTACTCTTATTAATGGAATACACGCCTTGGTTAGTTACGGCTAATAGTTCTCCATTGTGAATGTAAAATTTTTTACAACTTGACTTGATTTCTTTTATTTTTCGATAGCCATGAGAAACAGAGTGTAGGATTTTTTCTTTAGTACTTATGTAACGAGCTTTTGCTTTAGTGTTAGTTGTTCTACTTCTTTCCTTTCTTTCTACCCTTGCTAGTCTTTTTTTTAATTTTTTCTTTCTACTCTTCTTTTTACCAAATAGGCTGGTGAATAAGGATTTTTCTTCTTCTTTTTCTTCCTCTCTTATTTCTTGCTCCTCACGAAGTGATGGTGCTTCCTCTTTTAGTTTAATTACCTTGTTTACAAGACTAAAGTCTTCTATTTTATCTAAATAATAAATTCCTTGAGAGGTACCTACATAGGTAGTTCCTCCAAATGAGGTCACTGTATTAATGTGTCCTTCTAAACCCGAATAATTAGAGTATGTTTTGAAGGGGAGTTGAGCATCTAGTCTTGTGAAGCCATAACTGTGAGACATCCAAATACCTCCAAAATTATCTTTAGTAGCCGCTATTATTTCATTGTCCGGAAGCCCTGTAAAGTAATTGATGGAAGCGTATGTTTCGGTTGTGTAGCGATTTATAATTATAGCACCACTCAAATGGGTAGATAAAATAAGTAAACTATCTGAGAATGATTCTATACTGAATAGTTGACTATTTTTGAGTATGTCAGGGCTCTTAATTGTGAATGGTGAAAATGAGTTGTTCGCATATACGAACAACTCATTTTTTTCGTTGCCTAATAAAATACTGCTATCTGATAGTAAATTAGTACATGTGATGGGAGACTCGTTAGGTAGCGTATTAGTGAGTGTTAAGCTAGAATCTTTTAAGGTGAATAAATAACCGTCGTTACTACTTAGAAAAAGCGTTTCTTCGAAAGAAAAAATATCACTAAATCCATCAATTGAATCGTTAGTTACAATAGATACTTTATTGTTTTCTTGGTTGTAACAATACACCTTATCGTCACCTAAAAAGTAGAGCGTATTTTCAGTAGTTATTATTTTAGTAATTAATGGTGTGCTCGCCTCATCTTTGAAGCCAATGGATACAAAATCTTCTGTGCCATTGTCTGATGTACGTAAGTAGCCAAATCCTTTTAGGCAACCGACATAAATTCTATCTGCTTTTTTATTGTAAGCAAAAGATAGGGGAGTACTAGGTGTAGGGAGGAGTGACCAATGGTTTCCATCGTATGTTAAGATACCTTTTCTATTTGCAAACCTAATTCTGTCTTGACCATCATGGACGATTGCAAAATTTTCAGTAGAGGCTAATTTTGAAGGCGCTTCAAAATTAGATAAAAATAAGTCCCCATTTTGAGAATAAACAGATGTGTTTCCTAAGAGAAAGAAGACTACAAAGTAAGTAATTAAACAGTAAAGAAAAAGTAATCTTGACATGTGTTTTCCTTTTGTAAACAAAAAAGAGTAGCCTTTGTTTGAGGCTACTCTTCTAATTTACGTTAAAATTGTTAGACTTGTTACATGCTCATGTCTAAAACCTCTTCTCTTTTTGGACCTGTAGATACTAGGTCAATTGGTACACCTGTTTCTTTCTGAATAAAGTTGATGTAGTCAGTCATTGGAGTAGGGATTTCACTTGTCTTTATGTTATCCAAAGAAGATTGCCATCCTTTAAAACTGTTGTAGTGAGGCTTCATGTTTTCTCGTTCAATATCATAAGGGAATTCTGCTTTTACAGACCCATCTGTTTGTTCATATCCTGTACAAATATCTATTGTTTCAAATCCGTTTAGTACATCTATTTTCATCATTAAAAGGCTTGTAACTCCGTTGATCATAATAGAATAATTTAAGGCGGGTAAGTCTAACCATCCACATCGTCTAGCTCTTCCAGTAGTAGAACCAAACTCGTTTCCAACCTTCATTAACTTATCTCCTGTTTCATTGAGTAGCTCTGTAGGGAAGGGACCGCTACCTACTCTAGTACAATATGCTTTGAAAATCCCTAATACTTCACCTATCTTACTTGGAGCAACACCTAGTCCGCTACAAACTCCAGCAACAGTGGTGTTCGATGAGGTAACGTATGGGTAAGTACCATAGTCAATATCTAGTAAGCTTCCTTGAGCACCTTCTGCTAATACAGCCTTACCTTCCTTTAACGCATTATTAATGAAGTAAGCGGTGTCTTTAATATCTAAATTTTTCATGAATTCCGAAGCAGTGAAGAATTGTTCTTCGAGTTCAGCAAGGGAGGTAGAAAGCTTTCCAATAGTGATATTGTCACAATCGTACTTAAAGAAATCAAGCATAATCATATGCTCTTTTTTAAGGGCTTCGTATTTTTCTTTGAAATCAGGGAGTAATAAGTCGCCTACACGAATTCCTGAGCGACCTATTTTATCTTGATAAGTTGGTCCTATTCCTTTTAGTGTAGATCCAATTTTATTATCACCTTTAGCTAGTTCTTGAGCATGATCTAATAATTTGTGGGTTGGGATAATCAGTTGAGCTCTGTTAGAAACAACTAGGTTGTCTTGTACTTTGATGTTATAAGGTAATAATTCTTTTGCCTCTTCAAAGAATTTGATAGGGTCTAAAACAACACCATTACCAATTACATTTTTAATTTCTTTATGGAAAATACCAGAAGGGATCTGGTGTAATACATGCTTGATACCATCAAACTCTAGTGTGTGACCTGCATTTGGTCCTCCTTGAAACCTAGCTACGATATCGTATTTACGAGCTAAGTAATCAACAACTTTTCCTTTTCCTTCGTCACCCCACTGGAGCCCTAATAATACATCTACCGCCATGGTAATTTTGTGAATTTAATTAAAAAGCAAAAGTCAGGGTATATTTCTAAAATTCCAATAGGGAATACATTATTTTATACACTTTTTAATTAGAGTTGTAAATAAAAGAGATCAGCCTTGCTTTGTAATGAACAAACCTCATAGTTTTTGCTTTTAAAATATCATATTTTATCCTTAGAAAAGAGGTGTGTTAAAAATTACGTACGAACTACTTCAACTATATCAGGTATCTGTTTTAAATTAGTGATGAGTGTTGTGAGCTGTTTTTTATCTTTTATAGATAGTTTGATTATATCCTCCACTAAGCCATGATCCGTGTTAGCATTGATTGAAATAATATTAATACCCAATTCTTTGTAAATAGTAGAAGTAATATCATTTAGTAACCCAGGTCTATCTGTTCCTGATATTTTTAGTAGTGCAGTAGTTTCTGATTTTTCACTACTTTTCCAAGTAGCTTTTACAATTCGGTATCCATAGTTGGACATTAATTTAGTTGCATTACTACAGTTAGTTTTATGAATTGTAATCCCTTGATGCACAGTAACAAAGCCGAATACTTCTTCTCCTGGAATAGGTTTACAACAAGGAGCTAAACGATAATCGAAAGACTCTTCATCGTCCCCAATCACTAATTTGTCCTTATTGATCTCTTTGGCATGTTTTTCAGCTTGTTTAGCTTCAGTCTTAGAAAAAGTGAGATTTTCTGGATGAGAAATACCTTTCTTTTCATCATCATTGATACACTGCACCGCTTTTTTTATAGTAGTTGGGTCAATTTCTTTTGAGCCAAGTTTGTAATAAAAGTCAGTAATAGAATTTAGGTGGAAATAATCTGCTAGTTTACTAACAACTTTTTGATCTCCAGAACCTAAAGGCTGTTTCAGTTTTCGTTCTAAAATTTCTCTTCCTTCATTAATTAAAGGTTTTCGTATTTCTCTAAGAAATTCTTTAATTCGTTTTTTTGCTTTAGATGTTTTTACGGTTTTCAACCAATCTTCCGTTGGTTTCTGTTTTTTGGAAGTAAGAACACTTAATTGATTTCCATTCTTTAATATGTAATCAATAGGAACCAATTTATGACCTATTTTAGCACCTATGCAGTTCATACCTACATCAGAATGTATGTCAAAGGCAAAGTCTAATACGGTAGCTCCTTGAGGATAAACTTTTAAATCTCCTTTTGGTGTAAATACAAAAATTTCTTCATTAAATAAGTTGGATCTAAACTCATCTACAAACTCGAGCGTCGATGAATTACTTTGTTCTAACTGAGAACGTACTTTTGTGATCCATTGGTCTAACCCATATTCGTGACTCTCTTTTTTACCTTTGTACTTCCAATGTGCCGCATATCCTTTTTCTGCAATATCATCCATCCGTTGTGTACGAATTTGTACTTCTACCCACCGTCCTGCATCACTCATTACAGTAGTGTGCAAAGATTCATATCCATTTGCTTTAGGCGTACTTATCCAGTCTCTCAATCTGTCAGGATTAGGTTTGTAGTAGTCGGTGACAATAGAATAGACATTCCAGCATCCAGACTTTTCTTTTTCTATAGGTATTTTAAGTACAATTCTAATCGCAAATAAGTCATAAACCTGATTGAACTCGATGTTCTGTTTCTTCATTTTATTCCAGATGGAATAAATAGATTTAGGGCGTCCTTTGATTACAAACTCATGTCCAGATTCAATTAATTGCTGTTGTATCGGATTAATAAAATCTCTTATGAATTTATTTCTCGATCGCTTTGTTTCATTGATTTTTTTAGCAATTTCATAATAAGTATCTGTCTCTGTGTACTTTAGGTACAAATCCTCTAATTCAGATTTAATCGTATAAAGTCCTAATCTATGAGCTAAAGGAGCGTATAGGTAGATGGTTTCAGAAGCAATCTTCAGTTGCTTATGCCTTGGCATACTATCCATCGTACGCATATTGTGGAGGCGATCACATATTTTTACTAATACCACTCTTACGTCATCCGAAAGAGTTAAGATCATTTTTCTGAAATTCTCAGCTTGCTGAGAAGTATCTCCACTCAAAGTAGTTGAGCTAGATATTTTTGTGAGCCCATCAATAATAGTGGCTACCTTAGGTCCAAAATGTTCTTCTATGTAGTCTAACTTAATATCAGAGTCTTCTACCACGTCGTGCATCAAAGCGCAAACAATAGCAGTAGTTCCTAAGCCTACTTCTTCTACCGCTATTTGAGCCACCGCTATAGGATGAAAAATGTAAGGTTCTCCAGATTTCCGTCTAACATCTCTGTGTGCTTCTACCGCTACATTAAATGCTTTTTTGATGATTTTTGCATCTCCATCCTTTAAAAATGGTTTTGCCGTACGCAGTAACTTCCTGTATTCTTTTACTATGGCTTTGTTTTCTTCTTCAGGACTGAGCTGTTGATACATAAAAAATTCAGTTTTGGAATCTAGTGAAAAAGCATTTATTATAAGGTAGACATCTTTACGAGTGATAACAATAGAAAGTTTTATTTTTTGATAATAGAATTGATTATAGCTGAAAAATAAGATCCTGTATAAGGGCCATACCAGTTTGTTTCTTGTGCTTCCCTTGTCCTTTCGTGGTAATGCTTATCTACAATTACATAACCAATGTAGTCGCCATTGAAGCTGGTAATTAGTAATGGATTAGTAGTGTTTATTTTAGGGCGTAATTCACCAGAAAAGTCACAAGGAGTAGCTACTAAATCAATAGAACCTAATCTTAAATGTGAAACGTATGTTTCGCTTTTTCTGTTGAAAAGGCTGTTAAATAACCAGCTTCGTGTACGTATATTTTTTGTTAATTTTAATACCGGATCAGGTAAAAAGACAGGGTGTTTTTTGAAAGATAAAGGTATGCTGTCTGTATCAGGTTTAGCTTCTGGCAGCTTTTCGAGAATAAGATGAGCTAACTTTTTTCCGTAGGTGTTGACATTCTCCATTGTTTTTTCGTCCGACTTGATTTTAGCAGAGTGGTTGGAGACACCTCCAGCACAAAATAGGGCAAAGTCGATAGTAGCATTATTTTCTAATTCTTTAATTAAATAATTAGGATAATCACCAGATAATAAACTAGAACTTGAAGGAGTAGTAGTAGCATGAGCTGAAAAAGAAGTCAACAAGGCAGAGGTGCTATCCGTTTTGGTAAACAAAATAGACCGTATGGTATTATCGACATAACTGCCTTTGAACTTATTACTGACAAAATTTGCTCCACTTGCTTCCGAATAAGCTATTCTTCCTTCAGATAAGGTATGGACCGAATGAGTTAGACTTTTTACAGTTTGGGAAGCAATCATTTCGACTATTGACTTGTCGTATCCGCCTACGGCAAATTTCCCGACTACACTTTTATCCCAACCACTAATACTTTGATGACTATGTGTAGCAGAAAAATAGAGACCATCTAACTGAAGGGTTTTAAATGCTGAAGATGCTTTAATAGATTCTACGATACTTGGGTTTACTATTAATAAATCATAACTAATGATGGCGTATTTCTTATTATTAGAAGATACTACAATAGTTCTTACATAAATAGAGTCTCTTATTCCTGTATATTTTTTACTGTTAACACCATAACCTGCCAGTTTAAATGGTAAGACAGGTACTATCGTTTTTTTAGACCAACCTATTTGTAAGGGAGAAGATTTGGGAGTAGCTTCTGGACTCTTTTTTATGTTGTCTAGCGTTTTTTTATAAAAGAATGTAGGTTCTATTTTTTTGTAATCAATAGTGTCAAAACATGCTATTGTTAGCAAGCATAAGGTAGTAAGTACGTAAGTTGTTCGTTTTATAAAAAGTAACATTTTCAGCATTTGAATTTTAAAGCTACCAAAAAAATACGGTATTTTTTTAAGTGTTATTTTGACATTTAAAAAAACAATATTATGTTTGTAACAATGGAAGTTGTCGAAAGTTGAGAAAAAGTGTAAGTTCAAGCATTAAATTCATAAGGTAGGATTAACTACTTTTCTTCAACAAACCGTTAAAAAATAAAAGATGAAAGGAAAAATTATAGTTACAGGAGGTTGCGGGTACATAGGTTCTCATACCATTACAGAAATGATAGAGCACACGGACTATGATGTAGTTTCTATTGATAATAATTGTAATTCATCTATAAAAGCAATGAGCCGTATTGAAGAGATTACGGGAAAAGAAGTTAAGAACTATGTGGTAGATTTGTGTGATGATAATGCAGCTAGAAAAGCATTTGAAGAAAATAAAGATGCAGTAGCTGTTATTCATTTTGCAGCATTAAAAGCAGTAGGAGAGTCTGTTGATATACCTCTTGAGTACTATAGAAACAATCTTAATTCATTGAGTAACGTATTGAAATTCACGAATGAATTTGGTATCAAAAATTTAATTTTTTCTTCTTCCTGTTCACTTTATGGTGACGTTGATCAGTTACCTGTTTCAGAACAAACACCATTGAATTTACCAGAATCCCCCTATGCAAACACAAAGAAGATAGGAGAAGAAATCATTAAAGATTACGTAAAAGTATCTAATATTAACGCCATATCATTGCGTTATTTCAATCCCGTAGGCGCACATGCCTCTGGTAAAATGGGTGAAGACCCTATTAATAAACCAAATAATTTAGTGCCTATTGTTACAGGAGTAGCATCTGGCAAAATGGAGAAACTAACCGTTTTTGGAGACGATTATAATACAAAAGATGGTTCTTGTGTAAGAGATTATATTCATGTGACAGATATTGCAAAAGCACATGTTGAAGCAGTAAGCTATTTATTGGCAGGCAAGCAAAAGCAAGGTTATGATGTATTTAATTTAGGTACGGGTAATGGTGTTACTGTTTTGGAATTAATAAAAGCATTTGAAAAAACAACAGGTGTGTCTTTGAATTATGAGATAGGACCTCGAAGAGCAGGAGATGTAGTGGCTGTTTATTCTGACAACACTAAAGTGAGTAAATACTTAGGGTGGAAACCAGAAAGAGGAATTGATAATATGATGGAGTCTGCTTGGAAATGGCAGCAATATGTAAACAAAGAATAAAACTTGTCAGCATTTATTAAAAATATAGAAAAGAATACAGGTAAAATCACTTTTACTCATTTTTTAGGTGCTTCTTTTACAGTAGTACCTAGTAAAGGTGGCATTATCAACGAATTGATTTTTATCTTTAATGATAAAAAATATTCGGTGATCGACGGGTACTCTGATTCGATAGATGTTTCAGATGGATATAAAAGTGCCTTATTATTACCATTTCCTAATAGGACAAATAAAGGAAAGTATAATTTCAATAAAGTTGGTTACCAATTGCCTATTAATGAAGATAGAATGGGTAGTAACGGTCAAGAAATACAGCACGCACTACATGGGTTGGTATTTAATCAAGAATGGAAAATAACTAATGAAGAAATAACCGAACATACCGTTTCTATTACTATTTCACATGTATTTAATGGAATATCAAGTTATCCATTCTGTTTTGTAACTGATGTAAACTATACTTTTGATGTTGAGAACAATACCTTAACGACATCAACAAGTGTTCATAATAAGTCGACAACGTCCATTCCTATTGGACTTGGTTTTCACCCTTATTTTAAAATAAATAATACTTCGGTTAATGATTTAACACTCAAATTTGATGAGGTAAATCATTTGTTGTTGGATGAGTATGCTATTCCAACAGGGGAGAGAAAAGAATATTCAGAATTTAAAAAAGGTAAAAGAATGTCTGATTTGGAGTTAGATGACTCGTATGCATTAAAGGCACAGACAAACGATTCTTTTGTTGTATCAATTGCTAATCAGGAAGTTAGTCTAGCTGTAACACAAGAAACGGGTAATCAAAAATTTAACTTTTTACAATTGTACACACCACCACATCGAAAATCTATTGCAATAGAACCGATGACGTGTGGCGTAGACGCATTGAATACAGGAGACGGATTAATCGAATTAGAACCGAATACTTCTTTTTCAGCAACTTATACCATTCAACTACTTACTAACTAATATTTATATTATGAATTTTGAATTGATAGATTACGTCATTTTTGTTCTTTACTGCCTAACCATTATTGGAATAGGTTTATGGGTCTCTAAAGGAGAAAAAGGAGTCGAAAAAACATCTGAAGATTATTTTTTAGCGAGTAAATCATTACCATGGTGGGCGATAGGAGCGTCATTAATAGCAGCAAATATTTCGGCAGAACAATTTATTGGAATGTCGGGGTCTGGTTTCGCTCTAGGGTTAGGAATTGCATCTTATGAATGGATGTCGGCCATTACATTGATTGTAGTCGGTAAATACTTCCTCCCTATTTTTATTGAAAAGGGGCTGTACACTATTCCAGATTTTATCGAAAAAAGATACAGCAAGAATTTGAAGTCTATTTTAGCCGTTTTCTGGTTGATATTATTCGTATTTGTGAACCTTACATCGGTACTTTATTTAGGTGCAAAAGCGTTAGATACTATTATAGGCACAGGTGATGGAAGTTATGTGGTGGGAGCCATTATTGGATTAGCTTTATTTGCAGCAGCGTATTCTTTGTATGGAGGACTTTCAGCAGTAGCTTGGACAGATGTATTTCAAGTAGTTTTATTAGTAGCAGGAGGTATTATTACCACATTTATTGCCTTAGATCATTTAACGCCAGATGGAGGAATCATTGATGGATTCAAACATTTAATGGAGGTTGCTCCAGAGAAATTTTCTATGATTCTCTCCGAAGGGGAAATAATAACACCAGATGGAAAAGATGCTTATTTCGATTTACCAAGCCTTTCTGTTTTGATAGGAGGTATGTGGGTAGCGAACCTGTATTATTGGGGATTCAATCAGTACATTATTCAACGAACCTTAGCTGCTAAGAGTGTGAAAGAATCACAGAAAGGAATTATTTTCGCAGGTTTTATGAAAATGATTATTCCTTTAATAGTTGTTGTACCAGGTATTATTGCCTTTGTAATGTACGCTCAGCCAGAAGGGACTTCGATTATTGCAGGTGTTACAAATGCTTTTACAGGAGGGAATGGTCAAGTAATGAACGATAATGCTTACCCATGGTTGATTAGTGAATTTGTGCCAGCAGGATTAAAAGGGTTGGTAGTAGCTGCTTTAACAGCCGCCATTGTTTCTTCAGTAGCTTCTATGTTGAATTCGACAGCCACCATTTTCACGATGGATATCTACAAAGAATACATTAATAAAAACTCTAGTGAGAATAGTTTGGTGACTACTGGTAGATTGTCAGCATTAGCAGCTTTGATAATAGCTGTTCCTACGGCGTTTAGTTTAAGTAGCTTAGGACAAGTATTTCAGTTTATCCAAGAGTGGACAGGAGTGGTAAGTCCAGGTATTTTAGTGGTATTTATGTTAGGGTTGTTCTGGAAGAAGACAACTAATAAAGCAGCTATTATTGGAGTAATAGCATCTGTAGTATTTGGCGTAGGTATGAAACTAATGATGGCTAACGGAATGGAGATTCATTGGCTAAAAGCATGGATGCATCAAGTAGAATTGATTGCTTTATTTACATTAATAGTAATGGTGCTAGTTAGCTATATGCAAAATAAAGGCGAAGACGACGCAAAAGGAATCGATTTAGGAGGCGATTTATTCAAAACAGATAAGGTGTTCAATATTGCTGCACTAGTGATTATTGTTATGACGGTAACGCTGTATGTTATCTTTTGGTAGTCACCTTTTTTTTAATTAGAACAATACCCTAATTATGATGTATCAAGAACTTAAGGATAAATTCAAGCAACTATTTAATGCTGATCCGGCTTTGTATGCTTCTCCAGGAAGAGTAAATCTTATTGGAGAACACACCGACTACAACGACGGTTTTGTGTTACCTGCTGCTATTGATAAAAAAGCTGTATTTGCTATTCATTCAAATGGGATGAATGTATGTAGACTACATGCACATGACTTGGACGCTTCTTATGAAGTTGATTTATCTCAACTAGAAGTTACTGAAGAGGAAACGTGGGCTAATTACTTAATAGGGGTAATAGCTCAATTCAAAAAAGTTAATCAGGAGATTAAAGGGTTTGATTGCGTGTTTTCAAGCACCGTTCCTTTAGGAGCAGGTTTGTCTTCTTCCGCAGCTATTGAGTGTGGGTTAGCCTATGCATTAAATGATTTGTTTAATCATGGAAATGACCGACTGACATTAGTTAAAATGGCACAAAAGGCTGAACATGAGTACGCTGGCGTACAGTGTGGGATCATGGATCAGTATGCTAGTGTATTTGGTAAAGAGGGACATTTAATCAAATTAGACTGTAGATCTCATCAACACGAGTACATTCCATTTGATTTACCAGACTATAAATTAGTGTTGGTAAATACGATGGTAACACATTCTTTGGCTTCTTCAGAATACAATACGAGAAGGTTAGAATGTGAGGAAGGCGTTGACGTATTAAAAAAGCATTACCCTGAAATCAAAAACCTTCGTGATGTGTCGGTAGATATGTTGGAGAAACATAAAGACGAGTTTCAAGGGAAAGTATTTGACCGATGTTGGTATGTGGTGAATGAAGAAGTTCGTGTAGAATCAGCCTGTAAAGACTTGAAAAATAATAAGCCAAAAGCCTTTGGCGAAAAAATGTATGCGACTCATGAAGGACTAAGTAAGCGGTACGAAGTGAGTTGTAAAGAATTAGATTTTTTAGTAGAAGAAGCTAAAAAAAACGATCAAGTATTAGGCGCTAGAATGATGGGCGGCGGCTTTGGTGGCTGTACTATTAATTTAGTAAATGATACGGGAGTAGAAGAGTTTGTAGCTAATATTGACTTAGCCTATCAAGCTGCTTACCAAGTGAAACCAGAAATTTACATTGCTCAAATAGCAGAAGGCGCTACTAAACTGTAAACAGTTTAGTAATGAAATAATTAAAAAAAAAATGAATAATTAAGTTGGGAAGTAACGAGGTATTAAAGTCTTGATACTTGCTACTTGATACTAATTACTAAAAAATATGTTTAATCCTGAAGATCATCCGCATAGGCGTTACAATCCATTAAGTGGAGAATGGGTATTGGTTTCACCACATAGAGCCAAAAGACCTTGGCAAGGGCAAGTAGAAAAGTTAAATGAGGAAGTACGTCCTGCGTATGACGAGAAATGTTACTTATGTCCAGGAAATGAACGGATAGGAGGGGAGGCAAACCCTGCTTACGACTCTACGTTTATCTTTACGAATGATTTTGCAGCCTTACGATCAGATGGTCCTGATGGAGGAATCAATGAAGATGATTTGTTTATTTCTCAAAGTGAAAAAGGGAGTTGTAAAGTAATCTGCTTTTCACCTCGTCACGACCTTACTATTCCAGAAATGGAAGTAGTAGATATTAAGAAAGTGGTTGATCTGTGGCAAAAAGAGTACCGAGAACTCGGTGAACTAGACTACGTAAACCACATTCAAATCTTTGAAAATAAAGGAAGTATGATGGGCTGTAGTAACCCGCATCCACATGGTCAAATTTGGTCACAGAGTACCGTTCCAGGTCATGTAGCTAAGGAACAAGAGAATCAAAAGGCGTATTATGAAAAACACAACAGTAGCCTCTTAGGAGATTATGTGAAAAAAGAGCTAGAAAAGGAGACCAGAATACTGGCGCATAACGAACATTTCGTTGCGCTGGTGCCATTCTGGGCAGTATGGCCTTTTGAAGCGATGATTGTTAGTAAAAGACATGTTCAACATTTGGGCCAATTATCTGAGGAAGAAAAAACTGGTTTAGCAGATATGTACAAGCAATTAGCTATTATGTACGACAACCTATTTGAGATTTCATTTCCTTATTCAGCAGGAATACATCAGGCACCTACTGATGGGAAAGACTATCCAGAGTGGCATTTTCACATGCACTTTTATCCGCCATTGTTACGTTCAGCAACTGTAAAGAAATTTATGGTAGGCTATGAAATGTTAGGTGATCCTCAACGAGATATTACAGCTGAAACAAGTGCTCAACGATTAAGAGAACTTCCAAAGAAGCATTACAAATCAAAGTAATTAGGTAATTCTATTTACTAAACTAAAAAAGCTCACAGATTCTGTGAGCTTTTTTTATGCTTTTTGTTTTTCTGAATTTATACTGAGTAAAAGAATTGCTCAGACACAATTTTACCGTCTTTTACCTTGTATAAGGCAATTTCTTCGTCTTTGGCTCTTTCTCTACCTTTCATTTTTAGGTCCATTACCATTGAACAAGAAAAATGATCACCAGCAACTACTGGTTCACTTACTTCCATTCCATGAAACTCCTCTACCATACCTTCCCATTTTTCTCCTTTTGCTTTAATAGCGTCCATACCTTCTGACTTTGCTGGAAAACCTTGCCCTTCCATTTCAATACTGACTATATCTTGTGAATAAAGCTCTTTTTGTGCTTCCTCCCATTTTCCTTCTCTACAATATGTTACTAGTTTATTTGCTACTTCTTGAGTTGTCATGATTTCTGAATTAGTTAAAATGTAACCTTAATTTAAAAAGAATAGAGTAATTGTAAAAGTGATTCTTAAGTATAGAAAATTTTACTTGACCAATTAATTATTGAGAGAACTAAAAAAAGCATTATAAAACGAGATAAATATTATTTTTTAAATAGTGCTAGGCAATATTTTTTAATCTTATGAATTTTAATGTAAAGTATCATTTTTTCAATAGTTGAATTTCTTTTAGAATACCATTTCATCACCCCTTTTGCTGCCCCTTGAAAGTGAGTCGAAATTATTTTTTTTGTTGATCCATCTTCTAAATATACAAGAACATTATAGTCTACTATCTTTGTATATTTTAATCCTTCGATCATTTTATACTTTTCCCCATTTCCGTGGTTGGTATTTATGTTAATATTCCCATCAGGTATTATATCATTATGACTATTATAACTATTGTAAACATTTAGAGATTTACTCAAAAAGAAAAGTTTTAGTTGAGTCATATCGCAAACACCACCTGGTTTGTTTTCTTTTGTATGTATCCTCCATTTATTAGCCAACTCCATAAAAACTTTGTTGTCTACATATGAGTTTATTAAATAGTCTGTGATACCTTGAAAGGACTTTGATGTATAGAAATTAAATGATGGATTAAAAAAATCACCTTCTTCAGTAGATGAGTCAAACCCTATTAAATCATATTTTTTATAGTTCGGTATACTTTTTAAGTAATCATTTAAATTACTATACACTAATACATCACTATCTAAATACCAAAAAGTATTGTACTCTCTTTGTCGAATAAACTCAGATATTACAAACCATCTTTGATAACAAATAAGCTCAAATTCATATGAGTTTTTTGACATATGAATGTAATAGTTGTCTTCAAATTTTTTTGCAGTGTTAAAATAATCACTAATAAAATAGTGGTCTACACCACTAATATTTTTATTAGACTCATCACCAAGAAGTATTATTTTAGCATCTCCATTTGATAGTATTAATCTATCTAAAGCTATTCTTAGGTATTCTGGATTTCCTTTGTGTAAGAAAATAATAGGATAACTATTCATTTCTTAACTATTTAATGTCTTTTGTTTGTTTTAATATCTCTTAATAAGTATAAAAAGGATTGGTATTAAAATAGATTGTAACTTCCTATTGTCTTATCATCAACGCATATTCCTTAGCAAAATAAGTCAAGATAATATCAGCACCTGCACGCTTAATGCTGGTGAGTATTTCTATCATTGCTTGTTCGCCATCTATCCATCCTTTTTCGGCAGCTGCTTTTACCATCGCATATTCACCACTAATGTTGTAAGCAGCAATGGGTAGAGTAGAATTTTGTTTTAAGATGTGAATAATATCTAAATAGGCTAAAGCAGGTTTTACCATTAAAAAATCAGCTCCTTCCTGAGTATCTAATTCAGCTTCTAATAACGCTTCTGTACTATTTCGGTAATCCATTTGATAGGTCTTTTTATCGCCACTTTTTGGTGAAGAATCCAAGGCATCTCTAAATGGTCCGTAAAAGCTACTTGCATACTTAGCTGAATAAGACATAATAGCCACATCTGTAAACCCATTTTTATCTAATACCTTTCTAATGTAACCTACTCGTCCGTCCATCATGTCAGATGGTCCCAGTAGTTTAGCTCCAGCTTTTGCCTGAGCTAATGCCATGTGACCAAGGATTTCTAATGTCTCGTCATTAAGTATGTTATCATCTTCTACTAAACCATCATGCCCATCGCTGCTGTATGGATCCATGGCAATGTCTGTTAGTAGGAAAATGTCAGTAAAGCGTTCGTGTATTGTTTTTAATGCAGTTAAATACAAACCTTCAGGGTTCATTCCTTCACTAGCAAAGCGATCTTTCTTTTCTTCACTGATAGCAGGAAAGAGTGCAAACCCTTTAATTCCTAAGTCGAGGCATTCTTGGATTTCTTCTACTAACAGGTCTAGTGAATACCTGAAAATACCAGGCATAGAATCAATCTCTATTTTTTGATTACTCCCTTCAATAAGAAAAAGAGGAAAGATAAAGTCGTTAAGCGAAATCGTAGTTTCTGCTACTAATTCTCTAGTGGCGAATGTGGTTCTATTCCTTCTAGGTCTCTGTGTATTCAACATGTGTCAAAACTAGTTGCCCCAAGGTCAAATTCCAAATTCAAAAAAAAACAAATTTCAAAAATGAAAAATAGAGATGGTCTTTGGGGTATGAGGACGAAATAACAAATAACAAAATTCAAACTCCTAATTCTAAAATCCTAAATCAAAATTCTTAAAATATATTGTCTAATGTCTTAAATCTAAAGTCTACTGTCTCATAATCTCAAAATCACTATCTTTAAAAAATGTATGCTATTGAGAAAATACTGTTGCAACAAACTACTAAACCAACTACTTCTATTTTGGTTATTTACACAGGAGGGACGTTTGGGATGCAATACGATGAGGATGGACAGCTAAAGGCTTCATTTAACTTTATGAGTTTAGAGGAGGACCTTCCTGAAATCAATCGTTTGCCAGTAGAATTGTCTATTTTACAAATGCCTCATTTGATTGATTCTTCTGATATGTCACCTGCCTATTGGTTGTCTTTGGTTGATATTATTAAACAATATCAGGCAGATTATGATGCTTTCATTATTTTACATGGAACAGATACGATGTCGTACACTGCTTCCGTCTTGAGCTTTTTGATTCAGTCTTTCCCTAAACCTATTATTTTAACAGGTGCGTTATTGCCCTTAGGGGCAGTAAGAAATGATGCTCGGGAAAATCTGATTACTTCCATTGAATTAGCTACAACCAAAAGAGAAAATGGAAAAGCTGCTATTCAAGAAGTAGTGATTTGTTTTAATAACGAGATTATCCGTGGAAACCGTTCTACAAAGGTGAATACGGATCATTTTGATGCCTTTGAATCGCCTAATTATCCATTATTGGCAGAAAGCGGTGCTGAAATCATTATTTACGATGACGCTCAATTACAGATTGAACCCAAGGAACCTGTATTCCTTTCAGGAATGGAAGAGAATGTATTCTTGATTAGGCTTTTTCCAGGGATTCCGCAAAATGTATTAGATGGAGTGTTAGCTATGAAGTTGAAAGGTTTAGTGATAGAAACGTATGGGAATGGTAATATGAGCTCTGAGGCTCGAATAAAGGAATGGGCAAGAGAGTTGGTGAAACAAGGGGTGTTGGTAGTCTCTATTTCTCAATGTATGCAGGGAACAGTGGAGCAAGGAAAGTACGAAGCAAGCCGTTGGTTGGATCAAATAGGTGTAGTAGACGGTAAGGATATGACTGCCGAAGGGGCGCTTACAAAAATGATGATCGTATTAGGAAATTACCCTGTTGAAAACAATAAAGACTATTTCTTACAATCCATTTGTGGGGAAATAACAATTTCTTAACTTTGGGAACTTGGATATTCCTTGGAATAGCAGGTATTTTGTTCTTCGTTAAGAACAGACAGAGAGGTGTCCGAGTGGCTTAAGGAGCACGCTTGGAAAGCGTGTAAACTCGCAAGGGTTTCGAGGGTTCGAATCCCTCTCTCTCTACGGACAGTAAAACATTAATTTGAATTTAATATAAAATGAGAAAATTCGTCATTACACTTTCTTTCCTAGGTTTAGGGTTATTTGCTCAACCTCAACTTTCTATGAGTCAGGAAACAGCTACTGAGCAAGTAGATACTACAGCTAAAGAAACGCCTGACAGCGCAACAATGGAAGCAGCTGCTCCAGTGAAAGAAGTAGCTACTGAAGCGGTTCAAAAAGAAAAAGTGAAAATAACCGTATTCCAACACATCAAGCAGAAGTTTGTAGAAGGTGGAGTAATGTTTATGAGTTTGGTATTGATTTGTTTAATCATTGGATTAGCGATCGCTATCGAAAGAGTTATTATTTTAAACCTTTCTTCTACGAATGTATCTAGTCTATTGGCTAGCATGAAAGATGCTTTATCTTCTGGTGGTACTGCAGCAGCACAGCAATTAGCAGCAAGAACTAAAGGACCTGTAGCCTCTATCTTTTCTCAAGGGTTATTACGTTCTGGAGAAGGAATTGAAAACGTAGAGAAATCAATTATTTCTTACGGTTCTGTTGAGATGGGTAAATTGGAAAAAGGATTGTCTTGGATTTCTTTATTTATCGCTATTGCTCCTTTATTAGGTTTTATGGGAACGGTAATCGGTATGATTGATGCATTTGACTCTATTATGAATGCAGACGGGATCGAGATTTCAGAAGTAGCTGGTGGTATTAAAACAGCACTTTTAACGACGGTAGCAGGTTTGATCGTAGCTATTATTCTACAAGTATTTTACAACTACTGTGTATCTAAAATTGATAGTATCGTCAATCAAATGGAAGATGCTTCTATCTCTTTTGTAGATACATTAATTGCACACGAAGCAATCAAAAAGTAAGTCTGAACCCTTAACACATAAGTTTATGTTAGATTTTATTCAGAAAAAAGGATTATACCTTACATTAGGAATTGCTGTAGTAATTATAGCTGGTTTCTATGTATCAGGTAGCGTATCTTTTATCATAGGAGGAGCAGTCGTATTATTGGTTATCGGTATTTTAATAGCCTTGGTATTGCCTATTCTTTCTGCCATTAAAGATCCTAAAACAATCATTAAAGCAGTAATTGGTGTAGCAGCTATTACTATTTTCTTTTTGATAGGATATGCGGTATCAAACGATTTGGTGTTGAACCCTAAGCAAACAGGTTTTATTTCCCCTGATGGTGCTAAGTTTTCAGGTGGGGTATTGAATGCAACTTACATTTTAGTAGTGATAGCAGTACTGACTGTACTAGCTGGTCCATTTCTTAAAAGATTGAGTAAGTAATGATCAAACGTAAAACAAGACAAGCAGAAGAAGTAAATGCCAGTTCAATGGCAGACATTGCCTTCTTGCTGTTGATCTTCTTTTTGGTAACCACTACTATTGTTAGTGAAAAGGGTGTCAACTTTATTCTACCTCCTAAGAAAGAAAAGGACGTAGAGATTAAGTTGCACGACAGAAATATTTTCAAAGTATTAGTGAATTCAAACGATCAATTATTGATTGAAGATCAATTTGCTAAACTAGACGATGTGCGTTCACTGGCAATGGAATTCATTACCAAAGGAGCTGATAGCCCTCAGGATGCTATTATATCTTACAAAACGGATAGAGGGACATCGTATGAGATGTACATTTCTGTATTAAACGAATTGAAGGCAGCTTATCACCAGTTGAGAGCTGATCAAATGGGGGTTACTAAAACGATGTACTTAAAGTACGATGAAGGAAGTAAATCTATGTCTAAAACAGTGAAAGCTACGTACGATACATCTAAGAAGTCGTTTCCTATGCAGCTTTCTAGAGCAGAACCTAGTGATATTGGAACTTATTAAGTAGATATGTCTAAGTTTAGAAAAAAAACAAAAACATCGCAGGCAGTACCTACTTCCTCACTTCCGGATATTATTTTTATCTTGTTGTTCTTTTTTATGGTAGCTACTAAGCCTATTGAACAAACTTTAGTAAAAGTAGCTCAACCACAAGCTTCGGAGTTGCAAGAATTAGAGAAAGTGAATTTGGTAAGTAATATTTACATTGGTTCGCCAAATGATAAATCATTAGGATCTGAACCAAGAGTACAAGCCGATGACATCTTTGTAACACCAGATCAAATACCTCAGTTTATTGAAACACAAAGAGTAAAACTAGGCGATGCAAAAGCAGGGCTTTTAGAAATCTCTTTGAAAATAGATAAAAACACAAAAATGGGTATGGTCATAGATGTAGAAGAACAACTACGTGAGGTCGATGCTCGTAAGGTAAGTTACTCAGCAAATAAGAAAGGAGAGTAAAGAAACCTTAACTGCTTACACGAGTTTCAAAAAGAGTTTGAGGTACCTACTTCAAACTCTTTTTTTTTGATCACAGAGTCCCTTTCTTTAAATTATGATTTAGTTTTACCCATTACTAATTATCTAAGAGATGAAGTATACAGTTGTTTTTATTTGTTTTATATTTTCTAGTCTGGCATTTTCTCAGCCATTAAACAAAAAAACTATCTTCGGTAACTGTGAAGATTATCAGTTGAATACAAAAAAAATCAAAGTGTGGTGGGAAGAAATGGATCACATAATAGAAAACATAGAAAAGGTTACAGTTGAATTAGACTCTATCTCTGTCCCTTCATCAAAGTGTACGAAAAAACATATCGTTTTTTTTACTAAAGGAGAAGGACTTGAAAAAAGTTTAGAAAGTGCCATTAAAAAATCATTCCCAAAAAATATAGAGGCTAGAGTGTGGATTAAAATTACAGATGTAAGGATTATTAATAATATGTTACCTACATCTAACCCTAGGATTTATATGTCATTAGATTATTTGTATAAAAATGAATTAGGGGTTTATGAGAAAGTATACTCATCAACTAAATTTCAAGAGTTTATTCGTTTTATTGAAAAACCGTTATCAAGGATGATTAATGAGTCTACAAGATCTTTTTTAATTAAAAAGCATAAACTTAAACTGATGAACTCGTCAAATACGTTAGCTGAAAAAATACAAAAGGGTATTTATTCAAGTTTTGAACAATTACGAGATAACAGACCGTTTTTTGTGAATGATTTAAGTTTAATTCCCGTATCGGATAAGAAAAAAATCATAAAGTATCAATTAAAAGATATTGATTATGATAGTGATATTTTTAACTCAACTCTTTTTATAAATGATGGGGAGGATACCTATCTTAATGTTAATTATTATTATCCTAGATACCACTTTACGAAAGTATCTAAATTAGATTCAAACTATTTTTTTATATATGATCAAATTTACGATCGTGCTCAAGCTGCAAGAAATACAGGGGCTTATGGTGGTGGGTTATTAGGAGCAGTTATAGCTTCTGCGACAACCCAAGCTAAATTACCTGCGTTAATTAATAAAAAGACGGGGCTACTTACGGCTTTTTTATTAAATGATATTGAAAAAATATTCCCTAATCAACCTGATATTATCGATAAATATAAATTGATATTAAAAAACGGAGATAGAGAATCACTGATTGTTTTTTTTAAACAATTATTGTCTAATAATAAGATATTTAAACTAGAGTAAAGTATAATAAGCTGCTTTCAAGTGACAAAAAGTAATTTCACAGTACTACATAAAAAAGAGACCTCCTTATTAAAAGCACAAATAGCAGCTTTAGAAAAGGAACTTGAAGAAGTAGAGCGGAAGGTGAGCGCATTTGAGCACCAATTGCAATCTCACCTCATAGAAGAACTGATAGAGGAGCAGGAGCTTAGTTTGTTGTACAAAAAACAAAAGCTAGAAAAGAAAGCCAAGCGGCTAGAACAGAAGAAAAAAGGAAAGAATTTTAAGGAGGTAGTAGGTGTACAGCACATCAAACAAAAAGTTGACTCACAAACAGAAGTAGGAGATAAAAAAGAGCGTAAGCGGTTGTATCGAGAGGCGATGCTGCATGTACATCCTGATAAATTTTCTATGGACGAGGGTAATCAAGGATTAGCTACAGAAATCACGTCTAAATTGGTCGATATTTACCAATCAGGTAGTTTACAGGAATTACAAGCATACCATGCTTACATCTTTAATGGACAGGCGGAGTTAACGCTACCTGAATCTAGCGTAGCTGTAAAAACAGGAATCACTGATTCATATTTGAAAAAGGAAAAAGAACGTCTGGAACAAGCCATACAAAAGGTTAAAAGTAAGCATACGTACAAAGTCTTAATGGGGTATGAGAATCCTCTTTCTTTTGTAATAGAGCTAAAAGAATACTATTCAGACCGAATTTTTAAATTAAGAAAACGAACTAGAACAACTAACTAAGTGAAAGATTCTAAATCAAAAGGATTCGGTACAGAACCCTTAGGGAAACTATTGCTTCAACAAGCTGTTCCTGCTTCTATTGGAATATTGGTAATGTCTATTTATGGTATTGTAGATACTATTTTTGTAGGGAGATGGGTTGGTTCTATGGGGATTGCAGCCATCACGGTGGTGATGCCTATTCAGTTTTTGATTTCTAGTATTGGAATGGCAATTGGAATTGGTGGAGCGTCTATTATTTCTAGGGCTTTTGGTGAAGATAATAAGGAAAGAGCAGATCATACATTTGCGAACCAGATTACGTTTGTTATCATATTTTCTATCTTGTTTTTTCTACTAGGTACTTTTTTCAAAGAAGATATCTTGCATCTCTTTGGTGCCTCAGGGAATGTGCTTCAGCCTGCCATAGATTACTTCTCTATTATTTTAATTGGATTACCGTCTCTTACATGGGCTATGATGACAAACACAGTCATAAGGAGCGAAGGTTATCCTAAAGTGTCCATGTTTACGCTTATTATTCCTGCATTCATTAATCTAGCGTTAGACCCTATTTTTATTTTATACTTTGATATGGGAATCAAAGGAGCAGCATGGGCTACCTCTATCTCATTTATAGTCTGCTCTGTGTATACGAGCACTTTCTTTTTTACCAAATATGCTAGTTTAAGAGTTCGTCTGAAAAACCTGGTATTAAAAGCGAGTCTTGTAAAAGAAATTTCATCTATTGGCTCAGTTACATTGTCTAGACAAGGCGCTATTAGTGTATTGGCTATTGTACTAAATAACAGTTTAGTTTTTTATGGAGGAGAAATTATGCTGTCTGTATTTGGCGTTATTGGAAGAGTGTTAATGTTTGCCAATTTCCCAGTATTGGGTATTACACAAGGGTTTGTTCCTATTGCAGGCTTCAACTATGGGGCAAAGTTATTCCAACGGTTAAAAGAATTTATTATCTTATCAGTTAAATCTATTACTTTTTTGTCAATAGGGATTCTTGCAGTTCTAATCATTTTGGCTAGACCAATCATCACCTTGTTTACTCAAGATGTAGAACTGATTAATCAGACAGTCCCAGCCATGCGCATTGTATTTATAGCTACGCCTTTAATCGGAATTAATTTATTGGTTAGTGCGTACTATCAGGCAATTGGAAAAGTAGTTCCAGCCTTGTTATTAACATTGTGCAAGCAGTTGTTTTTCTTAGTGCCATTAGCACTTGTATTGCCTCTCTTTTTTGGGATAGATGGTGTGTGGTATGCCTTTTTCTTTGCGGATATACTTACTGCTGTTGTCAGTTACTATTATTACAAAAAGGCGTTGAGAAGTATCAATGGATTAATAGAGTAAATTAATTCATCATTATTTGTTCACCAAATAAACCCCTACGAAAATCAAAGCAGAATAAGCTACCTGTTCTAAAGTGAAATATTCCCCAAACACTAAGTAAGCAGTAATAGCCGTAAAAAAAGGTTGTAAATAGATATAAAAACTTACTCTAGTAGCATCTACAAATTTCATTGCCCAGATATTTAAAATGTACCCAGCAGAGGTGACTACCAATACTAAAAAGGCGATGATAAGAAAAGCCTTAGGTGTAAATGAAGACCATTCCACAGCCGTAAATTGATTGATGCAAATAGGGAAAGAAACTAAAGTACCAAAAAGGAAGACCCATTTTGCTACGGTTAACGCATGGTAATGTTTCATTAGTGGTTTTACTAGTATGAGGTAACCAGCAAAAAGCACACAATTTATCAATACATACAAATCTCCTATCAAATCTCCTTCATTTTCAGCAGATGAACTAGTTATGATAATTAATGCTGCACCAAGCATACCCAATAATAAACCGACCACTTTCAGCCAAGTGGCTTTTTCTTGTTTGCTTAATAAACTAATGATTAAGACAAATAGAGGAATAGCAATAACCAATAAAGAAGTATTTAAGGCACTTGTTTTAGCAATTCCAGAAAAAAACAACAATTGATTCATACTAGCACCAAAAACGCCACATAAGAAAAGAGGTAAGAAATGTTTTTTCTCTTTAATAGGTTCTTTGATTCTTAAAATAGTGACTAGTATCCATAGGAAAGCACAAGCTCCAGCAGAACGAATTAACAGTAAAGCAACGGGCGATAAAAAAGCAGGGATTAATTGCTTTAAAAAAATGTAATTAACCCCATAAATCAACGATACTAAAACCAAGGTAGCATGAACAATCAATAAAGGAGGCGTTTTTTTAGGCATAGGCTAAAGGTAGGGAATAGAAATGCTAATTAAGTAAATCACAGCTACTTAAAAACATCACTTACTATCTTAGCCGATAATAAACACAAAGGGATTCCACCTCCAGGATGAACACTTCCCCCACAAAAGTAGAGTCCTTTAATATTGGAAGAGAAGTTCTTATGACGCAAAAAGGCAGCCATTTTGTTATTCGAGCTAGCGCCATACAATGCCCCTTGGGAGCTCGAAGTCTTACTTTCAATGCTTCTAGGGTCTAACATTTTTTCTGTTTCAATTAAAGGCTCTATTGGTGTACTCAACATTCTAGACAACTTAGTAAGCACATGGCTTTTTGTCGTTTCGATTAATTGATCCCAATTTTGACCTTCGTTACTCGGTACGTTCACCATTACAAACCAATTTTCATGCCCGCTAGGCGCATCACTAGCATTTTCTTTTGATGTAATATTAATGTAAACCGTAGGGTCAACATAAATATCTTTTTGTGAGAAAATGTGGTCAAACTCTTTTTTGTAATCCTCACTAAAAAATATGTTGTGAACATCCAGTTGAGGGAACGATTTACTAATACCCCAGTAAAAAATCAATGCAGAACTAGAGCGTGGTTGTGATAGAATTTTTTCAGGAGCGTTATGCTTTGCTAACAACTTTCTGTAAGTAGGCACAACATCCATATTGCTAATCACTCGATCACAGTTAAACAACTGATTAGTAGTTTTTACACCTGTAACCTTATTCTTTTTCACTACTATTTCTGCTACCTCTTCATTGAAACGATAGCAGACGCCAACATCCAACGAAAGTTGATGCAATGCCTTTGTGATGCTGTGCATTCCCCCCTTTGGGAAATACGTACCCATATTATGTTCTAGATTTGGGATTACATTCAGTACGCCAGGAGCAAGGTATGGGCTAGATCCATTGTAAGTCGCAAAACGATTGAAAAGCTGAACAAGTTTAGGGTGTTTTAACTTTTCTTCATTCACCTCATTCATTGTCTTATTAAGATTCAGAGAGCCTATGTTGAACAATGTTTTGAATAATTTTAGGTCAAGGTAAGTCTTGAGTTTGTGTAGTGACTTTTTGAGAAAAAAGGGCGTAGTAAGTAGGTGTAGTTTTTCACTATGAGAAAGATAATCTAATATTGTTTTTTGGCTTACGCCTAATTTCGCGTAAATCTCATCTGCAAACCTTTTTCTGTCTGTATTTCCTTCTATTACTGTCCCATCTTCATAAAAATAATGACATGTTTTATCCAAGGATTTGTAGTCAAAATAATCGGTGTATTTTTTGCCACAAAGGTCAAATAAATCAACCACATTTTCAGGCATTGTAAAGAGCGATGGACCTGCATCAAAGCGATACGCTCCAGACTGGAAAGAAGTTAGTTTACCACCAGGATAATCATTCGCTTCAAATACAGTGACGTGATGTCCTTTTTTAGCCAATCGAATAGCTGAAGCCATTCCTCCAATTCCAGAACCAATAATTGCTATTTTCATGTTTAAGACTTTGAGACGTTAGATACTAGACATTAGATTTGAGGTATGAGTTTACCTTGCCTGCCGCAGTCACGGTTAGGCTCTAGAGTCGTTGTACTTAATACCTGGGATATTGTACTTTATTCATTGTTAATTATCAATTATTCATTACTTAAAGTTTGTGTCCACAATACTTACAATACTCAGCATCCTTATCATGTCCCTCTTCGCTACAGTTTTTACAAGATTGGGTACTGACAACTGTTTTTTTAATGATTTCACCCGTTACTATTCCTGTAGGAACAGCAATAATAGCATAACCAGCAATCATAATAATGGAAGCTACCAGTTGTCCTAATGGAGTTACGGGAGAAATATCTCCGTAACCAACAGTAGTAAGTGTAACAATAGCCCAGTAAATACTATGTGGAATGCTATCGAAGCCAGAGTCGCTCTTTCCTTCTATTAAATACATAAGAGACCCGAAAATGCTCACTAGAATGACGATGAAAATCATGAAGACAATAATCTTTGCTTTACTTGCCTTTAATGCAGACATAATTAGTTGTCCTTGAGATAAGAAATTAGCTAGCTTAAATATTCTGAATACACGTAGTAAACGCAATCCTCGGATAATCATTAATGATTGCCCACCAACTATAAAGAAAGACAATAGAGTAGGAAGGATGGATAGTAAGTCAACTATTCCAAAGAAGCTAGTCGCATATTTGATTGGTTTGTGAGTACAGTACAAGCGTAAAACATACTCTGCTAGAAAGAAAGCTGTAAAAATCCATTCCAAGTGAGTAAACCACGACCCAAAGAA
>JBGCEI010000006.1:0-2881 GCA_045106295.1 Cyclobacteriaceae bacterium
TCGCGGAATTCTCAAATCAATATAACGACCACCACCGTAAGTTTCTTCTTCATTTGTTATATCTGTAAAAGGTAGAAACAAATAATCTTCATATCCCTCCTCAAGCATCAACTCTTTATTTTGATAAATCTCTAACTGTCGTTTACGCCCATTTAACTCAAAGTGTGCAATACCGTAAATAACCTCAGTCGAATTTTCGCCAGTAGTTGTTGGCATTAAAAAAGGTTTTGCATCGGGCGTACGAACTAATTTAGCTTGAACTACATAAGTCGTATCAGGCTCAAAAAAAGCAAGCCCTTCAAAATTTTTACGATACTTATCTGGTAATGGTGATGTTTCAGGGTCTTTAAATTCTTTGTTCTTTGCTGACTGATAATTTAGAATTTCTTGCAGGACCTCCGTCGAAGCTACCGTATCCTTTTCAACAGCATCGTGATATTTCTTTTTCTCCTTGCATCCGAGAGAAAGCAATAGAAGTATACTA
This sequence comes from Cyclobacteriaceae bacterium, assembly GCA_045106295.1. Classification (GTDB taxonomy): domain Bacteria; phylum Bacteroidota; class Bacteroidia; order Cytophagales; family JAAEPT01; genus WTJX01. The sequence goes on from JBGCEI010000006.1 coordinate 485, forward strand.
ACTGACAACAAAATAATCGTATGTTTCATTATTCTAATTAAGAATGTAAAAATACAATTTAAAGTATTCTCCATTTTAGGATTGTGTTGTACTTTGTGTCCTCAAACTACAGGCAAATGAAAACTATACCTTATTTATGTCTATTATTATGGCTAACCGTTTCTTGTAATCAGCATCAACAGATAGAAGCTAATGTAAACGCAGAAAAACGAGTTTTACCTAAACTAGAACCAAATCGTTATAATGTTGCTTTTCTAATTATGGATGGCACCTACAATACTGAATTCACCGCACCATTTGATATTTTTCAACATACACAGTACCGAAAAAATATCAAAGCTATGAATACGTTCACCGTGGCAAACACTCTCAACCCTATCACCACTTTTGAGGGCGTTAGAATTTTACCTGATTTTGATTACACCAATGACACACTTCCCCCTATTGATATTCTGGTGGTGCCAAGTGCCGAGCATCATTTGGACAATGATTTAAAAGATACCGTAATGCTGAATTTTATAAAGAAAATAGATCAAGATGCGCTTTTTATGACGAGTCACTGTGATGGTGCATTTGTTTTAGCAAAAGCAGGGATTTTAAATGAAGTTGTATCCACAACATTTCCTACGGACATTGATGCCTACAAAAAAATGTTTCCACATTTAAAAGTTAAAGACAGTGTTCTTTTTGTTCACGATGGAAAGTATATTACCTCAGCAGGAGGGGCCAAAAGTTTTGAAGCTGCTCTATACCTTTGTGAATATTTGTATGGAAAAGAAATTACAGAATCCTTGGCTGCTGGCTTAGTAATTGATTGGAAACTGACCGAAGTACCTAAACTTATTGTTAGTCCATAACCATTACAATTATGGAACATCTTTAAAATAACGTTTTATAAGCGCATTGAACTGAGGTGTAATTCGAAAAAGTGCAGTATTCTCTAGTTCGTATATTGATTTTTTATCCGTAAAACCAGTTTTTAGTAGTTCTTCGAGATAAAAAAGAGCCGTACCAAAATCTTCAAATCTTGAACTTTTCGAAATTACTTTAAGATAAGGTTTAGGATTCTTAGGGTCTGTCACCGTATTAACCATCCATAGAAAAATCAAAGCTTCTTGGTCAACGATAGATGCAGCGTTAACAGCATCAATATTATCAGCTATCAATGCGTTTAAAAAACTTTTCAAGCGCGCAGCCATTTCTCTTTCGAAAATATTTTTCGTTTTTTCGTATTTGGTAAGCTCTTCCATCTGAAACTTCCACCATCCGAGATTATTATAATTATAAGAAAGTACATCTTCTTCTAAGTAGTATACATAATCATCTTTAATCAAATTTTCTTTAAAGAAAGCAGCATTCTGACTCCGCGTGTAATTCTTAAACAATTTGGTTTTACGAAGTGTTTTCAAACTTGATTTAAGAGAATCTATATCTCTAAAAGAGCGGTAAACCCTCATGGTCTCCATCAATAATTCTTGAGCCATGAGCGGTTTGTTAGCTGTAACATAAGCACTTGCATCTCCTAAACTTTCTAAATATGAAGCAGCAATTAGTTGTTCATCTCTAGGCTCTTCGCCTTTAGACATGGCTGCCAAAGTGAATATTCTCATGGCTTTTTTCAGATACGCTGGTTTTGGCCATTCTACACCACCTTCAAAAACTAAGAGTTGGTTGGGAAATTTCAAGTTATCCAACAATTTTCTTGAAGATAGCATTGTTCGGTAATTGTAATCTTCTCTACCCACAATTCCAATAAAATGAAAAGGCCTTTTACTACTGAGAACTTCGCCATTAGCCAAAGCAGATCCGCAGGAGATGACACCTTTTATTTCCTTAATAAAAGTAGGTAATATAGAAGCCATTCGCGCTCCGGCGGCGAAGCCTCCTGTATAAATTCTGGTCCTTTTTATGGGTAATATAGCGTAGACTTGGTTTAACATTCTACTCGAAATCAACACATTTTTAGAGAGCGCTAAAGTGTCTTGAACATTGTTAGATGCAGCTAAAATATAGCCCTCTTGTTCAGCAGCTTCTCTAAACATACTCACCACCTGCTTACCGCGGCCTTGCATATCAAATACAAGAACTACAGGCCATTCTTTGGTCATATCAAAATCAGTGGGAAGATAGAGTGAAAAACTTTCGTTAATAGAGTCATTCACTGTAACTTCATCAATTACACTGCCCTTTTTCAAGGTAAACTGCTGTGCAAAACCACAAAATGAAAAAGATAAGAAAAGAAATACTAATTTGTTCATATAATAAGAAAGCATCAAAAATCTAGCCAAAAATTATGCTTGATTAAAGTTAACTATTTAAACTTGCTTACGTGAAGCTTAATATTTTGGATTTAACATAAAATTACTCTCCAATCGCTCCCATTTCAACACCTTCAGA
>JBGCEI010000007.1:0-3979 GCA_045106295.1 Cyclobacteriaceae bacterium
CCATCGTAAAAGACGGTCTTTTAGAAGGTATGTGGAGCATACGAACGGAGCTTTCTAGTGTTGTAATGAAATAATAAAAAGGTTAGGGTCGCTCAAAGCGTCCCTAACCTTTTTTCTTTTTTAATTTCGAGTCACACAACAAGCGAAGAAAGCTAAGCAAAAATAAATTCGTATATTAAAACCCATAATCGTTCAACCAAATTTTAAAAAGAAATAACATGGGTTTATTATTCAATATTGCCAACGTTTGCGCAGGGCTTTTATTAGGAGCCTCTGCCTTAGATAAAGTAGATGGAGAGTCTAATATTTTTAACAAAGCAGCCAATTTTTTAGCTCCTTTTAACCTAATTATTGGTGGTGCCTGTGCCGGACTAGGCATTTTATCACTCATAAAAGGAGGAGGTATTTTGTACAATGCGGTAAGCATCTGCTCAGGCTTACTTTTATTAACAGCCGTTTTAGCAAAAACCCCTTTAGTAGGTGATTTATTAGTCAAAGTAGCAGCGAAATTAGCCCCATTCAAAGTAACTATTGGAATAGCTTCTCTAGTAATTGGTGCGTTAAATATTGTCGGAATTCGATTGTTTTAAATTACTACGTTCATAGAGTTTAAAAAATAAAAGAATGAAAATAAAAACCAGCTTATTAATTATTCTTGCAGTATTATCCTACAAAGGGTTTTCACAATTTCACTTTATAGGATTAAAATCAGGGCTAGCTACTACTAATGTAACTTCAGACAATTCTTTTTTAGGTGATAAAAACAAAAAAAACATCAATTTTGGTCTTACTTATGAATACCAGCTTAGCAAAAAATCATTTATTGGGATAGACTTACTGTATACCCAAAAAGGTTTTATAAATGTATATGAACTAACTAATAACTCAGGAAACACTATTGGAACGGAAGAAACTAAATTCAATTATAATTATCTTTCTTTACCAGTTAAATATGGTTTAGGTATTGCAAACAAAGTACATGCTTCTATTTATTTAGGTTTAGCACCATCTCTATTGCAGTCAGCAGAAATTACTTCTAGTAATTCTTCTTCAAATATAAAATCAACAGTGGATAATCTTGATATAGTTGGCCTTATTGAAGGAAATATTGGGTATGAATTTCTCTTTCGTACAATTGGTTATGCCTCATTTTCATTTAATAAGTCATTTCTTTCAGCAGATGATTTTAATACACAGCATTATGGTTTTAATTTCTTGTAAGGCATTAAATACAATATGACTCGCCTAGAAAAAAAGAAATAAATATGCCCTTCGATTACCAATCCATTGACTTACCTGTAAAAGAGGTGATTCCTGATGTTCAGGAAAAATTAGCCAAAGAAAATACACTCATAGTACAAGCTCCTCCCGGAGCAGGAAAAAGTACATTATTGCCACTTGTTTTATTCGAAAAAGAATGGCTGCAAGGCAAAAAAATTCTAATGCTTGAGCCTAGGCGGTTAGCTACTAAATCTGTTGCCACCAGAATGGCGCAACTACTTGGTGAAGAAGTTGGTCAAACGGTTGGTTACCGAGTCCGTTTCGAAAATCGTACTTCTGAGGCAACCAAAATAGAAGTGATTACCGAAGGAATTCTTACTCGAATGATTCATTCGGACAATTCCTTACAAGACGTAGGGCTCGTGATTTTTGATGAGTTTCATGAACGTAGCATCCATGCAGATGTAGGGATGGCGCTGTGTAGAGAAACACAACAAGTGCTCAGAAATGATCTACGGATTATGATGATGTCTGCTACCTTAGATATGTCTTTATTGTCAGAGATGCTAGAAGCTTCTGTGATTGAAAGTAAAGGAAGACAATATCCAGTAGATATTCAATATGCTGGCGATAGTGACGAGTTTATGCTACCCGAATTAATGGCAGGAGTCATCAAAAAGGCTACTAACCAACATGAAGGTGATGTATTAGCTTTCTTACCAGGGCAACGAGAAATAAAAAAGTGTGAAGAAATCCTAAGAAGACAGTTGAAAAACTTTCGGATTCATCCGCTGTACGGGCAACTGCCTTATGGCAAACAACAACAAGCTATCTTACCAGATAGGGATGGGAAACGGAAAGTAGTATTGGCAACTTCTATTGCAGAAACTAGTTTAACCATTGAAGGAATTAAAATAGTAGTGGATTCAGGCTTTGGACGAACACAACAGTTTGACCCTAATTCTGGCCTTTCAAGATTAGAAACCATTCAGATTTCAAAAGATTCTGCCGATCAGCGAGCAGGACGAGCAGGGCGATTGAGTGCTGGCGTTTGTTACCGAATGTGGAGTTTAGCGACTCATAGTAGACTAAAAGAACACCGTACGCCAGAAATAGAGGAAGCTGACTTAGCTTCTTTGCTGTTGGATATGGCACAGTGGGGAATTGTAGATCCTAGTCAATTGACTTGGTTAACTACTCCACCAAAAGGAAATGTAGCACAAGCCTCATCCGTTTTGCACGATATTGAAGCCTTAGCAAATGGGAAAATAACGGAACACGGAAAACAAATCCATCGCTTACCTTGTCATCCTCGAATTGGACATTTATTAGTAACAGCCGAAGAAGATGAGTTATTGGGTTTAGCAACTGACCTTGCTGCTTTGCTAGAAGAAAGAGATCCTTTACCTAAAGATTCTGGTGTAGATATTAACCTTAGAATTGAGGCGTTACGTCGATTTAGAAGACAGGAAGGGAGCGTTTCTGGACGATTAAAGCAAATAGAAAAAGTAGCTTCTTCTTACCGAAAGTTATTCGACATAGAAGCAGACAACAGTGAGGTAAATGAATTTGAAACAGGGATTTTATTGGCGCAAGCTTATCCTGAACGGATTGCCTGTTCCAGGCCTGGAAACAATGCCCAATTTCAATTAGCAAATGGTCAGTTAGCACAAGCTGGGCATAAAGATGATTTGGCTTTTGAACCGTGGTTGGCCGTTGCCAATCTAAATGCACGAGAAGGAATGGGGCGTATTTTCTTGGCTTCTCCTTTAAATCCTATGGATTTACAGCCACTCGTAAAAGAAGTAGAAGTGATTACTTGGGATACTCGTTTAGGCGGGTTAATGGCTTCACGAGATATGCGAATTGGGAACATTGTATTAAAAAGTATTCCGCTGCCAGACCCTGATGATAGTCACTTAATAAAAGCCATTTGTGACGGTATCAAAAAAGAGGGAGAGCGGCTTTTGTCCTTTAATGATGAGGTTGTTCAATTGCAAAATAGAATAAGCAACCTAAAAAAGTGGAATCCTGCACAGCAATGGCCAGACTTTAGTACGGAATCATTAATACTTACTTGTGAAGACTGGTTACCACCTTATTTAACGGATGTTAAAACTCCTGAACAGCTAAAAAAGTTGGACTTAGTTCCTATCCTAACACATAGTTTAGCTTTTGAGAAACAAGGGTTCTTAAACCAGTTAGCTCCCCAAAAACTAAATGTCCCTAGCGGTTCAGAAATAAAAATTAGCTACCAAGCTAAAGGGCAACCTATTTTAGCCGTTCGTCTACAAGAAGTATTTGGGTTAGAGGAAACTCCTACTGTCAACGACGGAAAAATGGGCGTGCTAATGCATTTACTTTCTCCTGGGTTTAAACCCGTACAAGTAACCTCTGACTTAAAAAGCTTTTGGTCGGAGACTTATTTTGAAGTACGCAAAGAACTGAAACGGCGTTATCCCAAACACTCTTGGCCAGATGATCCACTAAGTGCTGAGGCAGTAAGAGGAGTGAGAAGGAGATAGTCTAAAATTAGTAATAGGTTAAAAGAGAGCTTGCTAACAAAACTGACAGACTTTAAAATTCTTATGTTTTGTTACAATAGGCGATTTAACCTGAAATATGCATTAGAGAGTCTATTCCGAATCTAACTATCTGCAAATCAGTCGCTTTGCTAGTTTAGCCAATTTAACCCTAGCGGTGCTAGGCTGAAATGAGCTAAACCCCTGATTTCTTGCTAGTTAACTTCTCATAACGA
>JBGCEI010000008.1:0-6734 GCA_045106295.1 Cyclobacteriaceae bacterium
CATAGGGACCACTAATAATTTATCGATTCCTTTATTTCTGAATACTTCCAAACTCTTTTTGATACTAGGGTTCTGGTAGCGCATGCCAAAACTTACTTCATAATCATCTCCTAAAGATTTCTGTACTAATTCAGTTAATTCAGTTCCATGATACATAAGTGGAGAACCCTTGTCTGTCCACAATTCTTTATACTCCTTAGCCGATTTTGGTCCACGAAAAGGAGCTATGATCAGGTTTACTAAAATCCATCTTCCAATGGCATTAATATCCAAGACCCTACCATCCATAAGGAATTCTCGTAGGTATTTTCTTACATCTTTTGTTTCTGGACTATCTGGAGTTCCCAGATTCAATAATAATACCCCTTTCTTTGCTCCCATATCAACTACAACCGTTTTACTATTCTTTTGTTTTTATCAGTGATAAGATTATTTTGAATGACTGACATATACCACTTCATCTCCTTTTCTAGGTTTTGGAGACTGACTTGTGAATGGCACAATCTGACCTTTTGTATCTAAATAGAATAAAAGCGTTTTTTCTTCGTCTCCTAATATTTCTTGCCACTCCGTTTCAAGCTCAATGGTAATACTTTTGAACCCGGGTTTCATTCGCATAATTTGCATTAAAGCTAAAAAATCAAGCTCACCGTTGAATAGTAAATTCTTTGGCTTAGAAAGCTCTTTTAGTTCAAATTCTCGTTTGGTAGATAACCTAAACACCTTGTCTTCTCCAAAAACACGGGTTAATATTCTGCCACCTAACATATTAATCTCTGAACTGGACGTCATTGCCCACATCTGCCCATAATTTGTTAAGTCGATATCCTCTGTCACCGTTTTGTCTATCAATAAACTTCCTTGATACGTTTCTAAGCCCAATACCTTTGCACTACGGATGTTCTCCTGAGAAGTGTCAGACAATAGAATAGGAATATCAAGTTTTTTCATGAAAAGGGCAATCATTCGAGTCATTTCATCAGCCCCAATAAATAAAATTCCATTCGGTTGTTTCTCAATAACATTCAATGTTTTTGCCATTTTTTTAGCAGTAGCTCCTTGAATAATGACTGTTCCTATAATGATTAAAAAGGTTAATGGTAAAATTAATTCGGCATCCTCTCGTTCCGCAGCGGTAATAAATTCAGACTTACTGGCAATAATTCTAATAGTAAAGATAGAAGCTACACCCGCTGCAACTATTCCTCGAGGAGAAATCCAAGACAAAAAGAGCTTCTCATTAATAGATAGCTTTGATTTAAAACTACTCAAGAAAATAGACAGAGGCCTAAGCAAATAAACAACAACGATAAATAAAATAATACTTCTCAGACCAAGTAGTTGGATATCTTCCATATCTATTCTGGCAGAAAGCATAATAAATAATACCGAAATCAATATCACCGTAATATCTTCTTTAAACGAAAGAATGAAGTTGATTTGTTTTAATTTGGTGTTCGTTAATGTAATTCCTAAAAGAGTAACAGCAAAAAGCCCTGATTCATGAATAATAGTATCGGAAAGGAAGATAGTAAACACCACCAATGCCAATACCACTACGTTACGTAAGTAAGTGGGAATTAATTCTTTTTTCAGTAGGTAATAAATAAGCGAAGCCATAGACAAGCCTACTCCTGTACCAGTTACAATAGTTAAGGCTATTTCTTTAAAAGCAAACAGCGTAATGTTAGAGTCAGCCTTAAAGTAAATGATAAACTCATAGACTAATAAAGCAATTAAAGCACCTACAGGGTCTATGAGCACTCCTTCCCATTTCAGAATTGTAGCTACCTTCTTATTAGGGCGTACATTTCTAAGAATCGGTTTAATTACAGTAGGACCCGTTACAATAACCAATGATCCAAACAAAAGAGCCATTTTTAGCTCTAAGTCCATAATGTAGTAACTAGCTACAGATGCGCCGATAAAAGTGACAATAGTACCTATTATGATAAGGTTAGCAACAGTAGAAAAACTGCCTTTTAGTTCTTTTATTTTTAAAGATAAACCTCCTTCAAATAAGATAACCCCCACTGCTAAAGATAAGAAATCAAACAATAATTCACCTTGAAAAATTTTATCTGTATCGATAAATTTATCTCCAGTAGGCATTAAATAGGTAGAGATAGGACCTACTAATAAACCGATAATAATTAATGGTAAAATAGCAGGTACTTTTACCTTCCAGGCAAACCATTGGGCGAAAATTCCTAATATCAGTACTCCAGCTAATTCAAGCATCTTTTAATTTGATTCTGAGGTACTTAAGATAGAAAGTTCTAAAGAATTTATTACTATTGTTGAACGAATAAAAGGTATTTTACAACGGAATATTTACTCCAAAGTAAGGAGTAACGAAGCTTGTTGCTTTTACTTTGTCGTTTTCATCTCGTGCAAATGTCCAACGGTAGTCTACACCTGCCACTATGAATTTAGCTACGTTGTAAGTAAGGCGTGCATTTAATAACGAAGTTCCATCTATTCTTATCGCATCTTTTAAATCTGTAATGCCACCCTTCATATACGTAGCACGAACATTAAACTTTTCTGCTAAATTGTCTGCCGACGCATCCAAACGGAAGTAAGCAGGAGCAGTAGCGGATAAATTATCTGGTAATAATAAAGCGCCACCTAGTTTGATTTTCCCAGCAAATGTACCTGCTAACGAGCCGTAAATACCTTGCTGCTTTTCTGCCGAGATCAAGCTACCTAATTTCCCATCTTTATTAATCTCGTAAATAGCATCAAAAAACTGAGGTAAATAATTATCTGAATACCACAATCGTTCTAACCTAGAATTGATACGTAGAAAATCTCCTGATACTTTAATATTTGCTAAAGCACCTATGCTCGTACCATTTCCAGCGCCGTAACTATCTCCTGTATTTTTTGCTTCGTTCTTTAAATTGTCATTTTCTTGTAATATAGAATGTTGCACAAAAGTAGTTAGTCGTAAGATTTTAGTGTTTACGACAGTAAAACCAATATCAAATCCAATGGCATTAAATGGCTTATTCAAAAAATCAGATTGAGTAACAATCCCTGATGCATCATTATACTGAGATAGTGTCTGATCTCTATCCGTTACATAGGTAAGCCCTATTTCTGTTGTTTTAATTATAGGGATAGAAGTCTTTCCAAATGGTCTTACATAAGGGCGAAGACCTAATATATTTAGAGAAGCAAAATTGAAGTCACTATAAAATGCTTCTAACCCAAACATTTTCTTTACTAAGATGTCAAATTCTAACCCTATCTTTCTTCTTTCAAATGAAACAGAATTTGAGTAGTTATTTACTAAGCCCCCAAAACCTAAATATGTTCCAGTAAGATCTCCAACCTTTAAATAAATCGCATCGTCTTTCTTTTTACCGTACCTTGCATAGCCTAATAATTTAAGTGGTCCCGCTCCATTCTTAAATTCCTCAGTTCTTAAATCTCCTGTCTGCGTATTGAAGAGTAATGGAACATTTAAACCCAATCCTACTTTACCAAACTCCAACTCTGGTTGAAGACGTATTCCAGCATAAGTTTCATCACCAATTCGGGTAACGCCAGCCAGTGCTTGAATTTGACCACCTCCTGGGACGTCTTGAAAAATAGATTGATAAGTATCTTGTGCTGAAAGTGAAATACTAACAGCTAATGCGCATAAACTAAATAGGTGCTTTTTCATCTGTTTAATTTTTTAGGCAAGTAAGTTACATATTAATTAGGTAAAAGAAACCTTACCAGGTATCGAAATTTTAACATACTGGGTTTATCATACGTATGTTTACTAAAAAGGTTACCGTTGGCGAGTATAACGCTTGAGTTCTTTCTGATAATGCATACTCTTGTTTCTATCTGCTTTCTTTTTAATAGCAAACCCTTTAGCAAACGCAAAGTAAATTCCTGATCTATTTACTTTTTTGTTGTACAGAGCAATTCCTATGTCCCTTACCCCCAGTAATAAAGGACCTGCTCTAAACGCAAAACCCACATCTGCTTGTCCCATGTAATTGATAGACATGGGTAAGTAAATCCCTAATGCATCACGCTCATAACGGGGAGTAACCGTAAGAGAAGAAACGTTACGCACAGTATAGTCGGAAAATTTCAGCGCAGCCAAACTAACCCAAGAACTTAGGTTGATGTAAAAACCATTTTTCCAGTAGTAGTCTACATCTAAATTAAGTGTCGTAGGCAGACCTATTGTAAAAGTCCCGCTAGTAAGAGACACATCATTATATTGTGTAACCGAATCTAAGTTCTGTTCAGGATTACTTGTAAAATCCCCAAAATCGCCAATTAGTTCATCTAATTCTTGTTCTAAATTATCTTCATTTAACGGGATTAGATGTTCCTTTCCTCCTTTAGAGGAATAAGTACTTTTGCCCCTATCAAACTTAATAGAACCAATATCTACTATTGAAGCGCCTATCTTCCATTTATAGCTAGGCTCTATTCTATTTTTATGTACCGATTTATGTATTCTCTTTTCTAAAAAGGCTAAGTACCCTTTTGGTTTATTGTTAAACTCAAATACAGCACCTATGTCTAGTCCGAGCCCCCAAAAACTACTTGTTAATGTATTAGCAACAGTTGCATTATCCATATTATTAGAATAGTCGATATTACCAGACACATCGAATAGAAAAGACATGTTTAAATTTGAAAAATCTGATTTTAAATCTATTTCATTACCATTTATTGTAGCAGTACTATCATTTTTTATCTCTTGTAATAAAGCCTCTATTTCTTCTTCTGAAGCATTTTCAATATAGTCTTCAATGCTTGCAGCCTCATCAGAAGTAATTCCAATGGCAGGCAAGTTTACCTTTAGTTCATCCGTGTTAATATCTGCATGTACCCCCGCCATTCCCCGTAGCAATTTAGCAGTAGCTCCTACTTTCAGCGTACTATATTTATCTTCCCAGACCTTTCTACTGTAAGTTAAACCTACTTCTTGCCAAGACATAGCAGTGAAATCTATTTCATAGCCTTTACTCAGGAACTCAAAAACACTTCCAAACTCTGAGTTTTCCGTAGCTGCATCTATTACGTTTTTATTTATTTTAGCGTTAGCGTAAGTACGTATTCGAGTACTGATAGCTAATGCGCCATAATCCTCCTTTAGCCGAAACATAACAGCAGGCCCATTAATTTGTACCGAAGCATCCATTCTTCCTGTTTTTCTACTTTTGTAGAATGTTTCATCAGAAATAGATCCGAACCCTAATCTCTTCTCCTTTTTAGAATAGCTGAAATTGTTACTCCCTTTCGAATCAAAAGCCACAGGAAACAACCAATCTGATTTATAGGTATCATTTAAAATAGAAGCAGGGTTTACTTCCACTCCTAATACTCCCGCAAAGCGAGAACGCGAAAAGCCTAGGTAATTCTGAGAAAGACCTACCGTTCCACTAATTATAATAAGGACGAAAAAAATGGGTTTAATGAACTTTAAGAGTGGCATAACTGGGTAAACGAATAGATGTTGGTTTTATTGATGCGTTAAATTTCTTTTTAGTGGATGTTTTTTTGATAGAATTTTTTTATCTGTTCTTGTGAGCAGCTAAAAGTATACATAAGGTGAATAATAAAAAAGATAAATTGTAATCTAAATACACCATTCCTTTTATATTTCCTTGCAGAAGTAACAACAGATTGGGATAAAACCTTAAAAGGAGTATGCGCACGTACTCTTCTAATAATCTCAATATCTTCCATTACCAAAAGGGTATTTGTATACCCCTCGTATTGTTGAAAGCATTTTTTTGTAATAAACAACGATTGGTCCCCACCTCGTAAAAAAGAACAAGAAAAGCGAGTGAACCAAGCCGAAAGACGTAAAAACCAATGGAAGTCATCGAATTGTAAACGAAAACAACCTACCTCGATTCCTCCTTCTACCGCTTCTCTAATAATAGAATCAAACCGTTTAGGAGGAAAACTGTCCGCATGTAAGAAATATAAGATGTCGTGACTCGCATGTTCTGCCCCAATATTTAACTGAACCGATCGTCGTGAAACAGCACTTTGTACCAGCTGTATATCGTAAGCCTCTATTATTTGTAATGTATCATCAGTACTTCCACCATCTACTATGATAATCTCTGGTTGTTCAACGCAGCGTTCATTTAAATAAGCTAGTAAACTACCTATAGTAGAAGCTTCGTTTAGAGTCGGTATAATAATGCTAATAGGCACAGTTTCAAAAGTAGGTCATATATTAGGTAAGAAAAAACATACGGCACCAAAGTTAAGGAACATACTTAACTTCACCTTCGTGTAATGACGCGTAGAATACCTCATCAAAGGTTGTAGACCTTGATGGAGTGCTAATTGGGTTAGATTAGTATTTTTTATTAAGTTTAATGTTCTGTTATAATCGTTAAAAGGGATGAGATAGGGGGTATTGTTAAAAAAGATTAATTTTTTTTGTGTTAGGTGTTGCAGATAAGAAAAAAGGTATTACCTTTGTATCCCGTTCGAGAGAAGAGCGGAAAAGTCTTGAAAAATAGACGAAGAGTTCATTGAAATGATGTGATAAGTTATAGCACTTTTACCTACAGAGATGTAGGAAAAAGATAATTAAAAATGCAGAAGAAAATCTTATTTTAGATTGAGTTTGCGACTGTCGGGATCGAGAAATAAAGGTAATTGAGATAGTATCAATAGATTGCTAGTACAGTTTTTACAATGGAGAGTTTGATCCTGGCTCAGGATGAACGCTAGCGGCAGGCTTAATA
>JBGCEI010000009.1:0-4553 GCA_045106295.1 Cyclobacteriaceae bacterium
ACAAACATACCACCAGAACCACTTGCTGGGTCATATACACGCCCTTTGTAGGGTTCTATCATTTCTACCATTAGTTTTACAATGGCTTTTGGTGTATAGAATTGTCCTCCTTTTTTTCCTTCGGCATTGGCAAATTCGCCCAAGAAATATTCATAAACTCTTCCAAAAAGGTCTTTTGAGTTTTCGTTTTCGGCTTGTAATTCTGTGTTAGAAATTAAGTCAATAAGTTCGCCCAAAGAAGTTTTGTCCAAATTCGCTTTTCCATAAACTTGTGGCAATACATTTTTAAGCTCCTTGTTTTCTTTTTCAACGGCTTCCATTGCTACATCTATGGTTTGCCCAATAGAAGGTAACTTGGCTTGTGCGTGAATATGGCTCCAACGAGCTAGTTTAGGAACAAAGAAGGTGTTTTCGGCAATGTATTCGTCTCTATCTTCTGGGTCAGACCATTCGTCTGCTTCTAGTTTGTGATAGAGTTCCGAGAATGATTCCGAAATATATTTTAAGAAAATCAAGCCCAAGACTACGTGCTTGTATTCAGCAGCATCTATGTTTTTACGCAATTTGTCTGCTGCTTTAAATAGTTTTTGTTCAAAACTGCTATTGTCTGTTTTTGCCATTTGTATTGGTATACTTCCTTTTATCTAAAGTTTATATTCTTATTTGTTTTCTGGTATCTTACTCAACATATTACTATGTCTAATATTGTTTCAGAATAGAATATATCAATTTAAGAATTTAGATTTAATAAATTGTATTTCATTATATGAAATACTTAGTTGCATTTCATTTATCACTCTTTTATTTAAATTGTTTACTTTACGTTGAGGACTTAAATTAGCAAATGTTTATAATAGCTTTTTCTCAAATAAATTACCATTTGAATAATTCGAATTCTAATAAAATAAGGTTTAATTTTTACTTACATAACTATCCTAATAATTCCAAGTCAACACCTCAATCTTTCGTTTTCCATTACTCCCCGCTGCTAGAGGCTTATTAAACCTTTTCTGATTCCACTTATACTTCTTTTTGTACCTATTCAGCAGAGTAGAAGGATAAGAGCTCAATAAAAACTTTCCTTTGACGGCAGCCAGTGTCTGAAGCAATTCCTCAAAATCCTCCTTCGTATATCCCTTATAATGTCCTTGATGTGTATCAATGTAAGGAGGATCTACATAATGAAACGTATTCACCGTATCCCTGCTTTTAATTACCTTGATGGCATCGTTACATTCTATTTCTGTACGTTCTAATCTTTTAGCGAACGCATTCCAATCCATCATTTTTTTATTCTGAACTTTACGAGTCATGCTATTCTTTTGTCGGTCATACCCCCAACTTCCAATTTTAGAAACAAACCCCTGATTGGTCAGTACCCAAAATGCCCAGGCTCTTTTCAATGCCGTATGTTTGGTTGGACTCTTGTAAACATTCATCGCTTCAGCATATAAAGCCCTACTGTGTAACGTTTGAATCGCTAATTTCTTAAAAGCAGCAGCTTGTGATTTAATCACCCGATAGAAATTGATAACCTCTCCATTTTGATCATTGATTACCTCTAATACAGAAGCTGGTTCTTTTGCAAAATAGATCGCTCCACCACCAAAAAAAGCTTCTGTATACACACGATGTTCAGGAATCATCGGTAAGATATCCTTTACCATAGATTGCTTACCACCGTAGTAGGTGATAGGTGTTTTACCCAACGATTGACTAGGACTAGTAGGTTTTCTTTTAACAATAGCTTTCGGTTTGATGACCTTTTTAACCACTTTCTTGCTTACTTTTTTAACTATCCTTTTTGCTCTACTTTTTGTAGGACTAGGTTTCCTCTTACGAGTAACTGGAGTAGTTGTCCTTTTCTTTGGCGTAGCTACTTTTACTTTTTTGACAGTTTTTTTTCTCATCTTATTTTTTCCTTTTTCGCTTAAACACCCCTCTCTTTACCCCCTTGTTTTTCCCCTCCTCCAGACAAGGACAATCCACCACCGCCTCGTTCGTTCCGTGATCTCCTTTGTTCTTTTGTTTTCCTACCTCTGTATGATAAACTGTGGTATCAGGATAGAACTTTAATGTAATAAACTGACTCAGGTAAGAGCCTATTGCTATCCCTATACTAATCCCAATGAGGAAAGCAGAAGACCTTGTTTTAATTAGTGACATAGGTTTAGTCGGTTTTGTTAGTAGTTGATTGATCTTCAGTATCACGATGGTGTACCGTATTAGAATGAGAAGAGAAAGGTCTTCTTAGCTCTCCTGTTTCATTGAATTCAATGAACCGTTTACGTAGCCATAGAGGGACAATATTCGGATGTGTTTTGGATAAATGATTGATGATACTAATTCCTTCCATCACCATCAAGGAAGCATACATCCACGTTCTAAACCAATCTCCAAATAACGATTGCTCCTTGCCATTTACTGTAAAAGAAGTCAGTACATGAGTAAATACTAATAGAATCATATAGGCTAAGAGCTTATTTCGTAGCGTACATAATCGTTTGATATTGATCTTCTTTTTCCTCCAAGCATCCCAAAGACCTAGTAATGTATCCAAGCTGATGGCTACCACTAAAAAAGCCAGGTACTCCCAATCATTGAAGAGGTATTTCTCTACAAAAAACAGAATAGGAGTAGCCATGTATCCATAGATAAAAGCCAGTTTGTATTTAGCATAGAGCTGTAAGAGTAGTTTCATTCTTTCATTTTTTTTAATTCCTTCATTATTCCCTCTTCATTAAGTGATCCCGTTTTCTTCTGATAAATGTGATACTTCAACCCAATGGCTTCAGGGTTTCCTCGGTTCTTTTCACAGGTGACATAGCGGTACTTATACTTTTCTGTTGGATCGGAATACTCTCCTTGATGGCATTCAAAAATCATAGGAGGATGGTGTTCCATTTTATTTCCACCATACATTGCACCTCCTTCTTTGACCATAGAGATGAATCCAAAAATGGTATCCGTATGCTGCTGTCTCAATTGACCCAATTGATCAGCCGTCAATCCTAATTCTTGCACACTATCTGCTAGAATGACATCATACGCTTTAGTCAACTGTTCTAGTTTCTCCATCTCTCGAATAGCAGGAAAAATGGTGATAAAAGGTCGTGACTCAGTAGTTGTATTTCGATTTCGGCATTCTCTAGTTACACTAGCATCTAAACCTCCTTGCTCTCCATCGATGTAAGCCACAGTTAGTCCACTCTCACCAAAAGCATGAGCAAGCTGCATTAAAAACTCAGACTTAGAGGTATGTCGATTTCCTTTGACTAGAATCAAAGCCATGTAACGGTCTAGTTGACTGATGATCTTTCCAATCTCACCTTTCAAGCTAATTTTTGGACGGATAACAGGTGGATTACCCGCTGCTGAAACACCTCCTAATTGACGAATTAATTCTGTATGTGTTTTACTAAAAGGAGTGTTCTTTTCTTTTGTAACTGCTTCCTCTTTAACAATTTGTTTGTTAGAGGGAGTAGGAGACTTTTTCTCTTTTACTGTAACAACTATTTTAGGATTAATCTGTAAGTCTTCAAACCGTTTAACTCCAGGGTGATCACGTAAGAACTTCCGTAAACGATTGGCTACTTGTGGCTCCTTTTCAGCCTGTGCTTGTCGAACCATCGCTCGTAGCTCATGTCTCCAGAACGATTGTCCGTTTAGTTGATTGAATTGTGTGGGTGTCATTTGTCTAAAGTCTTTTATCTAAGGTCTAATCGTCTCATACCAGATTCCAGTTTCTATTTTTGATAATCACATCTTGTAATTCTACGGCTTCAGTTACTTCCTTTTCTCCATCCCAATTAATGGTTCCTATGGCAATCACATTTGATCCGGGTGTTCCCGAATCCATGAAAACAACTCCATATGTATCTGCTTCGATACCTTCAGGTACATCACCAGAAAAGTAACCTTCCATATCTTCACTTTCAGCCAGTGGAATATTATCAGCTATGGTTTGATCACCTTTTTCTATTCTGGCTACTAGCGTAGTTGATCCAGTTAATTTGGTGAGTCCTTTTACATTCAATTCCTTACTCATGTGTTCGTGTTTTTAAGTTTTTATGTGTTCGAGTGAATAGGTAATTGAATCATAAATACATGGATACCCGAACACATAAACACCTGATTAATTGTGGTATATTTTCTGTTCTCCTCTTACTATTCTTCCAACCTCCTGCGTCCATCCGTTGGGGACTACGGTTAAAGGTTCATTGTCTGTTGTGAGTCCCACTCTGTTTAGAAAGAGTGTATTATTAGAATAGAGAGCCCCCATTCCTTGATCTACCAAATCAGAAAACTGCTGAGCTAGACTATTCACTTGTGCGGTTGTATACCCATTTCTTCTCAAGTAGATATAGCGTAAACGAGGTAAGCCTGTCCACTCTGTAGGGAGTGTATCTAATCCATTATTCAGGTCATCAAAAAGCATCTGATAAATCATTCCTCCATTACCTGTAGGAATAGGGAAAGCATTCATTCCCGTACGGTAACAATGAAAGGTGGTAATATTCCCTTGAAAAAGTACCTGTGGCCATGCACCAGAA
>JBGCEI010000010.1:0-7009 GCA_045106295.1 Cyclobacteriaceae bacterium
TCATTAAAAAAAACACCCATCTCAAAGTTGGTTTAGAAGTCTCTTTTTTAATTTGATTAGGTAATGTTTTCTGCATTTTCTGTAAGTGAGAACGCATTATCCTCTCTGCTATCGCATATACTAAAAGCGACAAAGTCATTATCATAAGTAAAGCTTCTATGCGTTCTTGTTTTTTCACAAAGAGTGTAGAGGTGAAAAATATTGGATCCTTTAAGAATCTAAAACCTCTTTCAACACTGCTATTTTGGTTTTTGTACGCTTGTATTACTTCTATGTCAGCAAGCTCATTTTCGGGAATATTTGTACCTATTACCCAACAGCTTCCTTGGTTGATGTTTTCTGCAATGCAATCTTTGTTTTGCATTATTTCGAATATTACTTGATAAAGTATTTGAAATGGTGTTTTCTCAGTTGGCTTTCCTCTTGTCTGGCACTTAGGTGACAAAGCAAAAAAACTTAGTTTCTCTAACACCACTTATTTTTCTCCCTGTCGTTGAGATTAGTATCATATCCAGGACAATGAAATAGGACTGGATATGATACGTAACGTGAAGGTATTTATTGTATAAATAACATTCAAACATTCTCTCAATACTTAAAAAGGTAGCTGTTTTTTGGTTTCTCTATTAACACTCTATCAATCACTTTTATCCTGGTAAGTTTTGTAAAAAGCGTAGCTCATTACGCATCTTATAGATGCTATGAGCTACGTAGGTAACAACAGGGAGAAAAATGTGGTGGGGATGTGGACTTCTTTTTAAGCGATTAACGTGTGTTTTTCATGAAAATAATTTCGAGATAGGGCTTGAGAAGAATTTACAGATTACAGAAAACTGGAGAGGGAGACTGGTGTGGTATGTAGATTTTAAAGTAGCAAACATAACAGGTATTAAAACACCCTCTAGAATGCACAGAAACATACCGTTAGTCGCTTTTCTATATACGTCTAGTGTATTACACCACCTAGATATAGATCACAAGCGAGAAGGGTCTTAAAATGAAAATTCGGAAATCTAAGGGTGGTAGGGTAAGTAAGGGTAAGTAAAAGGTAAGTAAATATAGGGTTTACTTACCCTTGTTTTTCTTTGTTTTTAGCATTTAAATGATGTTTAGGGTAAGTAGGTAAGTAAATATATATATATAGACTATATACGTATACACACATACACGAACACATATACGCGCACACACATACGCACACACATACGCACACACATACATACACGCACACACACATACATGCACATATAAAGTTTTGAACAGCGTTTTTACTTACCTACTTACCCTATAAGAAAATTTTTCGTTGTTTAGATTAAAATAAGCCTGTTTTTGTTCAAAATTAAAGGGTAAGTAAAAGGTAAGTAAAAGGTAAGTAAGGGGTAAGTAAAGGGCAAAATAGGGTAAGTAAAATACCGGTGAAAACAACATCAAAATAAGTTTAAAAAAATATTGCTTAATACTTATATTTGTAAAAAACAATTTAAGCTTTAGGTATGAGTAAAGATGATCAAAAAATAAATTTTGTACATAGAATGAAAGAGATATTAGAATCTAAATATGATTTCCGACTTAACGTTGTGAAGGCATACTTAGAGTATTCTATTAAGAATCAAAATAATTGGAAGCGTCTTGAAAAAAAGGGTCAGCTTTTTGTTGACTTATGTGAAAAAGAGGACAGAAGTAGATTCAATGCAGCAAATATAATCCAACTATTGGATTCAGAATTTGTAAAAGAATACCATCCATTCAAGGAATATTATAAAGGTTTAGGCTCTTGGAATGGGCAAGATTATATCAAGGAATATTGTAGCTATGTCGATGTTGTAGAACCTGTAGATTTCTGTACGCAGTTTAAAAAGTGGCTAGTTAGAACTGTTAAAACAGCTATAGATCCTAAATACTTTAATAAACAAGCATTCATTATAGTCAATCCGAAGCAAAACACAGGTAAGACGTCGTGGTGTAGGTTTTTAGTTCCACCCTCTTTATCAGAGTATATTACAGAACATTTTGAGGCGTCTAAAGATGGTAGAATCGCTATGTGTAGGAATCTTTTAGTAAATCTAGATGAGTTAGAGGAATGGAATAGAAAAGACATAGCTTTATTTAAAAGCGCTTTATCGGCAGAAACGATTAATGAACGTTTACCTTATGCAAGAAATGCTTCTTTTTTAGTTAGGACATGTTCATTTATCGGATCGACTAACCAGAAAGACTTTATTAATGATGAGACAGGATCGGTGAGATGGCTTTGTTTTGATGTAAAATCAATCAACTTTGATTACCGTAATCACTGCCAAATTGATAAAGTTTGGCAACAAGCTTATCACTTATCTCAAAGCACAGACTTTGATTGTGAGATGACGGTTGATGAACTTGAAAAAAATGAAATAAGGAATAAGAGCTTTGAGAAGATATCTATGGAAGCTGAATTAATTAACAAATATTATGAAGGAGGGGGTTGGTTATTTAAAACCGCTACAGATATTTTATGTCATATTAAGAATAGGGAAAATATTGTCTTAGCTCCTGTTCATATAGGAAGAGCGTTACACAAAATGGGTATAGAAAGAAATAAACATAAGGGAATTTTCGGGTATTGGTTGAAGGAAAAATTCTAAAATTAATTTTAACAAATACTAATATTAGTATTTGTTATTTTTGTAAAGAAATTTTAAAAATATATATAGAGATGAAAAAATCGACAACCTTAACAGTAGGGCTTCCAAAAGATATACGATTTGATTTGAAAGCTAAAGCCGTTCAACAAAGAACAAACGTTTCCGCTATTATAAAGAAATACTTGCATGATTATATTTCTGGGAAAATAAAATATCAGTTTCAAGAATTTCAAGATGATATGGCTATAGATGATAAAATAATGATAATTATTCCCGAAGAAACACGTTATAAATTAAAAGGTAAAGTAGCAGATGATAGAACTAAAATAAGGTCTGTTATCTTGTATTTTATTAAACATTATTTGAAAGAGAAAGACGATAAAAAAGCAGCCTTGAGTGAAATAGAGCAAGCTTACCAAGAAAAACAACTCAAACTATTTGAAGCCTAAATTCTTCTTTCTTAGGCATCTACACTTATTGATTTTACCATCTTATGAAGAAAAAGAAGCAGAATAATCGAAGAAATAATAAGGGAAAAAATAATAAAATAAGTCAACTACATGATAGTTATGTAAGAAGCACATTTTCTGACATAAAGGTTACCAAGGCTTTTATTAAAGATCATTTACCAGTTGGTATTGTTAAGAGAATAGACATGAATTCTTTGCAGTTACTAAATACAAATTTTGTAACCAAAGCAATGAAAAAGTTGCAAAGTGACGTAGTCTATTCATGCTCCATCGATGACAAAAAAGGGTATATATTATACAGTGTCGAGCATCAGAGCACCCCAGATAAATGGTTGCCAGTTCGGATATTAGAGTATAATGTTCAGTTGATGAGACAACACATTAATGCAGGTAATGCAACGCTCCCGATCATCATCAATGAAGTACTATATGCTGGCACAACGTCTCCCTATCCATTTACAGTTGATATATTCGAATTATTTGCGGATCCTGAATTAGCCAAAGAGATGTTGTATAAACCACCTATACTGACTGATTTGACAGTAAAAACCCAGGAAGAATTGTTGCAGGAAGGAGAGCCTGGAGAGGTAGAAATAGTATTAAAACAAGGCATAAAGAATAATCATGTAGAGTGGGTAAAAAATAATACACAATTAGTTCGTAGGATAACTAATAGTCGACTTGCAAATACTCATCTCACATATTTATTAGAAACTGATACATCAAAAAGCTCAGATCAGCTATTTGATGCTATAGTGGAAGCAGCACCAGAACACAAAGAAAAAATTATGACAGCAGCTCAACAATTAAGACAAGAAGGAAGACAAGAAGGAAGACAAGCAGGTATGGAAGTAGGTATTGAAGTAGGTATGGAAAGAGGTATGGAAAGAGGCAAACTAGAAACAGCAAAGAATATGCTCAAAGCAGGTTCCGAGCCAAGTTTTATAGAAATGGTAACTGGGTTACCAATGTATTCCATCCAGGAACTACAAGTATCATAAAGGTTGAGGTTTTAATAACCACAAGAAACACCAATGAAGAATACTACCTATGGAAATCAAGCTCAGCGTAGATAAATTAACCATTAAATCCTCGCAAGATATTTTCTATATCATGCAACAGATTCTCAAACGAGAAAAGAAACAAAAAAAGTATGATGATAGCAAAGAACACTTTTGGGTCATAGCATTAAATAGCTCAAATAAAATCGTCAATATAGAACTCGTATCTATAGGTATTTCAGACCAAGTACAGGTTGAGCCCATAGACATACTTAGCATCCCCTTACAGAAAAAGGCTAAAGGAGTCGTGTTAGTACATAACCACCCTAACGGCCGTTTAGAACCTTCAGAAGAAGATAAAGACGCTACGAATCGCTTTATTCAAGCGTGTAAAATCATGGGTATTACCGTGTGTGATCATGTTATAATAACCGAACATAGTTATTACAGTTTTGAATCATCAGGCCTGTTAGATTTACTAGCAAGCAGTAGGAAGTATATGCTGGCACCAGCTCTAGAAAAAGAACTCTATGAGGACTATGAAGCGAAAGCCGAATACTTGAGAAAAGAAAGTGAAAAGAAAATTAAAGAAGGCGCAAAAAAATGGTTGAATAAAGGCAAGGTGGAAGGAGAAAAGTTAGGTCTAGAAAAAGGCAAATTGGAAACAGCTAAGAATATGCTAGCAAAGAACTTAACTATAGAATTGATAAGTGATATCACAGGGCTATCGGTAGAGAAAATAAAGTCCTTAGGTAGATAATCCTGATAAGCTACCTGCAAATTTTTCAGTAGATTAGTCTAGAAATTTTTTTTGCACTCAATTAGCCCTCAACTGAAGCTGATGATTTTAACCGTTTTTCATAAATAAATAAATGGCACATATAGCATTAACTAATACTATAGAAGAGCAAATTGTCAATTTAACAGGCATCACTAAAAGTAAATTTTATGAAATACTAAATGCTTTAAAGTCAGACTTATTGAACAGAAAATCACATAGAGGGAGGAAAAAGAAACTTAACCTAGAACATTGTTTGCTAATGACTTTGGAGTTTTTAAAGTCCGGTAAAACTTATTGTCATATAAGTGAGAAATACGGTATTAGTACGAGTGCAGGTTATGTAACGATAAGGTGGGTTAAAAAAACACTTATGAAGTATCCCGAATTCTCCTTGTAATCCAGATGAATTAGTCAATGCTATTTGGGAAGCAGTACCCAATCAAAAAGAAACAGTCATGACAGCAGCAAGACAAATATCTAAAAGAATTATATTTACAAAAATGGCTAAGGTTAAATTTAATGTAAATTATTTAATGTAAACAATAAATGTAAATGATTTTAGCGGCTTGGAGTGGGTTTGTTAGGAGCTGGAAATCATTTACACAAAATGATCCTCTTAGGAAAATTAGGTATTAAGGCAGTAGAATCAGCTATCACAGGTGAAGACAAACTAGGCCTAAAATCTGCTTATGATGTGGTCAAAGAGGTGTTATCTGAGGTTAAAAAAGAATGGGAAGATGAAGCCGCCTATAAGGCCCGTCAAAAAGTAGCTCGGGAGTATAGAACAAAGATGCAAGCTTATGAGAAGGCTTTTAATGCGGCCCATTATCATACTGGTCAAGCTAAAACTATTGGTTATATCTCCGCTGAAGCGTTGCAATTTGTCTTTGGTAGGGGAATATTTAAGGAGGGCGCGCAGGGGGTGAAGGCCGCGGGGAGGGGGGCGAAGGGTGTACTGGAAATGAAAAAAATATCCGAGTATGCTAAAAAAATTCCCAAAAACTGGATCAAACAGCCTGCAAATAAAGGTGTTGGTATCAAATATGTTAATCCTAAAAATCCTGGAGATTACGTCAGATTTAGTCCTCCTAACCTAGATTCTAGAGCACCAGCGGGACAGCGAGCCCCGTATTTTCAGAGATTTAAAGATGGTAAAGCACTGACTAAAGATGGAAAATGGATAATAGATCCTAGCCATTATCCAGATAAAGACGTCTTTCATCTCCCACAAGCCATGTTTGGAAGCATAGAGTCATTATTAGATTTCTAAAACTATGATGGACCAAAAAACATGGATGAAACAAGTGGTTGGGGGGCTGGAAATGTTTGCGAATCCGCATGAAGAATTTACTGACTACGAATTCCAAAATATGATTCGGTTTTATAAAAATTATTTCTTGTATGCTTACACCTTCCTATTCGATATGGGCGTTTTTGATTACTTTATCAAGAATAAGATCCGAGATTTTAAAATCGAAGACGAGGTATCTGGCAAGCTAAAGTTATTGAGAGACAAAATAGAAGATTTTCATGAATATTGTTATGAATTTGATGATTTTACTTTGATCCGTTGCAAAGAATGGGAAGAAATAATTCCATTAGCTAAAGAATGTATGGAAGCTTTAAAAAAAGATATTGAAATGATGAAAGATTGATTTATTCTATAAGCAGTTGTTTAGAAATTTTTGAATCACATCAAGTACCAATACCACCTCAAATTTCAAAAGACTAATCCTTCTACCACGCCAGTTATCTATCACCTACTTATACGCATACCACTCACATTGAGCAAATCGGCTTCAAAAGGCCTAAAAAGGCCCGTGCAGATTCGTTTTTAGTTTTAAATATTTACTTAAGAAAACCAGTTTTATATTTTATCAGGTGCGTTTAGCTCATTAGAGCAAAGAAAAATATCCAAAAATGAATGCACGACTTTTAGTTTTTAAGAAAATTTCTTCACAATTGCATTTTCCTTACAAACAAGGCATAGTACTCCCGTAAGGGAAAGCCAACATCACGTGGCAATGGTATAAATTTTTTGTATATCCAAGGGAAAACAATCAATAATTTTAGACTGCAATGCTGTCATATTAGCTATCATCTTTGTTGCTTTTCCTCCAATCTCGGCTTCTACCA
>JBGCEI010000011.1:0-13280 GCA_045106295.1 Cyclobacteriaceae bacterium
CTAAAGAAATTGTTCGACCCAATAGGTCTAATCCTAGAAATAAAAAACCTAAGAAATTATACCATCAAAACTACAAACCTTTATAGCTTAACTAAACGACATTGGGTCTTATATCGGTATTATTAACAGTGAGATTAAAAAGCGCCCTTCTTATATTATCAACGATAAAATCAACTTTAAGTAGCTCACTAAAGAACTATTATTTTGCTTTTTCTTTTAGTAACTCTAAATAATAAGAAACTGCTCTTACTTCACCATAACTTACATCGTCTCCTAGCTCACCCTTCATTGCTGTAAGACGTTCTTCAGGATTACGTTTTACAACCTCAGCAATACGCTCTACCTTTTCTTTCTCTATCATATCATAGATATCTAAATCTCCAGATCGTACAAACACAGCTAAATGCCCTTCTACCGTACCTGGAGTAAGATCTCTTTCAATGGCTATCTTAGCAATAGAAAGTCCACTTTTCAGTAACTCTAAACTATAACTCTTGCTGTCTCCTTCGTTTTTCTTTGCTTTGGACTCTTGAGAGATAGTCTTCATAGCTTCTCGCTTCTGCTGCGTCATTTCTTCTAGCAAACCTGATGCATCTTTACCTTTCACTAAACCTGAAGCCAATAATTGAGCTTGCTCTAATTGATGCTTTTTTAATTTTAGTTTTTCTAATAAAAGGACAAGACTCTTCTGATACTTCTTTGCTCCTTTCTTCCCTTTCACTTCTTTTAAGTGTAATTCTATGGGCTTCTCTAACTGCTCCGTTATCTCTTTATAGAAGTACTGGTATGCTTTTACTACACGTTCTTCTAGTTCTGCAGCAGCAGACTCACCTACATATAATAGATTGTTTAATTGAATAGCAAACTTCTGAGCAATCGTAACATGTATTCGCACTATTCTTCTCCATTCTACAATATTTGCTTGTGCCGTATCCTGAAAACCTACTTTAGCAGTAGCTACGTATTCATAGTGTTCTTGAAACTGATCTTCTAAGGCATTCCAATAGAAACTCTTGGCCAATACCTTTTCTACATATACTTTTTGCTCTTGTTCTAATACTTGTTGTAGTCTATCAACATTCTGAGCACGTCTCGAGAAGGAAGTCACTCTTTCATCTGATAAAATACTCTGATAAGAGATAGGAGACTTAAGTACTAAGCCTTCTGCTGATTGTAACCTACTCAACGCAACATATACTTGACCGGGACTAAATGATGCTCCTGCATCAACTACTGCCTTTTCAAAAGTAAGTCCTTGACTTTTATGAATGGTAATAGCCCATGCTAGTTTGAGTGGGTATTGTGTAAAGCTTCCTAGTTCTACTTCTTCTATCTCATTTTTTTCGTCGCTGTATTTATACGACACATTTTTCCAAGCTTCTCTTTCTACTTGAATTTCTGTTCCTTCTTCAGGAAAACGAACAAAAACAGATTCTGGAGACAACCCACTAACAACCCCTAACTTACCATTATAGTATCGTTTGGGTTCATTAGGATCATTCTTCATGAAGATAACTTGAGCTCTTTCTTTTAATTCTAATTCAGCTAAAACAGGATATGCTTTCTCATTGAAATCACCAGAAACCTCTGCTCTATACTTCATTGACTTAGCGCCAAGCTGATCAAGAGCTGTTTTATTCATATTCTCTGCCCTAGCATTATGGGTAGTCAGTGTAATATATCCTTCATTTTCTGATGAGTTAAATTCTGGATTATATCGTTCGTTAATCCATAGCAACTCTTCTTCCGATACATTATTACCTCTTACGCTATTTAGTAATTGAATAAAGTATTCGTCATCTTGTCTATAGATGGTCTGTAACTCTATAGTAGTCACTGATTGTTCTTTAAACACCTGTGAACTAAAGAAGAAAGGAGTTTCATAATCAGACTCTATAGTTGCTTTATCTTTATCAGTAACAACCGGAGACAGTTGATACAAGTCCCCAATCATTAATAGTTGAACTCCTCCAAACGGTTCTTCTATTTGACGTACATATCGTAATACGGTATCTATAGCGTCTAGCAAATCTGCTCTCACCATAGATATCTCATCTATAATCAATAATTCTAATTCTCTAAGTAATTTTCTTTTACTAGAATTGATTCGAATATTCTTAGTAAGACTAGCTGGTGTATGTACTTGTCCTCCCCACCCTCCTGAATAGTTTGGTGAAAACGCACCAAAAGGTAATTGAAACAAAGAGTGTATTGTTGTTCCTCTCGCATTGATTGCCGCTACTCCAGTTGGAGCTACCACTACCGCATTCTTAGGAGTAGTATCTATAATATGTTTTAAAAAAGTCGTTTTACCAGTACCTGCCTTCCCTGTTAAGAATACGGGGACAGATGTATAATTGACAAATGCTTCTGCTAACTGGAATGGTTCCGTTTTTTCCATTATCAAAAATAAGAAGGTTTAATCAATTTTATACTGATTTCTATTAAAGAGAGTAATTATTCCTTCAAATACAACCTCTAAAAGTCACTCTTCGAGAATATAACCTTATTCAAATAGTATTTCAACCAGTCTATCTAAGCACAAATAGTCTAGCATACTATTTGGCATACTCTAGTCAAACAAAAACATCAAAGCCATGACATATTATATGACCGAAATACAAATGCTTGAATTAGAAGGTATACTCTCTGAAATAAAAGATACTACAGTACGCATACGTAAAGATGAAGTCCTTTATGTCCACTCGCTAGAAGAAGCGTCTACTAAACTGAATACAATTTTAGAAAGTATTCAAAAGGTGAATTGTCTCCTTTTCTTTTCTAAAAACTAATTACTCCTTTCAAAAAAAAAAGTAAGCAGTTGCAAATATTTACAGCTTAACTTATTTAACCTGCTTTATTCATTAGAGAATGAAAGTTATCCTCAAAAAGTGTATTGATATTCTATAATAAGAGATTTTAGTGTAAATTTTGTTGTAAAAAAAAGATCACCAAGATGGTTAACCTACCGATAGTAAACTTTCTAACATAACTACTCTTCAACGAAAATTGAAATCTCAAATATAATGTAACTAAACAAGATTACTTGTTACTTCTGACAGCAACTAAAACCTCCTAATTAGGACTAAAATAATCCCTCAAGAAATTACCGAATAGGTTGAACGAGAGAACCAACAAACTAATACAGATACACGGCAAGGCAAGAATATGCCAACTGTTAGATGTCCCAAGTAACTGATAACCTTGCCGCACCATTTGTCCCCAAGATGGTGTTGGTGGTTGAGCGCCTAAACCGAGAAAACTCAAGCCTGCTTCTACCAAAATGGCAGATGCAAAATTAGCCGTAGCTATTACAATAATAGGTCCTACGATTTGAGGTAATATGTGCCTAAATAATATTCTAATGTCTCCGAAACCCAATGCTTTTGCTGCCAAAACGTATTGCTTTTCTCTTACTTCAAACACTTGCCCTCTTACTACTCTAGCTACTTCTACCCACATAGTTAAGCCTACCGCTAAAAAGGTAACCCACACACCTTTGCTCTGAATAGCCAAGCTAATGGCTATTACTAATAATATCCCTGGGACAGACCAAATAACAGACAATACCCACATCACTGCACTATCTACCCATCCTCCTAAATATCCTGCCAGTGCACCAAAAAACATCCCTACCACTAAAGAAATAAGAACCGCTAATATCCCCACCATCAAAGATACTCTCGCTCCATAAATCAGCATACTGAGCATATCCCTTCCACTTTTGTCCGTTCCTAGCCAATACGTCTTATTGATTAAAAAATTACTTTCTAAACGAGCAATCAATGTTACTTTAGAAAACTGTCCTTCTTCCGTCTGATCGATTGTTTTAACAAACACATTTCCCTTATCTATCCGATACGAGTGCTTACTTTGTAAGGCAAATAGAATATCCGCTATGGGAAAAGAATCTATTTTAAAAGAAAACCCTAATGGCGTAGCTAGTACAAATAAACTATCCTCACTCAAATGATAATTAGTAATTGATTTAATAATAAAAGGAGAAGGCGTTCCTTGTGTAAAACGTTCGAAAAAGCTTTTTTCTTTGAATATTCTATTTTGAGTTACTTTCAGTAGCTGTACCGTAGAACCAGGTGTTAATTTCCTCAGCTCTGGGATACGCTCATTGGCAAGAGGTGTTTTATCGGGCATAGCGGCATACCCTAATAGTGCCAATACGGCAAAAAATAAAATAATGAGTAAGCCGACAAACGCCAGTTTATTCTTTTTTAACCCCTGAAAAAAGCGATTACTTTCTCTCGACATCTTATGTGTACTTTCTTTCTTTCCACGTAAAACTAGTAAGTTTCGAAGAAAATCCTGTATAAACGATGTACAAAGAATGTACAAATTGTAAGATAACAAATGCCCTAAAAGAAACTCTTTGTTTAAGAGAACGCATCACCTGACTTAAAAAGAGGTATTCGAGCAATAATTTTCCTCCGACCAGCATACCAAAAATACTCCATGAAAAAGAAGTACTAAAGATGTAAAAAACAAGCCAATTAACATGAAACAAAAAGGTAATAGCAGCCAACCACTTAATAGCGGGTGATTGATAATATTTCCATTTGCTTGCCCACCGTTTGCGTTGATTTAAAAAGCTTTTTCCAGTAGTCTGATGTTTTGTCTCTACAATAGCTCCTTCTTCTTTTAAGAACTGAACAGAGTACTTTTCTTTTTTAATTTTATGCATCAATAATTCATCATCGCCAGAAGGCGTATCGTGAAGCCCTTCAAAGCCATTCACTGCCTTAAACACTTCCTTTGGAAAGCTCATATTCGCTGCATTTGCCATCGTAGGAATACCAAAACCAAGCGTTGCGGCACCACTTCCCACCAAACTAGCAAACTCTACTTTCTGAACCTTTGCCCATAAAGAAGAAGAAAAAGAAAACGCCACAGGTCCCGTCACAAAACCAGCCTGACGAGTCAGATAACAGTTTACATGACTGGCAACCCAACCCTCAGAAACGGAACAGTCTCCGTCTGTTACCAGAATGTATTCTCCTTTTGCTTGCTCTATGCCAATAGCAAGAGACGTTTTCTTTGGTGAAGGATGATCTTTAAACGAACTAGGTTTTTCAACTAATTGAATAGATATTATTGCCTCTTTCGCTTTCGCTAAAATAAGCTCTCTTGTTTGATCCGTAGAAAAATCGTCTACTACCAACACCTCCAATAAATGAGCAGGATACTTCTGAACAGATAGATCGTCCAACAACTTAGCTATCGTTTTTTCTTCGTTCCTAACCGCAATAACAACCGATACTGACACCTCTTTTTCAGCCGTTTTCTCTAACGGTTTTTTCACTCTATTCCACCCTATTAGTAACAAACAGACAAACAAAAGGTACCCAAACGCTATCGTTAGTACCACACTAATCATGCGACGACAATACTATTTTTGCTTTGGGCAATAAAAACACCCCGATGATGGAAGGAATCAATAAATTCAATATCCAAATAGTAGAAGATGCTACCACTACTGGCTCCTCTCCTATTCCAATGAGAGAAAACACCCAAATAGCGGAGGCTTGCCTCACCACTTCATCGCTCAACGTATGGGTCGACAATACAATAGATTTCATCAAATAAACCAATAATATCCCCGCAAATAAGGCAACCGCAGACATATGATCCACTAATAAATGAATCACTAAATAATATTGAAACGCATAGGTTAAAAAACGCCCTACGGCTAACGACCAAACGCTTACTAATGTCTGAAAACTGTATGCTTTAAGCGTTGCTAAATACGTTTGTATTTTTGTTTCCTTTTTACTAAACCAAAAAGCAAATACAATGACTGAAATCAATCCAACAAAAATGGCTAGCGACACCCAAAAGAAATAGTACATTTCTTTCACCATTCCTCCCGATAAAGAAAAATACAATAGACTCGCAAAGCCGCCCAATAAAGTAGTAGACAACTGCATGCCTCTGCTAATCAGTAACGCCCCCACAGCAGCTTCTCTCCCACTCTCACCAATTCCCCACAAACGCCCAAAAAGTTCACCGACACTTCGTGGCATGGTTAAGCTCACACCTAAGCCTAATAACACCGACATATACGATTTCCACAAGGTCAATCGTTCAATTTTTTGCACCAACACTTTCCATTTTACTGCTTCTAGTCCCCAGTTTACTACTGCCAAAACGAGTAATAAGGTTAACTCAATAGGGTGCTGTATAAGTATTAAAAGATTATCGGTAAAAGAGTCTAATGAACTGTTTGTATACAGTCGATAGCCAATAAATACCAAAAGAATAGCAGGAACTACCCATTTAAGTACTTGAATAACTTTATTTAATCGGGGAGAAATTTGTATCACTTAGAATCCGTATCTTGCATCAATGAACAATGATAAGGAGCTTTCTTCAAAGGAAAAAATTATTCTAGGCATAGATCCCGGTACTCAGGTGATGGGTTACGGACTTATTATTGTTGGAAAAAAGCCTAGAGTACTTCAGTTTGGCGTACTGCACCTCAAAAAGTACACAGACCACGCCATGAAACTCAAAAAAATTTACGATCGACTAGTCCAAATCATTGATGAATACCATCCAGATGAAGTGGCTTTAGAAGCACCTTTTTTTGGTAAGAACGTGCAATCTATGCTGAAACTAGGAAGAGCACAAGGTGTAGCAATGGCTGCAGCTCTTTCTAGAGATATTCCTATCAATGAATATGAACCTAAAAAGGTAAAACAATCGGTTACAGGAAACGGTAACGCTTCTAAAGAGCAATTGGCTGAAATGCTAAAACAAATTCTTAATTTCAAAGAAATCCCTAAGCTATTGGATGGAACAGATGCTCTGGGAGTTGCTCTTTGCCATCATTATAACTCTGGAAACCTTACATTAAATAAAACCTCAAGCTGGAATCAGTTTTTATCTCAAAATCCTGATAGGTTGAAGAAGAAAAAATAGTATTAAGTATCAAGTAGCTAGTACCAAGACTCAAAAAACACTATGGTTTTCGAAAGTCTAATAGCCTTAAATATTAGAGTCTTAAAGCCTCATAAAACCGTCTCTTTCCTTAATTGTTTCATTTTTACTAATCCACTTTCGTGGAATGGCGCGCCATTAGGCAAACTAAAAAAAACTTATATTGAGACTTTAGATATGAGGTAATAGACAGTTAGAGTAACTTCTATCATCCTATTCATTCTTTAATTCTTTAATCGTTTCATTAAATTCTAAGAATCTAAAAATCTAAAAACATCCACTCCATCCGCATAATCCCAAGGATTAGGGAACTGTCCTTCACCAAATGGAATAAATCCTTCCCCAACTACACACTGCACTTTTTCATTACTCTTTAACGCTTCTAATTCTTTCTTATTTTCGTATTCTTCATAAAAAAGGACACTAATTGGTGATACTAACTCCTCTGATTTTTTCACCATCAAAAAACCATTATCTAGGTGTTCATCACCGTTAATTAAATAAATAGAGCGATTGTATTCATAGTTATTGATGTATTTATTCTGATACATTAAATACTCTTTTTGTGATTCCATTGCTTCAAAAAAAGAAGGGAATTCGTATCCTTTAGGAACATATAACTTGGATACATTTCTACATCCTAATCCATAGTATGTAAAGATATCTTTCCCTAGTGCTTCTAAGGTCTCATTGCTTTCTCTTCCATCGAGTACCGCTACGGATGTCCTGTTTTTACGGATAATAGATGGCCTCTTTTGAAAGTAAGTCTCAAAATAACGAGCAGAATTATCGCTTCCTGTCGCTATTATTTTATCTAATTCATCTAAATCTAGTCGATCAACAAAACGGGCATTTTTGGCAATATCAGGGGCAATATCTGTCAATACACTGTGGATAAACGAGAGCAATACACTATCCTGTGAACTGAGTTTAGCCACCAATTGATTGCCAGAAAGTAAGATACACAAATAATCATGAAACCCCACTGCAGGAATATTGCCTGCCATCACCACACCTACTCGTTGCTTTTCTTTTAACTTGCCGTATTTCCCAACCCAAGTCGTCAATTGTTCTTTTTTCAATAAATGAGCAATCCCTTTTAATGCCCGAGACACATCTTCTGTCGCAAACCAAGCATTATGTGCTCTACATCTAGCTGCTAATTCATCAAATTCAGTACTAGAGAGCCTGTCTAGTGCTTTTCCTACTACAGCAAATGCTTCAATTCGTTTTTCAATTCCCATTATAGGTGCAAAATAAACACTTCTATTTCGATATTTTAATTAATTTTAATCGTTTTAAATAAAAAAATAGGTTTGACTAAAACTTATTAAGACTTACTTTTGTTGTCAGATTCATAAACGCACATTTTTTACTTATGGCAATTATTATTACTGACGAATGCATTAACTGCGGAGCTTGTGAGCCAGAATGTCCAAATACAGCTATCTACGAAGGTGGGATAGAGTGGAACTATTCAGGTGGAACAAGTTTAGAATCTATCGAATTAGAAGATGGATCTAGCCTAGATGCTAGCGCAGAACAAGAACCCGTTTCTGATGAATTTTATTACATCGTACCAACAAAATGTACAGAGTGTACAGGTTTTCACGAGGAACCACAGTGTGCGGCTGTATGTCCAGTAGACTGTTGTGTACCTGACCCTGATGTAGAAGAAACAGAAGAGGAATTAACAGCTAAAAAGATATGGTTACACAATGAGTAACATAGTTAATCTCTAAAAAACTGAAAAGCTTACTGGTTATTACTAGTAAGCTTTTTTTATTTCCTTTCTTTTACAAAAATTAACTATTTTAGTAACCTAAAACGTTTTTAACTACTAAAGTCTTGGTACTAAATACTAGGTACTTTGTACTTAATACTAATCCCATGAAAAAACTACTCACGCTAAGCTTTATCCTAACTTCTCTTTTTGGACTAGCTAAATTTCCTCCTGGTGTTCTTTCTCTTGATTTAGGAATTAATTCTATTGAAGAGTTTGAAGCTAACTTGGTAAAAGGAAAAGAATTAGGGAATAGCTTTTTTTTTTTTTTGTTAGCTTCCAATTGTTGGAAAACGACAAATAAAGAATTATTCAATGGGACACATCTATTGTATGCGGTTAAACTACCTGCTCATGCAAAAATAACAATCTCTGTAAAAGCAGATATTGACGTTTCTTTGTACGGTTACACCATGACTAACACAGAGTTTATTATCCCACCCGCACTACCAATGGAAATGGAGTGTCAATCGAGTGTAAAAGTCGGAAACGAGTTCGACGATGCAGAAGAGATCACTTTTGAAACACAAGACGTCAGTAGAAACCTAGTAATAGGCGTTTGTGGAACAAAAGAAACAAAGGTGGGTGATGTACACATTCGTTTTATTTTAAGAAACACGATGGTAAAAGATAAAAAACCTACTGTCTACAAATTAGAAACCATAAAAGGACAAAAGACAGGCTACAAAGGCGATATTTCATTAGGTACATTAATGCCATTAGACTGGGCTACCTTACCGAGTACGAATTGTTTTTCTATTAATCAAATCAATGAATTCGATGGAAATCATATTTATTACCTACTCGATATCCCAGGTAATACACAAGCTAAAATCACCGTTAATTCACTGAGTAAAAAGCGAATTAACATCTTTGGATTCACTGGTCACAACGGAGTCTCTCTCCCTCCTAAAATAGACAAGGTATCTAGTTGCAGAGCCGCCTATTCCTCTTTTGGTGATACTTCTAAACAAAGTATTACGCTAGTAACCAAACAACCTGACAAAGTGCTCATAGCCGTTGCTGGTGCTAAAGGAGCTCAATCAGGGAAGTATCACTTAATTGTAGAGATAAACGAGATTTAGTAGGTTAAATAAAGGCACTAATACGAAAACAATCTTTAAAGAGCTACTTTTCTTAATTTCAATAAAATAAAAAGTGCCACAACAAAAAACACCGTAAGTGCCAACGCACTGTTTTGCATACTACCCGTCACATCACTGATAAACCCAAAGACAAAAGCTCCAATTGCAATAGAAACCTTTTCTAGTGTTTCATAAAAACTAAAGTAAGAAGAGGTCATAGGTGTTTCTTCAGGAATGAATTTCGCATAAGTAGAACGGGAAAGAGATTGAATTCCTCCCATCACCACTCCTACCAATCCACCAATAATGTAAAACGTCGCTTTCATTCCCTCTTGCACAAAGTAAGCCGCTACACAAATCACTATCCATAATGAAATGGTACTGATAATAGCCATAATATTTCCTTTCTTTTTGGACACCCAAGCAAAGAAATAGCTCCCTCCTATGGCTACCAACTGTAAAATTAAAACAAGAATAATTAACTCAGACATATCCATCCCTACTACTTCTCCTCCATAAATAGTAGCCATATACATCACCGTTTGTGTACCCATACTGTAAATAAAAAAGGCACACAGAAAACGAGTAATCCGTTTGTCTTGTTTAATTTCTGTTAGTACTGATTTAAAAGCATTCAGTCCTTTGCTCACTACTCCTGCAAGTGCATGCTTTTGTCTTTCTTCGTGTAAGTTGTTAAATGTAATTTGTGCAAACCCAAACCACCAAATTCCTACGGTCACAAAACAGAGTTTAGGTCCCATAGTCGAATCTGGGAAAACAACTTGCACCATAATCAGGTTAACGACCAATAACAAGACGCTTCCTAAATACCCCAATGAAAAGCCTTTGGCACTTACGGCATCAAAGCGATCTACGGTCGTTATTTCAGGTAAAAAGGCATTGTAAAACACCAAACTCCCACAAAAACCAACGGCAGCGAGTCCACTAAACACCACACCTACCCAAATAGTAAGTTCATCAAAGAAGTACAACGACATACAAGACAAGGACCCCAATACACAGAAAAATCGCATGAACGAGCGTTTGTTATTTCCAGAGTCAGCAATAGCCGAAAGAATAGGGTTTGCTAAAGCAACCAATAAAAAAGCAGCTGAAATAATGTAGGCATACACACTAGAGTTTTTTAGCCCATAAAGCATTCCCTCTCTACCGCCTGTCATAGCCGAAAAATAAGGAGGCAAAATGGCGGTGGCAACAGTCAAGGAGTAAACAGAGTTTGCCCAATCGTACATACACCATGAATTCACTAATTTCTTGTCATTTTTAGGTAAGGGTACTCGTTTTTTTCGTTTATACATTACTTCAAGTAAACAACAGTTATTCCATCTCCTCCAGCTTCTACTGCTTCATTTTCGTAACGATCCACAAAAGACAGTCCTTTCAAGTAATTACGAGTCATCGTCCGCAATACACCATGCCCTTTTCCATGCAATACTCTAATCTGATCAAACCCATCGATTAGTGCTTTATTTAAGAAAGAATCCAATTCTTGATTTACTTCATCGGCTCGTTTCCCTCTGATATCTACCTGCATAGAGGCAGCACTTTCGTGATTAACAAGCTTCGCTTTTATCTTTTGAGTTTGTTTTTCCTTTGGAATAGAACCCAGCTTGGTTAACTCTTGTAGCTTCACCACACAGGTTAGGTTACCCATTGCCAGTTTTGCGTTCTTACCATCTATGGAGACAATCTCTCCTTTAGTACCTTGTTTCGTCTTTACAATATCTCCTACAGAAAGACTGACAACTGTATTATCTTTTTGTACAACAGCTCTATCTTCATCTCCACCCCACTTATTACGAACGGTATCTAACTCTTTTCGAATAGACTTGGTCTTTTCTTTATCTGCCTGACTTTCTTTGATGGTACGAATGGTCTTTTCTACCAATTTGTTGGCATCGTCTACAATAGCAGCTGCTTCACGCTCTGCTTTCTTGATGACTTTACGCTTTTCTTGAGCCAAATATTTCTTTAACTCTTCGTATTCGTCTGTAATCTGCTGTAGGTTCTTTTCTTTCTTTGCTGTCTCTGCTGCTTGAAGATTCAGCTGATACTTCTCCGTTTCCAGTTCTGTAATCAACTTTTCATAGTCGATCTTTTTTGTTCCTACTTTAGTAGATGCATAATCCAACACTACCTGAGGTAGTTTCATATTCTGAGCTATCTGCATGGTGTACGAACTTCCTGGCTGACCAACTTGCAATTTGTACAAAGGTCGTAACTCCGCTACATCGTACTGCATAGAAGCATTTACAATACCTTCGTTCTCGTCCGCATATTGCTTTATGTTTTCATAGTGGGTCGTAATAATACAACGAGCTTTCGTTTTATCTACTTCACTCAATATTCCTTCTGCAATAGCTCCACCAAAGGATGGATCTGTACCTGTACCAAACTCATCAATTAGACAGAGGGTGCGTTCATTGGCATTAGCCAACAAATATCCCATATTCTTTAAATGCCCACTGTACGTACTTAAATCATCCTCTATCGACTGATCATCACCAATATCTACAATAATATTATCGAACCAACCCATCGTCGATTCTTCTTCCATAGGAACGGGAAGTCCACATTGAAATAAATACTGAATTAAACCCGTTGCCTTTAAACTCACCGATTTACCACCTGCATTAGGTCCTGAGATAATAATGATACGTTGCTCCTCGTTCAATTCGAAACTAAACGACTCCACCTTCCGTTTTTGTTCTTTTAGAGACAAATACAGTAAGGGGTGAAAAGCATCTGTCCAATCAACAGTCGGTTCAGGTTGAAAATGGGGTACTACTCCATTAATCAACTGACCAAATAATGCTCTTGCTTGTAGACTGTCTAAGGCATATAAAAACTGAATTCCTTCTTTTATTTCTTCTAATTCTTCTCTAATCGTAGCTGTCAGTTTCTGTAGAATCCCGATGATAATCAGTTTTTCTTGCTGTGCCAACTCCACTATTCGGTTGTTCATATCCACCACAGAAGCAGGCTCTAAATACACCGTTTGTCCTGTCCCTGATACATCATGAATCAACCCTCTTACCTTTCGCTTGTATTCTGCGTAAAGTGGAATCACTAATCTTCCATTTCGGATAGTGGGTTCAATACCATCTTGTGTCCATCCTTCTTTTTGTGCATTTTTTAAGATAGACCCAATTTGCTTTCTTACTTGACCAGATTCAGAGATAAGCTGTTGACGTACTTTCTTTAATTCACTAGATACCAACTCAGACACCTTCCCTTTGTCATCTATTACGCTATTTAGTTCATAGATACAGTGGTTACTGATAGCTATCCCTTCACATAGTAAAGATACTTTCAGTAAGCCTTCTTCCGTTTTAATAGAGGTAGTTGCTTCAGAATAGCTGTTTAATGTTGAACGCAATTCAAAAGCCTCTTCTTCAGATAGATAACTTCCTTCTATTTTTGCTCTACGCAATACCGCG
>JBGCEI010000012.1:0-2864 GCA_045106295.1 Cyclobacteriaceae bacterium
GACAACGCTAGCTCATAAGGTGGGTATTGAAATAGAGCATACCTAGAAACAGAAACTTCGTGATAAAAAATATTCTTTGCTAGCACATTCAATCGTGCGGGCTGATTGTAGGTGATAAAATGTACTTCATGCCCTTTATTAGCAAAAGCAACTCCTAACTCTGTAGCAACTACACCACTACCTCCAAAGGTTGGATAACAAACTACTCCTATTTTCATTTTTTTAGTATCAAGTATCAAGTAACTAGTATCAAGACATTACCATGTCATTCTATTGCGAAGTAATAAATTAAATAACACTCTTTTTGTCTTGGTGTTTACTTTAATGCAGTAAAAAACATTAATTCGTTCCTTCCAATTGTTGACTGTACATTTCTGCGTAGACTCCAGCTAGTTTCATAAGTTCTTGGTGCGAACCTTGTTCTACAATTTTGCCGTCTTCTAACACTAGTATTCTATCCGCTAATTTCACAGAAGACAACCGGTGAGATACAATAAGAGATGTCTTACCTTTCATGACAGATTCTAGATTAGATAAAATCACATCTTCGGTCTTTGTATCTACAGCAGACAGACAATCATCAAAAATCAATATTTTAGGGTTCTTCAAAATAGCACGAGCAATAGAGACCCGTTGTTTCTGTCCTCCTGAAAGCGTAACGCCTCTTTCTCCTACAAACGTATCGTATCCATCAGGGAAGTCCATAATATTATGATGTACATAAGCATCTCTTGCAGCCTTTTCTATTTCTTGGTCGGTAGCTTCTTCGTTACCAAATGCGATATTATTTTTTATGGTATCAGAAAACAGGAATACATCCTGAGGAACATAACCTATCTGACTTCTCAGGTTAATCACATCGTATTCTTTAATGTCTTTTCCATCAATTTGTACAGAGCCCGTATCTGAATCGTACAATCTGCATATCATATTAGCCGCTGTACTCTTCCCTGAGCCTGTCCCTCCTATCAAGGCTACCGTCTCACCTGCTTTAATGGTAAAATTCACATTGTCTAATGCTTTAATACCTGACTCTGGGTAAGTTAGCCTTACATTAGAAAAACTTATTTCTCCATTAATTTCTTCGATCCTATTTTTGTCTGATTGGATGGTGTTTTTTTGATCTAAAAATTCATTGATACGCTCTTGTGATGCAGCCGCACGCTGAATAATACTAGTAATCCACCCTAAAGAAGTCACTGGCCACGTAAGCATATTCACATAGATAATAAACTCAGCTATGTTTCCAACGGTAATATTTCCTTTCAAGACTTCCTGCCCTCCAATGTAAACAGTTAATACCGTGCTTAAACCAATCATACTGATAATCAAAGGGAAAAACCAAGCATTGATACCTGCTAACTTTAATTGTTCTTTTTTGTATAATTTACTTTCAGTTGTTAAACCATTCAAAGAATCTTCTTCTCTCACAAATGCTTTTAATACTCGAATACCTGAAAACGCTTCTTGCACAAAACTAGTTAAGGCAGATAAACTAGTCTGAATTTTAGTAGACTGCTTATTCATCTTATCGCTTACTTTATAAATACTAAACGACAAAATAGGCAGTGGTAGCAACACATAAAATGTGAGTCTAGGATTCACCGATACCATGTAGGCAATGGTGATAGAAAATAAAACCACCAAGTTGATTCCATACATCAGAGCAGGACCTAAGTACATCCGTACTTTACCCACATCTTCTGATATCCGAGCCATTAAGTCTCCTGTTTTATTTTTTCTATAAAAACTAAGAGGCAATGTCTGATAATGTCGGTACACTTCGTTTTTAAGATCAAACTCAATATTTCTAGACATAATAATGATTGTCTGCCTAGTAAAAAAGAGAAATAGCCCTTTCAAGAGAGCTGCTAGCAACAATATCCCTGCATACTGTAACAATCGTACATTAAACTCACTTTTTTGATCAGCAGTAATCTCCACATCGGTTTGCTGATTCATTAACTGAAAATAGTCTGCAATTAGGTCCATTGATTTACGCACCATCTGTGGAGCGACAATCTGAAAAATAACTGTCAACGTAATAAAGAAAACCCCTAATAGCAGGTTCTTTTTATACTTAAGGAAAAATTTATTTAAATACCTGAGCTCTTTCAATGAAATGTATTGTACTA
Organism: Cyclobacteriaceae bacterium; assembly: GCA_045106295.1. GTDB lineage: Bacteria > Bacteroidota > Bacteroidia > Cytophagales > JAAEPT01 > WTJX01. Next base: position 2,136 of record JBGCEI010000012.1, read on the forward strand.
TTCTCGTAAAACAACTACTTTTATTGCTTGTTCAGCAAATGTACTGAACAGTTTTGATAAAGCGTTGCAATTTTAGAGTAAACACCATAATAAACGCAAATAGTTCTTATGCTTAATAGAAGATTTTTACGAATTAAGGTAATGCAGTCTGCCTTTTCATTCACAGTAGCCCAAGAAGCTCAAAAAGAACTCATTTTGGATGAAATAGGAGAATATTTTGCTCCCGACCTTAACTCTATGGAGCCTCAAGATAGAGAGCAATTAACAGCAAATAAAAACCTGACACAAGCACTATTCCAAGACAGCGTAGAAGAGACTGTTCTTGTCAGATCCGAAAGCGAAGAAGTTGACCAAGAAGCGACTAAAAAAATCAAAGAATACATTACATTTTTAAATGATAATAAGACCACTCTAAAAAAAGAGATTCAAAAAGATATCAACAGTCTACACCATTCATATCTTACTCTACTACACCTTCCTACTTTATTCAAACAACATATAGATTGGAGAGAAGAGAAAGAGAAGAAAATGAAAATCTCTTCTATGGGGTTTGCAAAAAGTGAATACAACATCACTAAAAACAGGTTAATAACCAGCTTATCAACTAGTGAAACCTTATCTTTTTTACTTCAGTCAAAAAAGGTCACCCCTTTAGATAATGATACAATCAAAGAAGTGTACTACACTTGTTTGCAAACAGAAGAATATGCCGCTTACTTAAAAATAGAG
>JBGCEI010000013.1:0-4340 GCA_045106295.1 Cyclobacteriaceae bacterium
AAGCTTATTGAAAAAAGCAGCAAACACCAGTTTCGGAAAAGATCACAAGTTTAGCACGATCAAATCGTATAAAGAATTTAAGAAACTAGTTCCAATTCAAGATTATGAAGGGCTTCGCCCATATGTAGAGCGAGCAGTAGCTGGAGAAAAAGATGTGCTTTGGCCAGGTAAACCAACTTATTTTGCCAAAACATCGGGTACTACTTCTGGAGCAAAGTATATTCCTCTTACCAAAGAGTCGATTCCTTACCATATCAAAAGTGCTCGAAATGCGTTATTTAGCTATGTCCACGAAACGAAAAAGGTAGCTTTTTTTGACGGAAAACTTATTTTTTTATCGGGTAGTCCAGTATTAACCGAGAAAAACGGTGTCTTTCTCGGGCGTTTATCTGGTATCATTAATCATCATATTCCTGCGTTTTTTAAAAAGGGGCAATTACCTAGTTATGCCACCAATTGCATAGACGATTGGGAAGAGAAACTAGATGCTATTGTAAAAGAAACGATAGATCAGGATATGATGCTGATCTCTGGTATACCACCTTGGGTACAGATGTACTTTGATCAGTTAATAGCAGAATCAGGGAAACCTGTTGCTGAGTTATTCCCTAACTTATCGCTACTGGTACATGGAGGTGTAAACTTTGAACCGTACAGACCGAAGCTAGAACAAAGCGTAGGCAAACAGATTCCTACCATAGAAACCTACCCTGCTTCTGAAGGATTTATTGCGTACCAAGATTCACAGAAAGAGAAAGGATTGTTGCTTTTACTAAACCACGGAATCTTTTACGAATTTATTCCTACGGATGAGTATTTCAACGAAAATCCTACTCGCCTTTCCATAGAACAGGTTGAGCTAGGCGTTAACTATGCTATTATCCTAAATACGAACGCTGGGCTTTGGGGATACAGTATTGGAGATACCGTGAAGTTTGTCTCTAAAGATCCGTACCGAATTATGGTGACTGGTAGAATAAAGCACTTTATTTCTGCCTTTGGAGAACATGTGATTGCTGAAGAGGTAGAAAAAGCTATGAATGCTACTTTAGAAAAATTTACCGCTGTAAAGGTAATAGAGTTTACGGTGGCTCCATTTGTGAGTAGTGATGAAGGTGCTTCTTATCACGAATGGTTTATTGAGTTTGAAAATATTCCAATAAACCTAGGTGCTTTTGAAGAAGAATTGGATAGGCAACTAACTCAACAGAATACATATTACAACGACCTAATAAGCGGAAACATTCTGCGAAGACTAAAAGTCACTCCTCTAAAAAAAGGTGGATTTGTAGAGCATATGAAGTCAAAAGGAAAGCTTGGAGGGCAGAACAAAGTTCCTAGACTTTCAAACGATAGAAAATTTGTATCAGGAATTTGTTAGGGAAGTCAACAAAAGGATAGATACTAATCTTTTACACGTTTGTTAAACCCGGATTTTGCATTAGAATTCGTTAAGAGAAGTTAACTAGCAAAGCGACTGATTTGCAGATAGTTAGATTCGGAATAGACTCTCTAATGCATATTTCGGATTAAATACCGCGATATTATGCGAAAGCATAAAAAAAGGGTTGTTATCAATTGATAGCAACCCTTTTCGAGTTAAGAATGAAGTATTCTTATAATACTGTAAATTCTGTTCTTCTGTTTACGGCATGGTCAGCACCTGAACACTGAACACCATCAGCACATTTGTTTAATAACCTAGTTTCTCCGTACCCTTTGTACGTTAATCTATTTTTTGCAATCCCTTTAGCAACTAAGTAATCTACTACAGATTTCGCTCTTCTTTCAGAAAGCGCTTGGTTAGCTGATCTACTTCCTCTCGCATCAGTATGAGAACCGATTTCTATTTTTGTATCAGGCTGATCTTGTAATAACTTCAATAAATTATCGTCAATTATTTTCTTAGAGCTTGGCGTTAATGCCGCACTTCCTGTTAAGTAGTTGATAGGAAGAACCGTACCACCGCTTACGCTAGCACAAGCTACTTCTCTCCACTCTTGCACACCACCTTGCTTTACTAATACTTGTTTAGTTACGGTTGTGTATTCAGCAGGGATAGTAATTGACTTAGTAGTTTCGTCTTTTACTAATACTGTTTTAGTAAACGTTTTCTTGATGGCAGGAATAATAGTTTCTACATTTTTTGCAGGTGTAACCTCTACTTGACGAGTAACTTTAGTTGACCGTCCTTTTATTAAAGAAGAATTCGTAGTCTCGTCGTTTGCTTTCGTTAAGATAGGAACACTTTTATATTCTGCAGGTAACGTTTGTGTGCAAACTAACTGACAGTCTTTACCATCTTCACAGTCTGGAGCAGTACCGTTCACTGTATATCTACTAATTTCTTCTTTTATTTTTACTACTTCAAAATCGTTATTAAATTTAGAAGGTAATACTCTTAATTTGTTATAGTCAGATTTAGTAATGATAGTCTCTGTAACTGTTTTATAAGTAGCAGGTACATAGGTGTACTTCTTAGACTCTGGTTTAATGATCACTTCTTCCGTTACTGTTTTATATTCAGCAGGAATAATCTCTAATTTAGTATAGGCTGGTTTAGTCATCACCTTTACTTCCTCTGTTTTGTACTCATCTTGAGTTGTGCAAAGGGCATAACACTTATCTTTTTGAGGTACTGGAGGTAATGTCTGTGCGAACGCAGTTGTACTTCCAATCACTGCTGCTAGTAATAATGTAATCTTTCTCATTTTTGAAATTTTCTGTTAGGTTAAACTAAAATGGCTCACATATGTGACACACAAATGTAAGTTAGAATCTAACAAATTAAATATAAATTTCGTTGAATGACAATCTTTTATGGATGAAGCATAAACAGTCTGTTTAATACCGAGATATTTTAAGTCAGTTCTTTTTGATTGATTAAGACAAAAATCTTACTTTTAGACATGCTAAAAACGAATTTGTTTTTTATACCGTACTTATTTTTGACATTATTGGCCTTTACGGTAATCTCCTGCCAAAGTGATCAGCCTGCTGTTCAACGGTTTTTAACATCTTCTCATCTCGTCAAAAAAATGACAGATGAGAAAGATAGTGTTATCTACACTACTTTTGTGTCTACTTTTTTAGATGCAGAAAGCAAATTGTATGGTGATGTTAATTCTAGTCAGTTTAAACAGTTTTCGAAAGACGCTGTCTCTACATACGATAATTTATTAGCACTTACGGATACCATTATAAAGCCAGTACTAGGGTATAATAATAAATTGTTTTTAAAAGATATTATTCGCTTTCAAAAAAGAGGGATAGCTTCTTACTATGCTAAAGTTCTTACTGATCAGCCAGCAAACCCGAACTTGGATAGTTTGTATAACAAAAAGTACAACGAGCTAGAGCATCGGTTTTTACTTGAACAAGTAAAGGTTGCAAATAGATACGGTATTACACTTGCGCACTAACTTGAAAAAATGGAAAGTTCACGTTCTTTTGCACTAGGAGATATTCACGGTTGCTTTACGACATGTAAGACACTCTTAGAAGATGTTATCCAATTAACACTTAATGATACGTTATATATCCTTGGGGATTATATTGACCGAGGGAATGATAGTAAAAAGGTTATTGATTATTTACTAGACTTAAAAGAAGCTGGTTATTCCTTGTGTTTTTTGCGTGGAAACCATGAGCAAATGCTTCTCAATTCACTAAATAATAAAAAGAAGGAACAACAATGGTTAGCACATGGCGGTAAGGAGACACTAGCAAGCTTTGGCGTAGCATCGGCACAAGAATTAGATGAAAAATATATTCAATTTTTTAATGAGCTAGCATATTACGTCGAATACAAAGAATATATTTTAGTACATGCAGGTTTGAATTTTAAGATAAAAGACCCTTTTAAAGACACTCATGCTATGCTCTGGCTAAAATTTATGGAGATAGACAGGAGTAAAATCAATAATAAAATAATTATTCATGGACACACACCTTATCCTACATCTATTATTTTATCCCAAAATCCAAAAATAGAAGCAGATATATCAGTGGATGGTGGTTGTGTTTTTGCTAATAAAAAAGAAGACTTAGGTAGTTTGATTGCTTTTGAAATGAATACACAAACATTTTATCATCAGCCGTTTATTGGCTAAAATATTCTTATCTTTATCGGTCAAATAATAGAAGGTCTTATTACCTTACGTGATAAAAATAAGTAGCCACATATCGTTCCTCGTTTTAGTATTAGTTGTTTCTTCTTGCTCACAAGAAAGTAGTTCATTAGTTAGTAGGTCGTATCATAACCTTACTGCAAAGTACAATGCTTACTTTCTTGCTAGAGAAAAGATGCAGGAAATAGAGCGAGAAGTTCAAAAAATGCA
>JBGCEI010000014.1:0-13626 GCA_045106295.1 Cyclobacteriaceae bacterium
TAGAAAAAATGGATAATGAGAAAATCCCCAAGACTAGAAAAAGGCAAAAATGCGCTCTAAACGATGAATACAGAGAATTAGTGCTTAGCTTTTAAAGGCGATTGCCCTGGCTGCTTACTACCCAGGAAAGAATATGTAAAAAATAATAACTAAATTTGAAAGCAGTAACCCACTTCGGTTACTGCTTTTTTTGTTTATATATGAATGTCAAACTTCCTAAAATAAAGAAAAATTTCTTCTGGATAGCTCTTGTTTTCTTTTTTGTATGGTTACTTTTCTTTGACTCTAATGATTTAGTTTCTCAAGCGAAGAGTTACTTAGGACTCAGAAAACTAGAGGACAAGAAGCAGTACTATGAAGAAAAGATCATAGAGATAGAAGATGATATTAAGTCGCTGCGGACTAACCCCAAACAGTTAGAGAAATTTGCACGTGAGAAATACCTTATGCGTAAGAAAAGTGAGGACGTTTATTTAATTGAAGTAGAGAAAGAGAAGTAAGCTGGTTACTCTTTTTTTAACTCGATGCTTTCCATTATTTCTAAAACTACACCTTCTTTTAGCGCATTTTTAGACACGATACATTCTTCGAACTTCCCAAGTTTGAATACATAGTCTACAATGCAAGATGCAACTACAATTAAGTCTACACGCATCATAATCATTCCTTCGATAGATAATCGATCACTTCGGTCTTTACGAAGTAACTCCATAAAAATTAACCTGAAGAAAGAAGCTGATACTGCCGTATCTGTAATGCTTTTTCTATGTTGCTCTATTTCTAATAACGTATCAAACGTTCCAGAACAGCCAATCATAGTTTTAGGCTTGTATGTATTGATAGCTGTTTGTAAAGGCGCTAGTTGCTCTTCTAAGTAGCTAAATAGCTTTATTGTTTCACCTTTAGGCATTGGCTCTTCGGTATGGAATAAGTTTTTTAGTCTTTGTCCTCCTATCTCAAAACTTTGCATCCAAAGCTGTTCTGAATCATTTGCAATGATGAACTCTACACTTCCTCCTCCAATATCAATGATTAACGAAGGATCACTGTTTAACAAGTCGTGTAATTTCACACCTTTGTATATGAGTTCTGCTTCTCTTTCTCCATCTATTATTTCAATAGATAGTTTTGTTTTCTTTAGTACTTCGTCAACAAATTCTTGATTGTTTTTCGCATTTCTAACAGCACTAGTAGCATATGTACGGTATTCTGATACCTGATATTCTCTCCCTAGTTCATGAAAGAAGAAAAGCGCACGTATGGCACGCTCTTTCGCATCGTCAGTAATGATTTGTTTGTCGATACCGCCAAGTCCTAAACGAACCGAATTTCGCTCTTTTCGTATTATTCTAAAAGAATCACCTTCAATACTAACAATCAGTAGGTGAAACGTATTAGTACCCATGTCGATAATGGCAAATCTATTATTCATAATATTGTGAATCTAAAAAATAGTTTTTAGTCTCTCAAAGATAGCACCAAATAGTTTAAAAATTGGTAGTTCCGAATCTATTAGTTTTTCTCATTTTCAAATCTTTCAGCATAGAGGCTCGTAAACCAATCTCCAATCGATAGAAACTAAACTGACCTGTAGGGACAGATTCTAGCCTTAACACCCAACAGTGTAGGTCTCTTGTTAATGTAATATTGGGACGAAGTAACTGTTTGGTTTCGAAGTCGAAACTAGCACCAAAACTTACATCCCATTTAGGTGTAGGCTGTAAACTAGCACGTATCGTTAGACCTTCTGTTTTTACTGATTCAGAGAATCCTACTTTAGTAAATCGAGTAAAATAACTTAACCCAAGTGTCCACGGTAAAGAAAAAGGTACATATTGGTTGGGGTCATCGTAAACGGGATCGTCCTTACTGTTAAACAAAGAATCCTCTCTTCTTCTTTCTTTTTCTTCTTCTGTTAAAAATGCCTCTTCGCCCTCTTCTAGTTCGGGTTCATCTTTCTTTTTAACTTTGAATGTTTTAGGGCTTAAATTCAAAGAAAGATTTAGACTTAAATTTTCTAGAAAACCCAATCCTTGCCCATTAGAGATAGCTAATTTGTTAATTCGAACTTGGTCTTCACTCTCTTCACTATCTGTTTCTTTGTAGGAATAAGGGTTTAGTGTCCCCGTTGTAGAGGTACTTAATAAACCATTCATAATTGATGTTCGTGCATTTAAATTTACATTTGCTAGATTGAATGAATCTGCCAGTAAATTATAGGAACTACGAGCACTCAAGTTCTCTAGTAATTTTAGTTTTTTATAAGCGTCTTTGTCATTCTTGGAATTTTTCATTCCTTCTTTGGTTTTATACTTCATTTCTACAATGTTCCGTAGCCCGAAAGTGATGCTTCCGGTCTTTCCCGTAGAAGGACTTCCGATAATAGCTCCGTTGTATATGGATATGGTTTGAGCGTTTCCGTTTGTGTCTATAATTTCTCGATAAGCTTTTCCTTCAGAAAAGTCTGGTCTGTAGCTAAAGCCTACACTAGGATAAATACTATGTCTGATAGCAGCAGCTCTTTTTCCTTTGAATTGGAACATACCGTAGATAGTAGTGGTTAAGTTAGCGTTCGTAGACCATTCTCCAGCTCTAGAAAATCCATTAATAGTATCTATTTCCACTTCATTATTTCCTAAATAGTTGTAGCTGTATTTTTCAAAATACCATCTGTCGGTGTATGTGAAGTTTGGGTTTAATTGAAAAGCGCCTAATTTCAAAGAAGCTGAAATAGGAATAGTATGAGTTAGACCGTATCTACCGTCTTTAAAGAATTCAGGGAAATTATTTGGGGTGAATTCTAAAGTGTCTGTTTCGGCAGTGAAATTAGTAGCGCTTAAAACATCTCTAGGACCAAAATTAGGAATACTAGTAGTAGGAGCATTTGTTATTTGATTTCTGAAATTTAAGGCATGCGTAAAACCAATACTTTCGGCAAACTTTTTAAAAGCGTTTTTCGGTCCGCTTTTTTTTCTTTTAAATGGATAAATACGTGTGGTACGTAAATTTATTTGTGGAGCAGTCATATTGGCTATTCCTGTTGTTACGTTTTGATTTAAGTTTACTGCTACACCACCATTGTAAGGTGTTCTTTTTACAGGAAAACTGTAGTTGATGCTAGATCTAAAAGAAGCAGCATAATTAAGGTTTAAGTTACTGATTGAATTATTCGCTAAAGCAATATTACTACGGGTGAAATCATTGGTTACATAATTTACATTAGCCGTAAAACTTTTACCTCCGTATGATTTAGGTCTATGGTTCCATTGGAATTGAAACTCACTACTGGTAGATTCATTGAAATTACCAATCGATGATTTTTGATTTCGAAGTTGAAACTGTACGCTTCCATCAAATTTATACCTGTTTTTATAAACTGTTTCATTTCTAAGTATCCAGTCTCCTAAAGAATAAATACTCCCTTTGAATTCGGAACCTATGTAGTCATTAACTGCCCAGTAGTATCCTCCGTTTTCTAAGAAAAAACCTCTACCGTTTCGTTCTCCATAAGAAGGGAAAAGAATACCCGAACTTCTTCCTTGTTTTCTTGGTAAAATAGCAAAAGGCAGAATCAGTGGTGTAGGTATGTCTCCAATAACCAAATGGAATCGATCTGTAATAGTCGTTTTTTTATTAGTGACCTTAGTTTTGTTAAAATCAAAATAATAGTGGGGATGAGCCAAATTACAGGTAGTATAAATAGCGTCTTTAATAAACATATTGTTCTTATCATCTTTTAATGTGGAGTCACCTTGTAAAAAGCCGTCTCCTTGTGTTGTGATAACAGAGCTAATCAACCCTTTTTTTGTATTGAAGTTGTAGCTCATTTCATAGGCTTCGTACGTATCTTCGTTTTCTTTGAATACAGGTGTGTCAAAATCTTTTCCTGTAGTGTCTTTTCCTCCTGATGCATTTAATACTTTAGTTTGGAGGTTGTTGACCATATTGTGGGAATTCAATTCAATGTCACCATAAATGACTTCTGATTTACGGTACATAAACACTAAGTCTGTTTTTAAATCTACAATGATGGAGTCTTTAGCAGAATACTCTACTGTTGTTTCAAAATCATTCCTTGTTTTTAAGGGTACGATTGTGTCTAGAGAAATGGAGTCGTTTTGTAAAGAATCCGTTGAAATGATTGATTTGGTAGAATCAGATGCGATAAATAGCGGATTTGCTTTAGTCTCGACTTGAAAAAAAGGAGCTAAAAAAAATAAAAAGATAATATAGTAGTGTGTAGGTCTTATTTTTCTTACGTTTTTTTCAGTATTTTGTGTAAAATTAGGTTAATCATCGTAATCTAATACGATAAATATGAAAAATATTATAACACTTATTCTTTTTGTGCTCATAGTTGGAGCTGGATTTAAACACCTGAATGTAGAGGACTATCGGGTTAATACCGTGGTGATAGATGCGGGTCATGGAGGTAAAGATCCTGGATGCCATGGTAAGGTTGCAAAAGAAGCTGATGTAGCCTTAAAAGTAGCGTTACAAGTAGGGGCATTGATTAAGGAAAATTCGCCTACTACGAAAGTAATTTATACTCGTGCAGACAATCATTTTATTGAACTTCACGAAAGAGCTAAAAAAGCGAATAGTAAAGGAGCAGATCTTTTTATCTCTATTCATTGTAATGCTGGGCCTTCGACAGCTTTTGGAACAGAAGTGTATGCCATGGGACTGCATAAGGAAGAAGGGAATCTAAATGTTGCTAAGAGAGAAAATGCGGTTATTCTAAAAGAAGATAACTATTTAGATAAATATGAAGGGTTTGATCCTAACTCACCGATTTCACATATTTTATTGGCAAATATGCAGAGTGTACATTTAGAAAGCAGTTTGTCACTTGCATCAGAAGTAGATAAGCAGTTTACGTCTATTGCTAAAAAATCGAGAGGAGTAAAACAGGCTGGGTTCTTAGTATTATGGAAAACGACTATGCCTAGTATTCTGATTGAATTGGGCTTTTTAACAAATACTGATGAAGAAAAGAATTTAAATTCTTTGGCTTATCAAAAAAAGATGGCAAATGGAATTTACCATGCATTTGCTTCTTACAAAAAAAGTAAAGAGTTTTAGGGTAACTAATAAAAGGATATCGTTTTGAGGTTTAGCAAAGAAACAAAAATAGGACTCTTAATTGTAATTACTGGAGCTATTCTCTATGTCGGGTTTAATTTTTTGAAAGGACGTGATTTTTTCTCTTCGTCCAATAAATATTATGTTCTATACGATAATATTGAGGGACTTACACTGTCTAACCCTGTTATCATTAACGGGTATGCAGTGGGAAGAGTGTCTGATATTACGATTCTTCATGAGAAGAATGATGCTTTATTAGTTAAATTAGATGTTTCTGGAGATTTAGTATTAAGAGATGGCGCAAAAGCGAAATTAGCTAGTCCTGATTTATTAGGAGGAAAGGTAATAGAGCTTATTCAAGGCAGTTCTGAAGGTGAAATAAAAGAATCTGGAGATTATTTAAAGGGTGTTAAAGAGAAAGGCTTAGCTGCTACATTAGAAGAAAAAGCTACTCCTGTTTTAAATACATTAGATACAGCTATTTCTAGTTTGAACCGTTATTTTGATGATGCGTTGTCTCAAAGTATCCGGAACTCTGTTTACAATACTGAAGCGAGTACTAAGTTTATAAGAAAATCTACAGAAGAGATTTATGGCGTATTGGGAGCTAATACTGCCACAATAGATACTACTGTTAAGAATTTAAATATTGCGTCTAGTCAAGTCAATCAATTGTTAACAAGCACTAATGTATTGATTGGAGAAAAGATGAATCGGTTTGTCGACTCATTAAATAGTTTAGAGCTGAATAAAATAATTACAAGTGCTAGTAATGCCGCTAACCAACTAGAAAGGGTGATGTCTAGTATAGATGGGAAAGAAGGTTCTTTAGGTAAGATGATTCACGACCCTAGTATGTACAATAACTTGAATACCACGTTGACAGACTTGGATTTTCTTTTGGTGGATTTTCAAGCTAATCCGCAACGATATGTAAATGTAAGTGTGTTTGGAGGGAAGGTAAAAGACAATAGCCCAATTAAAAAAGTAAAAGACAAAACATTCAAAGAGCAGATTAGAGTTGAATTCAATAAGAATTACAACCCAAAAAATATGGAGCCTGTTTTGTATGATATGAGTAATAAGGTGAAGCACACCTTGACAGCATACGAAATGGATAATGGAACATTAAAATTGACTCAACTAGAAGAAATACCAAGTGGGGATTATATTCTTAAATTATCTTGGAATGAAGGTAAAAATAGTGAGTTGGTAGAAGTAAAGAAAAACTAACTCCCACGTTTTTCGTAAGAATAGTATGACCGACAGCGAAATTAAAGCCCTTATTTCTTTACTAGATGATACAGATCATGAAGTAAGGAAGCATGTGGAGGAAAAAATAAGTTCACTGGGAGATGATGTTATTCCTTATTTAGAAGATGCTTGGGAAAGCTCGTTTAACCCCAATCAACAAAAACAGATTGAAGATTTATTACACCAACTTCAGTTTGATAAATTAAAACAAAAACTAGTAGATTGGTCCAATTCTGAAGAACAGGATTTATTAGAAGGGATCAGTCTTGTTGCCACTTACCAATACCCTGATTTAGATATTGCTGAAACTAAAAAGACAGTCGAACAGATGTACTATGATGTTTGGTTGGGTATGAAAAACGATGGTACTCCTTTAGAAAATATTAAACTCCTGAATGAAGGAATGTTTTATAACCTGAAATTCAGTGCGAATACCAAGAACTTTCATGCGCCAGCTAATTCTATGATTAACTGTGTGTTAGAAACGAAAAGAGGGAACCCTATCTCTTTATGTGTGATTTATTTATTGATTGCACAGAAACTGAAATTACCAGTCTATGGTGTTAATTTGCCTAATTTGTTTGTGCTGACGTACAAAGACGAAGAAACACAATTTTATATTAATGTATTTAACAAAGGGCTAATCTTTTCTAAGGCGGATATTGATACGTACATAGAACAATTGAAATTGGAGCCTCAAGAGATTTTCTATTCTCCTTGCACAAACTTAGATATTGTGGTGAGAGCTTTACGTAATCTTACCGTTTCTTTTGAGAAGCTAGGTGCACCAGAGAAAGTAGAAGAGGTCAGAGAATTGATGTCGGTATTAATCTAGTGACGCGCCATTCTGCGAAAGCAGAAAACAATAAACTATTTCTTACTAATAGCTACTAACCCTAAAAACGTTAGCCCTCCATTTAATAACAATAATTCAAACCCAAAGGTGTACCCATTTAGTAATTCTGCTGAGTAGCTATTGATGGCATAAGTTAAAACAGGAGCTAAGATACATACCAAAGGAACCCATTTGTCTTTTACACTTTTCTTGGTAAACAAGCCAAAACTGTATAACCCTAATAATGGTCCATAAGTATAACCAGCTACACGAAACACATTAGCTATTACACTGTCGTTGTTTATTTGCTTAAAGGCTAGAATAACTAGAAACAGTACGATAGAAAATCCAAAGTGAATGAGATATCGCTTTTTAGGAGTTGTTCTGTCTGTTCCTAAAAAGTCAACACAAAATGAAGTAGTTAAGGAAGTAAGTGCTGAGTCGGCACTAGAATAGGCAGCAGCAATGACTCCTAAAATAAAAATAGCGGAGATAAAGGGACCTAATTCTTGTAGTGCAAGCAAAGGGAATAGATCATCTCCTTTGTCTGGCAAAGAGATGCCAACAGAAGTTGAATAGGTGATGAGCACATAACCTAATAAAAGGAAGAATAGGTTGACAACCACTAATACAATGCTGAACCATAGCATGTTTTTTTGTGCGTCTTTTAAGGTTCTGCAACTCAAGTTTTTTTGCATCATATCTTGATCTAAGCCTGTCATCACAATGGCAATAAATGCGCCTGCTAAAAATTGCTTGACAAAGAAGTTAGAGGCGGTGTAGTCGTTAAACTGAAAAATGGTACTGTACGAACTGTTGTAGCCATTGGTGATTAAATCGGTAAACGACCAATCGAGTCGAGAAGACAGAACACTTAAAGTAAGTGCAAGGGCAAGTAACATAAAGAACGTTTGTAAGGTATCCGTCCAGACTACGGTTTTAATTCCTCCTTTGAAGGTATACACCCAAATTAAAGCAATAGTAATAAAAACGGTGACTTGGTAAGGGATATGCAGGCTGTCGAAAACAGCTAATTGTAATACATTGCTGACTAAAAAAAGTCTAAAGGAAGCACCAATTATTCGAGAAATGATGAAGTATGTAGCGCCCACTTTGTATGACCAGAAACCAAACCTCGTCTCTAAATAGCTGTAAATAGAGGTTAACTGTAGTTTGTAATATAAGGGGAGTAATACATTGGCAATTACAAAATAGCCTACTAGGTAGCCTAATACCATTTGCATATAAGCAAAATTAGCATTCATGACCCATCCTGGCACGGAAATAAAAGTAACTCCTGAAAGGCTAGCCCCTATCATACCGAAAGCTACCACATACCATGGTGAGGACTTATCTCCTGTAAAAAAAGTAGCGTTCGAAGCTTTTTTGGAAGTCAAAAAAGCGATGCCTACGAGTACTAAAAAGTAGGAAGTAATAAGAGCAATAGTAGTAGTTACATTCATACAATGAGTCGATAAGTAATTTTACAAAATACGAATATTATTGATACACAATGAACCTGTTATCATTTTCATTGGCTGTCTGACATGAAAATGATAGATTTTTTTCGTATTTTTGTGTAAAATATATCAATCATGACATTCTCTCCAGACATTCAAGAAGACGTATTAGTAGAAGAACAATCTACCATTGAGTCGCACGAACTAGTTATTTTTAATGATGATGTAAATACATTTGATCATGTCATTGAATCACTAGTTGATATATGTCGTCATACGGCAGAGCAAGCAGAACAGTGTGCTTTTATTATACACCATAAAGGAAAATGCTCTGTAAAAGTTGGTGGATACAAAGAATTAGTGCCTATGAGGCAATCTATTTGTGATAGAGGAATTTCTGCGGAAGTATTTTAATGGAGTACCCTTCTAAACTAGTCGAAAAAGCGGTTGGAGAGATCTCTAAACTACCTGGTATAGGTAAACGAACTGCTTTACGATTAGTTTTTCATTTATTAAAAGAAGAAAAAAACGAAGTTCAGTCATTGTCTACTGCTCTAGTAGACTTAAGAGAAAATACGATTTACTGTTCCAACTGTCATTCCATTTCTGATAGTGAGCAATGTCATATTTGCACCAATTCATATAGAGTAGGAGATATGGTGTGTGTAGTAGAAGACACCAAAGATATTATAGCAATAGAGTCTACTAGTCAATACAATGGGTTATATCATGTGCTTGGTGGGATTATCTCTCCAATGGATGGAGTAGGTCCTCAACAGTTGACTATTCAATCTTTGGTAGAGAGAGTAGAGAAGAAACAAGTGAAAGAGGTTATTTTAGCAATAAGCCCTACTATGGAGGGAGACACTACAGCGTATTACATTACTAAGAAGCTGAAGCATACTGACGTAAAGGTGAGTACCATTGCAAGAGGGATTCCAGTAGGAGGGGAGCTAGAGTATACGGATGAAGTAACACTAGGTAGAAGCATACAAAGTCGTATTCAATTTGAAATTCAAGACTAATTTCATAGTTAACCTAAGAAATCTTCTGTTTTACCGAAAAAAACTTTTAAAAGTAAACACTTATTGCTAATATGTAAGTACGTTTTTACAAAATCATAAAGTAATTAAAAATGAGCAAATTTCAAGAGTGTGTAGATACTTACAAAGCTGAATTCAAAAAATTAGGTGTAAGTTTTGATGAAGACTTATTAGTTAAAGTAGCAAAAGGATGTGGTCCTTCTATTTACAATAGAGATGCTTCTACTGTTGCAGGTTCTGACGAAGCAGAATTAGATACAGTAAAGAAAAATTTCTTAATTAAGAAATTAGGTCTTTCTGCAAGTGATGACTTAGATGGAGCTATTAAAGAAGTAATTGATACTTTTGGTTCTTCTAACAGAAACAAATACAGAGCAATGTTTTACTATTTGTTGACTAAAAAATTCAAGAAAGAAGCTATCTACAACTAAGAAGTAAATAGTTTATTAGAGTTTTAAAAAGAGCTATTCGAAAGAGTAGCTCTTTTTTTGTTTTCATAGTTGTTAGAAAAGCAAGCACATAAACACATAACTAACAGCAGCCAATAGAAACCCGTCAAAACGATCTAAAAAACCACCATGTCCAGGTAACAGAGTTCCTGTATCTTTTACCTCAGCGTATCGTTTAAACTGAGAAATAGTTAAATCTCCTAAGGTGCCAAATACAGAAACAACAACAGCTACGATTGTACTTGTTGCAAGAGATACGAAATTAAACTGATAACAAAAGAAACCAGCTGCTAACGCTGATATGATAATTCCTCCAATAACACCTTCTACTGTCTTTCCTGGAGAGACAGCGGGTAAAAGCTTTGTTCTTCCCATTAACTTTCCAGAAAAATAAGCGCCACTATCAAATGCCCAAACCATAATAAAACAGAGAATAAAGTGCTTCCATTCACTTTCGCTTAGCTCATAGGAGAAGTAATGCAGTAAGAGTGGAGGGAATAAGCAATAAACAATACCTCCAATAGATGTAGAAACAGTGCTAATGAGGGGTTGATTGTTTTTTAATAACTCCAGTGATGTTAAGGTGAAAAGCAATAGCATGATTGCTGTAATGAGCTGAAATACGGTGACAATACTCATCCAAAGGCCTAGATAACCTAATATGATTAAGAAACCAGCTAACAACCCTAATGTGGGAGTGGTATTTAATCCACTTTTGCGTGACAAAGAATAGAATTCAGATAAACTTCCTAAGCTAATTACAGCTACTACTATTAAGGCAGTCAAGGCATGGAAAGCAAGACAAAAAATCACTAGTGTACCGCCCACTATTGCAGTTAAGACACGAGGTAATAAACTATTCCATTTGTTATTCGTATTGGCTGTCATGTAATACCCTTTTAGCTTCTAATACTTCCTCTGGACGAACCATAACTTTTACGATTCCGAAACCATAGGCACTATCTTTTTTATCTAATAAAACTGGTGTAAAGTCATTCTGATTTAATAAATCTATAATTAGGCCGGCTGTTATTCTATCAGACGATTCATGAATGCATTGCCAACTGCTGCTTATTTTCTTTTCATCAGGAAAAACGTATCGTTTAAAATAGGAAAGTAATACAACACTTAAACCAATAGAACATAATGTGAATAAGATAGGAATTGGAGTGTTTTCATCCATATCTATCATTTCTTGTTTGTTTAATATGGCTACAATAAGTGCTGATGCGTTATTAATGAAGTGGGCTAGGATAGGTACCCAAAGATTTTGTGACCAATAAAAAAGGTAGCCAAAAAGAATTCCTAAAAGCATTCTAGGTAAGAAACCATAAAACTGCATGTGAATAGCAGAGAAGATAATCCCCGTTACAATGATTCCAATGTGAGTATTCCCACCCAAACGAGTTAATAAAGGTTGTAGGACACCTCTAAAAGCTAATTCTTCCCCAATAGCAGGGAGGATAGCAATGGCTACTATCCCTAGAATGATATCTGAAGGATTACTAAGGCTGGTTAAGTACTCTGTTGCAACCTTTGCCTTTTCTTCAAGTCCTTTCGCCCATTTTTCAAAACCAGATAAGAATTCAGGTAATTCAATCGCCATGTTCCATTGGTACAATGAACCTATAAGCGGCATAATAACATAAGTTACCAAAACAGCGATACCTAATAAGATGAGTAGCCTTTTATGGGGTTGGAAAAGGTTGTGAGATATAAAAGGAAAAAACTTCCTATAAAGAATAGACGGAAGTATAAAAGTACCTACAGTAGTTAATCCTTGAGCAATTAACAGAATGTATTTCTTATTAGGGAAATAACTTGGGTTGGCTAAGTATTCCTGTGTACTTGCTCCATTTGTTAAAAGCAAGGAGACAACTCCCGTTGCCAGTAGCGAAGCCACAACTAATCCTAATCCCAATAAAAGAATAAAGTAAACTAAGTGCTTGCTACCGACTAACTGCATCTACTACTTTTTCTTTTTACTTTGTTCCTGCATTTTCATGGCATCATCAAGCCGCTGTTGAAACTTAGACTTCTTTCTTTTACCAGTTTCAAATGCTTCTTTATTCGCTAATAAAGCAGTTCTTATCTTTTCTTTATCAATAAATTTAGTGGCTAATAATTGCTGACTAATCGTTACTAAATTGGAAACGAAGTAATAGAACGTAAGACCAGAGGAGAATCTGTTTAAGATAAACATAAACATTACAGGCATAATGTAACTCAACGATTTCATTGGTCCTTGAGCAGAAACATTACTCTTATTGTTGATGTGCGTGTAAATAATGGTTGACACAGTCATTAATAGTGTAAATAGACTGACATGGTTACCATAGAAATTACTGATCAAAGGAATATTCCCTGTCCACGACAGAACAGAGTCATAAGTAGATAAATCTTCTGCCCATAAAAAGGATTGATGCCTTAACTCAATTGAGTTAGGAAAGAAGTTAAAAAGAGCCAATAAAATAGGCATTTGTAAAACCACAGGAATACAACCAGCCAATGGATTTACACCCATCTTTTGGTTCAATGCCATATTTTCTTTTTGAATAGCGGCTTGGTCGTCACCTAAACGTTCTTTGATCGCATCCATTTCAGGTCTTAGCTCCCTCATTTTTGCCATCGATAAATACGATCGATAAGCAATAGGGAATAATAACGTCTTAATAATGATTACAAGTATCAAAATAATGATTCCATAATTAGAGATGAATTTCTCTAATGTCTTAAAAATAGGGATCACTAAGAATCGGTTTACAGCAGCAAAAATAGACCAACCTAGATAGATGTTTTTCTCAAAAGCAGGAATACCTGTTGCTTTGGTGATTTTATAATCATTTGGTCCAAAGTAGAATTTGAATTTACCATCTTGGATAGCACCTGCAGGTAGTGTTAATCTCATCGAAAGGTTCTTTATTGCTGTAAGATCACTTTCATTTACAACTGATTTTAGTTCTGCTCTATCAAAACTATAGTTGTCACCTACAATTGTAGCGTTAAAAAATCTGTGGCTTAAACCAACCCATTTCAATGGTTTAGTAATTGTTTCGTTATCTTCAGAAGTAGAATTTTTCCCTACATCATCGAATTCACCTTCTGCTAAATAGTAGTTTACAGAAGCTTTGTTAGCACTCTCTTTTCTGCTTTTCTCTACCTGACGTAAGTTATCCGTCCAGTTTAAGGAAGAAGTACCACTAAACCCAGACGTTTTCAGATCATAGTTTACAATAAACCCTTCTTCTGCTAATGAATAAGCTTGAGAAACACTTTCACCATTTGCTAACTGAGTAGTAAATGTTACGCTATTACCTTCTTTACTTGCTGTAAAGAATTGGTCATACACATTTGTATTGCCTAATAGTAAGTCCATTTTACTACTTTGTTCATCTAATAAGATCAAAGGCTGATCTAAATGATCTGTGTAGTTTTTTAATAAAACCTCTTTTACTTTACCACCTTTAGTAGTGAACGTTACCTTAATGTCAGTATTC
>JBGCEI010000015.1:0-18529 GCA_045106295.1 Cyclobacteriaceae bacterium
TTTATGGGAGTTTGCAAACTTGTGTTGCTTAAAAACGGGTTAAAGCATACCTTTTCTTATTCTTTAGATTTTGGGCATCACCCTCCGTTACACTCTGCCGTGCCTGCCGACAGACGGGGGTCGGGCTATTCACTTTTACTCCTCGCTTCACTGTGGGGTAACCGCTTCTATCCCTAATGCGGCCACTAGTGTTGCTTATTATGTAGGCAAGGATGTTGCTCTTTCCCCTTATTCTCATGACTATTATTTCATAACAAATTGCATATTCATGAATAAATCGGATATTTGTATTCATAAAGTACAATACGTGGTAGATTTCAGTAAAGGCAAAGACGGACTAATCCCCGCAATCATTCAAGATTCAGTAACCAACAAAGTATTAATGTTGGGTTATATGAACCAAGAAGCGTTTGAAAAAACAAAATTAGAAGATAAAGTGACGTTCTTTAGTCGTTCGAAACAACGTTTATGGACAAAAGGAGAATCGTCTAACAACTTTCTTTATGTAAAAGAAATATTAATAGACTGCGATCAAGATACTATTCTTATTAAAGCAACCCCAGCTGGTCCTACTTGTCACAAAGGAGACGACACGTGCTTTAGAGAAGAAAACACGGGAAAAGGAGCGTTCTTAAATAATTTGCAATCAATTATAAAAGACCGTAAAGAAAACAGAACAGATAAGTCATATACTTCTTCTTTATTTGATAAGGGAGTAAACAAAATAGCACAAAAAGTAGGGGAAGAAGCAGTAGAGCTAGTAATTGAAGCAAAAGATAACGACGAAGGACTATTCAAAAATGAAGCTGCAGACCTTCTATACCACTACCTGATTTTATTAGAACAAAAAAACTTTTCTTTAGACGAGATCATCTCCGTACTAGAAGAACGGAATACTGCCAAGTAGTTTTTAGTTCTACGTAAGAATAGACTTAAAACTTTTTATTATATTTGCAGACTTTTAATAGTAAAGAAACTAATTCCAACTGACATATTTATCAGTATGAAACAGAATAATGAGTGGGAAGTAGTATGTAACCATACGCCAGAAATTATAGATAGGATAGTGATGCCTATTCGTAAAAGAGGAATATGTGTTAAAAATCTTAACTACACACAAGTAGACGACCTAGGGAAGTGTCACATAGAATTCGAAGCTGAAAAACTAGATGCAGTTAGAATCTATAAAAATATGATCCGTGTTACGGATATTCTCGAAGTTGACACAAAGAACTAATCAATAGATAATCAATTATTTTAAACTGAAATGGGAAATTACTTTAATTCAATTCCGCTAAGAAGACAACTTCAGCAATTAAGTATTGCAGAATTCATGGATCAATCACACTTTACAGACGGTGTAAGTGCGTTAAAAGGTAAAAAAGTAGTCATCATAGGTTGTGGTGCTCAAGGATTGAACCAAGGACTAAACATGAGAGACTCAGGTTTAGATATCTCATATGCACTAAGAAAAGAAGCAATCGAAGCAAAAAGACAATCATTCAAAAATGCTTCAGAAAATGGTTTCACAGTAGGTACATACGAAGAGCTAGTTCCTTCTGCCGATTTAGTAATTAACCTTACGCCAGACAAACAGCATACTCCAGTAGTAAATGCGGTTGTTCCTCACATGAAAAAAGGAGCTACGCTTTCTTACTCTCACGGGTTTAACATTGTAGAAGAAGGAACGGAAATCCGTAAAGACATTACGGTAATCATGGTAGCACCTAAGTCTCCAGGATCAGAAGTAAGAGAAGAATACAAAAGAGGATTTGGAGTACCTACATTGATAGCCGTACACCCAGAAAACGATCCAGAAGGAAAAGGATTAGAACAAGCAAAAGCATACGCTGTAGCTACAGGTGGAGACAGAGCAGGCGTATTAATGTCTTCTTTCGTGGCAGAAGTAAAATCTGACCTGATGGGAGAGCAAACTATTCTTTGTGGATTGCTTCAGACAGGATCTATCCTTTGTTTCGACAAAATGGTAGAAGAAGGAATGGACGCTGCTTACGCTGCTAAGTTACTTCAGTATGGTTGGGAAGTAGTTACTGAGTCATTGAAGCACCGAGGTGTTACCTTGATGATGGACAGACTAAACAGCCCAGCAAAAGTAAAAGCATTCCAATTAGCCGAAGAGTTAAAAGAAATAATGGCTCCATTATTCCAGAAGCATCAAGACGACATCATGAGTGGTCACTTCTCTAAAACAATGATGGAAGACTGGGCGAACGACGACAAAAACCTATTGACTTGGAGAGCAGAGACAGAAAAAACTGCTTTCGAAAAGACATCTCCTACATCAGCAGATATCAGCGAGCAAGAATACTTCGACAATGGTGTACTAATGGTAGCTATGGTAAAAGCAGGAGTAGAATTAGCATTTGAAACTATGGTAGATGCAGGTATTAAACCTGAATCAGCATACTACGAGTCATTGCACGAAACGCCATTGATCGCTAATACAATTGCAAGAAAGAAGTTATTCGAAATGAACAGAGTAATTTCTGATACAGCAGAATATGGATGTTACTTATTCGATCATGCATGTAAGCCATTATTAAAAGACTTCATGAAAACGGTTAAAACCGATGTGATTGGTAAGTCTTACAGTGCAGATACTAACAGCGTAGACAATCAAGAGTTGCTAAGAGTAAATAAAGCACTTAGAACACATGGTGTAGAGGTAGTAGGAGACTTCCTAAGAGGTGCTATGACCGCTATGACTAAGATCAATGTAGGTGAAAGTCAGCAAGAACCAGTTTTAGCATAACAAAAGGTTTGTTTATAAAATCAACGTATTAAAAATCGGCATGAATATTGCCGATTTTTTTTTGAATAAAATTTTATAATATGGTAGAAGTCGAAGAAGTATACGAGGCGTTTGGAGAATTGTTGTATGCCGTAGCCATGGCAGATGGTGAAATTCAAGATGAAGAAGTACAGGTACTAAACAAAATGTTAGCTGATCACCAATTTGCAAAAGAAATTAAATGGTCATTTAACTATGAAACGCAGAAGGCCACTTCTGTAACTGATGCTTATGAAAAAGCATTGAGTACGATGGTAGATTTTGGTCCTTTCGAAGATTATTCATTTCTTTTTGACGCATTAGAAAAAGTAGCGCATGCTTTTCAAGGAATTATGCCAGAAGAACAAGAGCTAATCGAGAATTTTAGATCAGAATTAGAGTCTCAGTTAGGTTCGTAGTAACTCTAAAAAAGACATTAAAAAAAAGGGTCAGTTGAGAAATTCAACTGACCCTTTATTTATGACCTAAATTAACGCAGCTATTTTAGGTATAAATATAACTACTGCTATAATAAAGGCTGAAACTGCACTTACTAACACACCTCCAGCTGCTAAATCCTTTACTTTTTTAATTGAGTCATGTTTTTCAGTAGAAACAAAATCTGCAATATTTTCAATTGATGAGTTAATCAATTCAAGACAAATTATAAATCCAATTGATAAAATTATAGCCAGCCATTCGGTAGTTGAGATATTTAATGAAAACCCAGCGATAATAGCTGATATAGCAGCGAACAAATGGACTCTTGAATTATGCTCTTCTTTAATAAGGATTTTTAATCCGTTAAATGCGAAACGAAAACTTTTTATTCTTTTTGATATTGAGAATCTTTGTTGTTTCATTCTCACCTAAGAAACCTTACTTCCATTAGTAACCGCTTCAGCAGGAGACACAAACTGTAATGTTCCATCAGTATCTTCTGCCATCAAGATCATTCCTTGAGACTCAATACCACGTAACTTTCTAGGCGCTAGATTTGTAATCACAGAAACTTGCTTTCCTTTTATTTCCTCAGGGTTATGGTAAAGAGCAATACCACTTACAATTGTTCGTTGTATCTCACCAAAATCAACAGAGAGTTTCAATAGCTTATCTGTTTTAGGAACTTTTTCGGCAGTCACTATTGTCCCAATTCTAATGTCTAGTTTGGTGAAATCTTCAAAAGTAATTTCATCCAAGTCAACAGGAGCAGAAGGAGTAGTTTCTTTTTTTATTACTACAGGAATAGAAGGCTTCGCTTTGTTTGCTAGCTTATCAACTTGCTTTTGAATGTCTTCATCTTCTATTTTTTCAAATAGCAATTCTCCTTTATTAATAACATGTCCTTCAACTAATAAACTATCCTTACTTACATCAGTTAAACCAAAACCGCTCATGGCAAGGATGCCTTTTAATTTCTCTGAGCTAAACGGAAGAAACGGTTCGCACAACAAGGCTAGCTTGGCAGAAATTTGTAACGCAATATGCAAGATCGTTTCCACACGTTCAGGCTTCTCCTTAATTAGCTTCCAAGGCTCGGTATCAGCTAAATACTTATTCCCAATTCTTGCCAATTCCATTAAATGAGAAAGGGCATCTCTAAATTTATATTTACTAATGGCTGTATCTATTAACTCAGGAATGGCAGCTATTTTTTCTAATACCTCTTTTTCAATATCGAACGCCTCATTCAATTTGGGCACTTTTCCTTCATAGTATTTATGAGTAAGGACTACCGTACGGTTAATGAAATTCCCAAAAATACCTACTAACTCACTGTTGTTTCTCGTTTGGAATTCCTTCCATGTAAAATCGTTGTCCTTCGTTTCAGGGGCATTAGCGCAAAGCATGTACCGTAAACTGTCCTGCTTATTCGGGAAGTCTACTAGATATTCATGTAGCCATACTGCCCAATCTCTAGAGGTAGAAATTTTTTCTCCTTCTAAGTTTAAAAACTCATTTGCAGGCACATTATCCGGTAAAATAAAGTCACCGTGAGCCTTCAGCATAGTAGGGAAAATAATACAATGAAATACAATGTTATCCTTTCCAATGAAGTGAACTAGCTTGGTGTTCTCATCTTTCCAATACCCTGTCCAGTCCTTATTATTTTCTTTAGCCCAAGCTTTTGTGGCTGATATGTAACCAATAGGCGCATCAAACCAGACATACAATACCTTTCCATCGGCACCTTTTACGGGCACAGGAACACCCCAATCTAAATCTCTTGTTACCGCTCTAGGTTTCAATCCCTGATCCAACCAAGACTTACACTGACCAGAAACATTAGATTTCCAATCACTATGGTCTTCTAATATCCATTGCTTTAACCAGCCTTCGTATTCATCCAACGGTAAAAACCAATGCGTCGTTTTTTTCTTTACAGGTACATTTCCACTCAACGCAGATATGGGATTAATCAATTCAGAAGGGCTTAATGTACTCCCGCACTTCTCACATTGATCGCCGTAGGCCTCAGGATTTCCACAGTTAGGACACTCCCCTTTTACATATCTATCTGCTAAAAACTGTTTTTGCTCTTCGTCGTAAAGCTGTTCGCTTTCCTGTTTTACAAAAGAATTCTTTTCATTTAAGAGTGTAAAAAAATCAGAAGCTGTTTCCTTATGAGTCTCAGAAGAGGTTCTGTCGTAGACATCGAACGAAATACCAAGTTCGACAAACGATTCCTTAATAATACCATGAAACTTATCGACTACTTGCTGAGGAGTAGAACCTTCCTTTTTTGCACGTATCGTAATCGGTACACCATGTTCGTCAGAACCACATACAAAAAGCACATCATCTCCTTTTAAGCGTTGCTGTCTAGCAAAGATATCAGCAGGAATGTAAACACCCGCTAAATGACCGATGTGTACAGGACCATTGGCATAAGGTAAAGCGGCTGTAATTGTAAATCGTTGAGACATAATTAATGTAATTCAAAAATGATTCACCAAAGATAATAAACCTCCCCTAATAGTACCCTCTGATTATGTTCTAATCTTTGAAAACATTCTAAACCAAATTATCCTGTCTAATACAACTCCTCTTCACCTTGTTCAAAATCCATATTGAACATACTGCCTACTAAATCTTTGAATTTAGAACCTGAGTCAATTGCTTGCTTACTGATTTGTGAAAACTCTGCCAATCCATGCAAAGCAAACTCCATCATCAATAGTTTTTCGTCTTCCGCAATTCCTTTGAATACAAAGTCAATTAGTGCTTCCAACCCGTCAACTTCATGTAAGGCTTTTTTGTATGTCTTTTTAGACGTGTCTTGTAATAGATCGATGCTATTTCCTTTATTGAACCACGCAATAATTGGCGCATACGGATCGAAACCACCTTCTTTTACTTTTTTAGATTTCTCAGGATTAGGGAAAAGTCTTTCAAACTCCTTTCGAATAGCTTTTCCTAATAAAAACAAAGAGACATTATGGCTTCCCTCTTGTTCACCTTCGTACACCAATTCTATTTTTCCGTTAATCGCAGGAATTACACCTACTAAATCCGAAATTCTAAAGTAAGACGTTTTCTCACCATTTTTTAAAAGCCTTCGTTGTGTGACAGCGTAAAGCAGTTCATAAGCGGCAATGGTTAATCGTGCAGAAACGCCACTTTTTTGATCTACGTATTCGCTTTCTCTTGCTTCAAATGCTATTTGCTCAATTAGGTTATCGATCAATGTATTTTTAGGAATGCTTTTCTCTACAGCAGCATCTATCTTTGCTTCTTGATGCGTAATTGTTTTAGAAATTTCAAGAGTCGTAGGGTAATGTGTTAAAATCTGACTTTCTATTCTATCTTTTAATGGTGTTACAATTGAGCCTCTGTTGGTGTAATCTTCTGGATTAGCCGTAAAGACAAACTGCACATCAACCGGTAAACGAACGTTGAACCCTCTAATCTGAATATCACCTTCTTGTAAAATATTAAATAAAGCCACCTGAATTCTAGCCTGCAAGTCAGGTAACTCATTAATCACAAAAATAGAACGGTGCGCACGAGGAATCATTCCATAGTGGATCACTCGCTCATCAGCATACGTCAGCTTTTGTGTAGCTGCTTTAATAGGGTCTACATCACCAATTAGATCGGCAACAGAAACATCTGGAGTAGCTAGTTTCTCTACATAGCGCTCATCTCGATGTACCCAATCGATCGGCGTTTTATCTACGTGTTCGGCTAATAAATCATACGCCTCCTTTGAAATTGGTTGATACGGATCGTCGCCTAATTCAGTGCCTGCAATCACAGGGATGTACTCATCCAATAAACGAACCATCAGCCTTGCCATTCTTGTTTTTGCCTGTCCACGCAGTCCTAAAAACAACATATTGTGTTTCGCCAAAAGTGCTGCCTCTAATTGAGGAATTACCGTATTTTCGAACCCTTGAATGTCATGAAAGATGGTTTCGCCAGACTGTAAACTAGCGATCAGATTATCTCTGATTTCGTCTTTGATCGATTTTGAAATGTAATCGGTCTTTTTTAATTCTCCTACTGTTTGAATGCTTGGCTTACCCATTGTTATCTGTAATTCTTTTTTCTGTTATTAATAAAATCTTCAAAAATGTATTCCCCTAGTCCGTTTAACGAACTATAATAAGCTCTTCCATTATTCACTTCCGTAAACTCACGCACAAACTGTTGTAAATGCGGGTCTTTGGCAATCATAAATGTGGTGATCGGTATTTTTAATCGTTTACACTGAGCTGCCATATCCAGTGTCTTGTTAATCACCTTTCTATCTAGTCCAAAGCTATTTTGGTAATATCTTGTTCCTTCTTTCAGACAGGTCGGTTTTCCGTCCGTGATCATGAAAATTTGCTTGTTCGTTGTTTTTCTCCTTCGGAGGATGTCCACGGCTAGCTGCAAACCAGCGTAGGTATTCGTATGGTATGGACCAACTTTTAGGTAAGGTAAGTCTTTGATTGTAATAGGCCATGCATCATTTCCAAATACAATGATATCTAAGGTGTCTTTTGGGTATTTTGTTTTGACTAACTCTGCCAATGCCATCGCTACTTTTTTGGCAGGAGTAATTCGGTCTTCTCCATACAAAATCATAGAATGAGAAATGTCAATCATCAATACCGTAGAAGCCTGCGAACGATGGTCTTTTTCTCTTACTTCTAAATCATCAGTAGTCATTTTGAATCCATCAATTCCATGATTGATTTGAGCATTTTGGATAGACTTAGTCATATCCAGACTGTCCAATGAATCACCAAACTGGAAAGGACGAGTATCAGAATTGAAATCATTTCCAGCGCCTGTTTTGGTAACGGAATGATTTCCAGAAGGACCTTTCTTTAGTTTACCAAAGATCTCTTCTAACGCACTTTTCCGAATGGTTTGTTCTGACTTTGCGGTGATCTCAAATTCTCCACTTTGATTAGCATCAGAAATGTAGCCTTCCTTTTTTAGATCGTCTATGAAATTTCCCATCGAATACTCATCAGAAGTTAATTTGTACTGATTGTCTAGTTCATTCAACCATTCCAATGCTTCAGCCACATTACCCGAAGTATAATTCAGCAATTCAAAAAAGATCTTGCTCAAACTTTCAAAACTAGCTTGGTCAGGTTTTGGAACGGGAATATGTTGTGAGAAAGTAAATCCTTTCATGATCTTTTGTTAGACAATTAGATTGTAAGATTATTAGACTTTAAGACATAAAATAAGAGTATTTAGTTTC
The DNA here is from genome assembly GCA_045106295.1 of Cyclobacteriaceae bacterium. Lineage (GTDB taxonomy): Bacteria > Bacteroidota > Bacteroidia > Cytophagales > JAAEPT01 > WTJX01. The sequence goes on from JBGCEI010000015.1 coordinate 8,496, forward strand.
TTAGAATCTAATAATCTTAAAGTCTTATGATCTCATAGTCTAAAACTATGGCGCAAGACGGTCAATTTTCCAATCATCTCCTTTTTTCTCAAATACAATCCTATCGTGTAACCTACTCGCTCTTCCCTGCCAAAACTCGTAGTAGTTAGGTTCTATGATGTATCCACCCCAGTTTTCTGGTCTTTTTAAGCCTTTAGCATTAGCTGAATATTTAGAAGTATTTTCTGTTACGAGCTGTTCCAACGTTTCTCTTTCTATCGGTTGGCTTTGCGGTGAAGAAATAGCACCAATTTGACTACCAAGCGGTCTGCTTTTAAAGTAAGTGTCCGCTTTTTGTGCATCGTATTTTTTAACAACACCCTCAATTCGTACCTGTCTTTCTAACATAGGCCAGAAAAAGGTAGCGCAAACAGCAGGGTTAGCTTCCAATTCTTTTCCTTTATTACTTTCGTAATTAGTGTAAAACACCATTCCTGTTGGTGTAATTTCTTTAATTAATAAAACTCTAGCACTGGGTGTGCCATTAGTTTTTACAGTAGAAACAATCATGGCATTGGGTTCTATCTCTTTTGATTGCAAGGCTTCATCGAACCAAACTCTAAATTGAGATAAAGGATTTTTGTTTACTTCATGAAGCTCTAACGTCTTTTTGGTGTATTCTTTTCTTATTTTATGAATATCATTTGTCCCCTTCATAATCCTTTCTTTTATTTGAGTTAGTAAACTAACCAATTCCTCTCTCAATTGTTACAACAAAGTATGACCAAGAGATCAATAAACAAAGGAGATTTATTACTTTCTGAGCCTTTTTTAGGTGACGATAACTTTCATCGAACAGTAATATTCATTTGTCAACAGAACGAACACGGTTATTTAGGCTTTGTATTGAATAAAAAGATAACCAATGCAGATTTAGACGATGTGGTAGATGAAGCTGGTGGAAGAGGCTTTCCATTGTACCTTGGAGGACCTGTAGAAAATAGTGTGCTCCAGTTTATTCATACACTGGGTAATAAGATTGACAATAGCTTAGAAGTACTTCCTGGTATTTACTGGGGAGGAGACTTTGAACAGGTAAAAACCATGATTAGGAATCATGAAATTCAAGAAGGAGAAATTAAATTTTTCCTAGGTTATTCTGGTTGGGGAAAAGAGCAAATGGAAAATGAGTTAGCCGAAAAAAGCTGGATGATTACCGACGCCTCCAAAAAGGATGTGTTCGAAGGGAATGAAAAAGAACTTTGGAAAGAAGTCCTCATTGATATGGGAGGGAAGTATAAAATTATTGCCAATTATCCCGAAGATCCATCGTTAAATTAAACCCTAGTTAAAAATAAGTATACCGTCTATTGTCATTAAACTTACAGTTTATTAATAGGTAATAAGCTACTTTTATGCTATTCAGTATATTTAATCATGAAGCAAATTAAAAATATTTTTCAAGTAGTTCTCTTATCAAGTATTCTCTTTTCCTGCATAGAGGAAGATGAGTTAGATGGGGTTATTTCTAAAACACTTAGAATTGTAACACAAAACATAGATACATTAGGCGTGGGTGATTCAGAAACGATACGAGCTATTTATTCTGACGAAAACGAAGATACATCATCGACAGGGTTTACTTGGTCTAGTTCTAGTCCCAGTATTGCTACTGTAGACAGTAATGGGCTTGTAACAGGTATTACCAAAGGTGAAACAACAATTTATGTATCTTTTGAGTCATTGACAGACTCTATTTCTTTGCCTATTAGAGACTCTACTGTATTTAATAATTCGTTATCCTCCTCGGGACAGTTTGTCAATCGGTCATCTTATAATTTGAGCGGTAGTTTTACCCTTACCCAAAGTGGTGATAATGTAGTCTTAACACTCAATAACTTTTCTGATACCGCTCCCGATACGCACCTCTATTTTTCGAATAATGCCACAATAGTTACAGAAGGAAATCCAGAAATTGAAAATGTGCCCAATGGAAATAGTTCATACACCATTAATAACATTGGTGTATTTGATTTTCAATATTTAGTACTAGTTTGCGAAGGTTTTGGTAAAGCGTTATTAGGAAATGGAGAAATTAATTAAAATATCAATTGTTGCTGTTGTAGCATTTTTACAATTCAATCATGCAATTGCAGGTGGTCCGTGGACTCAACAAAAAGGGAACGGTTATTACAAACTATCTGAATTTTGGATTGTATTTGATAAACACTTTACTGAAAATGGCGAAACAGATCCAAATGTAAAAACAGGAATTTTCAATACCAATCTATATGCTGAATATGGAGTAACTGATAGGGTAACAACTATTTTAAATGCGACTCTTTTTAGTAGAAACCTAATGAATACACAAACCTTTAATGGAACTGTCAACACACAGGGTGAAGCTATTAACGGCTTAGGGGATATTGATTTAGGTATCAAATATGGTTTGACTAAGCCTGGTAGTAAAGTTCCCATAGCAGTTTCTTTGTATTTAGGATTGCCAACAGGTAGAACAGATCAAGGAACTCTGAAAAACCTTCAAACGGGTGACGGAGAATTCAATCAACTTATTCAAATAGACGCAGGAAAAGGGTTTAAACTATTCAATAAAATAAATTCGTATGTAAGTGGATACACTGGGTTTAACCATAGAACAAATGGATTCTCAGAAGAATTGAAATACGGTATTGAATATGGTGCTGGACTGTTAAATCAATCTCTTTGGATAATCGTTAGAATAAACGGAGTAGAGTCTTTCAAAAATGGAATTACTGCTCAGGATGTCTCCAATGCTAGTATATTTGCTAACAATACGGAGTACACGAGCTACGCATTGGAGGCTAACTATTACGTTACTAAAAAGATGGGGCTTTCAGCAGCCTATGCTAGTGCTTTTAGGGGAGAAATCATTGCAGCAGCACCTTCTTATTCAGTAGGTGTGTTTTTAGATTTGAGTAAGTAAAGCTACTTTTTGTCTTTTTTAAACTCTAAGTCATTGGTAGCGAAGCACAGCCTGCCAGTCGCAGGAACGGCAATCCAGACAGTCAGAACAGCACTTCCGTTTCTAGATTGCTTTACCAAAAGGTTCGCAATGACTAGGTGTTCTAAATCGAAAAATCTAAGATAACAAAGTAGTAGGAAGTGATATCAACCTTTCAAAATCTTCTCAATCTCTACCGAAAAATGAGTATGCTCTAATTGATGTATCTTTTTGGCAACATCAGCTGGTGTATCAGTAGAAATCACTTCGCAGCTTGCCTGAAAAATGATATTTCCTTCGTCGTAGTGCTCATTTACATAGTGAATAGTGATACCACTTTCTGCTTCTTTATTCTCTACTACCGCTTGATGTACGTGTTCTCCATACATTCCTTTTCCTCCGTATTTGGGTAGTAAAGCAGGGTGAATATTAATAATTTTATTCGGAAAAGCAGTTACCAAGGTTTTTGGTACTAACCATAAAAATCCCGCCAGTACAACCAGATCAATCTTTTGCTCTTTTAATGTATCAATCACCGTAGAACTATCATAAAAATCAGGGCGTGAAAATACGTGAGTTGGCACATCGTATTTTTCTACCCGTTCAATCGCACCAGCGTTAGCTTTATTTGTTAATAAAAGGCTTACTTCTATTGATGGGTGATTTTGAAAGTGTTCACAAATTTTTTCTGCATTAGTCCCAGAACCTGAAGCGAATAGTGCTATTTTTTTCATAACTAGCGTTTGTTATTATTACAAAGGTAGGGTTTCTACTATGTAAACACATGAAATAGTGTAAATTTGAGCACTAGAAACTTTGCCTAAGAAAACAACACCCATGAGTAACCCATTATTACAGCCTTTTACTACTCCTTTTAAAACTGCTCCATTCGATAAAATCAAAAACGAACATTTTTCGCCTGCCGTTACTGAAGGAATTGCAAATGCTAAAAAAGACATTGAAGCCATTACAAATAATCAGGAAATTGCAACTTTCGAGAATGTAATTGAAGCCTTAGAATATGCAGGTGATCAGCTAGGAAAAGTAACGGAGATTGCGTTTAACCTAAACTCTGCTGAAACAAGTGATGAGCTGCAAGCTATCATCAAAGAAATTTCTCCTTTACTAACAGATCATAGCAACGACATTTTGCTAAATGAAGAATTATTCAAGAAAGTGAAGGAAGTCTATGATAATCGAGAGTCAGCTAATTTGAATGCAGAACAATTGCGTTTATTAGACAAAACATACAAAGGCTTTGTGAGAAATGGAGCATTACTTTCTGAAAAGAAAAAAGAACAGTTACGTGCCATCGACAAAAAGAAGGCTGATCTTTCGCTTACTTTTGGGGAACATGTACTAAAAGAAACTAATGGCTACGAGCTACTCATTTCTGATGAATCGAAATTAACAGGACTTCCTGATGCAGTGAAGGAAGCGGCAGCTATGGAAGCTAAAGCGAAGAAAAAAGAAGGTTGGTTATTCACCCTCCAATATCCAAGTTACATTCCATTTATGATGTATGCTGAAAACAGAGAGCTAAGAAAAGAGCTATTCATGGCATTTGGTTCTAAAGCATTCAAAGGCGATGAAAATGACAATCAAACCATCGTAAAAGAGCTCGCAAATTTACGTTTGGAGCGAGCAAATTTATTAGGCTACGATACACATGCTGACTTTGTATTGGAGCAACGCATGGCGGAGAAGCCTGCTAAAGTAGTCTCGTTTTTAGATGACATACTAGAAAAAGCAAAACCGTTTGGAGAAAAAGAAATTAAAGAATTAACGGCTTACGCCAAACAGCACGGCTTGGAAGGAGACATAGAACGATGGGACTTTAGTTTCTATTCCGAAAAATTAAAAAAAGAGAAGTTTTCGATTGACGATGAATTACTGAAACCTTACTTCAAATTAGAGAATGCCATTGACGGCGTGTTTCAGACGGCAAGTAAATTGTTTGGACTGGCATTTAAAGAACGAAAAGATATTCCTGTTTACCATCCAGATGTAATGACTTACGAAGTAACAGATTCATCAACAGATAAATTGGTTGGTGTGTTTTATGCTGACTTTTTTCCAAGAGAAGGAAAGCGTGGCGGTGCTTGGATGACGAGCTACCAAGGGCAATATAAAAGAGGAATCGAAGAAGTGCGACCTCATGTATCCATTGTCTGTAATTTCACTAAACCCACAGAAAGTAAACCTTCTTTACTCACATTTAATGAAGTAACTACCCTATTCCATGAATTTGGTCATGCGCTTCATGGTTTATTAGCAGATACCACTTATGAAAGTCTCTCTGGAACGAATGTCTACTGGGATTTTGTAGAACTTCCGTCGCAAGTGTTAGAAAACTGGTGTTACGAAAAAGAATGTTTAGACCTATTTGCTAAACATTATGAAACAGGCGAAAAAATCCCTGAAGAATTAATTCAACGAATAAAAGAGAGCGCTACTTTTATGGAAGGGTACGGTACGTGCAGGCAAGTGAGCTTAGGAAAGCTTGACATGGCATGGCACACTACAACTGAACCTATTACAAATGAAGTGGCTGACTTTGAAAAACAAGCCATGAGCGGAGCTAATTTATTTGATCCAGTAGTTGGAACAAGTACCAGTTGTTCATTCTCACATATATTTCAAGGAGGCTATTCTTCAGGTTACTACTCGTACAAATGGGCAGAAGTATTGGATGCTGATGCTTTTGATTTATTTAAACAAAAAGGGATTTTTAATGCTGGGGTTGCCACTAAATTTAAAGAACACGTTCTTTCAAAAGGAGGAACAGAGCAACCAATGGAGCTGTACAAGAAGTTTAGAGGACAAGAGCCAACACCAGATGCCTTATTGAAAAGAGCAGGTTTGATTAAAAAGGGCTAATTGCTAAATTTAGACAATGAATAAATTATTTTTTTGGTCTTCGTGGGCGTCAGCTACTAAACGACTGTTCATACTACCGCTTTTATTGGTATTGATTTCAGTAATCGGTTGTTTTTTTGCTACTTGGTTTTATGTGCCTATTCAGCTATTGCCAGAAAGTGAAGTCGTCAATCAATTGTTGCCATTTTATGAATTCAAGCGGTTTTCGATCGACTTTATTTTAGCGGCTGATTTTAACCTGTTCAAACAGCATTACTATGGCGCTTCTATTCAAGACTCTCCTCTTTTGGTCTATGCTTATTTAGGAGTAATCGTGAGTTGCATTGCCTTAGCTATGAGCGCAGCGTCTGCCATTAAAAAGTCGTTTTGGTATTACTCATTAATAGGTATTGTTGTTTTTTACCTCTCCCAGCTTCAGTTAGATTTCTTGTTTCCACTGATAGAGTCTACTTACCCTGTTTTTACAGCTTTAGCAGTGCTCGTATTTATTGGGGTTAGCTACTATTCATGGATTAGTGAGCGACTTTCTTTCTTTACTAGATCGCTTTTGTTCGGAGCTTATTTTATTCTGCTATTTGGTGTTATTTGCAGCTTTTCATCTGTTGGGAAACCAGTGCTTTTTATGGCGCACCACAGCTTAATTATTCCCAGCTTACTGTCACTCATTATTATTTTTGTATTTGCACAAGAAATACCACGAGCTATCTTGTATTTGGCAGCCAGTGAGAAATCAGAATCCAATTCAAAGAATTACTTCATAGGATCAGCTGTTTATTTTGTGAATGTATTGGTTCTTTATTTAGGCTACACAGAGTCTGTCAGCAGAGACTTTGTTTTTATTCACCCCTATTTTTTATTAACGGTCTCTTTGGTGTTAGGTTGTTGGGGCGTTTGGAAACGGACTGCTATTGTGAAACCTATTATTGAAACAAATCCGTACGGCATATTACTTTACTTGATAGGTGCAGTGGTTGTTTTTTCTACCTTGTCAGTAATTAGTTTTCAAGACAATACTCCATTAGAACGATTAGCAGAAAGTTGGATTACTTTCACCCATTTTGCATTTGGGTTAGCCTTCTTTATGTATGTATTGGTCAATTTTTATCAGTTCTTGAGAGAAGGGTTGGCTGTTTACAAAGTAACCTACGAAGGAGCTACTATTAGTTACCGACAATTAAAGCTGTTGGTTTTGTTAATAGTCATGGTGCTAACTATGAAAGACAGTTTTAGACAACCTAATTTGTGGTTTGCGGGAAGCGAAATAGCCAAAGCAGATGCACACTTAGCAGTAAACGAAGAGCTCCTCTCTATTGGATATCATCATAAAGCATTAGCAAGAAGTACGGTCAATCATAAATCCAATTATTTATTAGCCCGACTAAAAGAATATCAAGAAGAAATAAGAGAGGCTATGGGTTATTACAAAGACGCTGTGAGTAAAAACCCTTCTGTGGCGGCTTACTTGAATTTGAGTAATCTTTACGATTCGCATGAGTATACGTTTGATAATATTTGGACCTTAGAAAAAGGCGTGAAACGTTTTTCTTCTTCTGTTCCGTTATTAGTCAATATGTCGAATACGTACAGTGGAACGAAGCAACTAGATTCTACTTTTCATTATTTGGCATTAGCACAAGCAAAAGAACCAAACAGTGAGTTGATTCAGGCGAATAAACTAGCCATTGATTTATCACAGCTAGGAATGGTAGATACTTTGCTGCTGCAGAAAGAAGGAAAAACACTTCCCCTTCAAAACAATCAGTTGGTGGCTCGACATGTATTGGGCAAACCAATCAAAGAGAATAGTGTACTACCAGATTCTGTCTTGACGCCTGAATCTTTTGGGTGGCTACGTAATTATGTGTTGGCAGGAAATAGCGATATCAGTGAGTATTTGCATGACATTCAGTACCAATCGTCTAATGCTTTTTTTAATACAGATTTAGAGCTATTAGAGGCAATTAATCTTTACAAAAACGGGCAACAATTAGACGGTATTTTATTAATAGATCGCTTAATTAGAAATGCGAATACGGCTGATGTGGTCAACTATCAATTTTATTTGGCAATGTGGTATGTGGAGCACCGCCAATATGAAAAAGCCCGGTTGTTATTTGAAAAATCGTCCATTAGCCAAATACGTGATAAAATAAATGAAGCGACATTTTATGCTGGCTTTACCAACGCGTTATTGGGCAACCGAAAAAGGGCTATTAGCTTTTTAACTCACCCACACGTACAAAAAGATGACCGCCTAAATTCATTAGCAAATCAATGGATATACATACTCAAAAATGAGAAGTCTGAAAACACTCCACAACGTCATTATTTTGAAGCCTTGTTTCAGTTAAACGTTATTGCTATTCCTTCTTTGAAGGCTAAAGTAACTTCTTTCCCATCTGAATCAGCCAGTGATTTACTTACTCATAGAATTGAAAGTGAATTGAAAAAGAGAAATTTTGAAGGGGCAAAACAATTGGTTCAATCGCTACCAAAAGAGACAAAGGAAGAGTATGAAGATAAGCTAAGCTTTCAGCGCTCACTTTTTGAAAGAAAGACACATGAAGCAACAATTGGTGGCTATCCATTCGATCTAACTACGGATTCGGCAATGCTTATCCATATTGTTCAGGAATCGCCATTTGATGTCGATAAGTACATTGCCGTTTCTAGGCTCCTGGTAACAAATAAAAAAGCTGACCTAGCGTATGATTTAGTGGTAAAAGGCTTAGAACTGAACCCGAAGGCTGTCACACTACAAATGGAATATTGTTACCTCTGTGCGGATAGTAAACTGTTTTATTTTGCAGAAGATATGATGGAAGACATCAAAAAAGAGTTAAATACAGTAGAGTTCAGCATTTTTCTTTCTACTTATCAAAACTTTATTCCCCAAAAGTAGTTAAGGTAGTAGTAAATCGGCTTATGAAAATTTATACGAAAACAGGAGATAGAGGCGAGACCTCGTTGTACGGTGGCAAGCGTGTGTCAAAAGATCACGTCCAAATAGATGCATACGGCACGGTGGACGAGCTAAATTCACACATTGGGCTGTTAAGGGATCATCCAGTTTTGAAAGAACATAAACCTGTTTTAGTAGAAATACAAGATCGGTTATTCACTTTGGGTTCTCACTTAGCGGCAGACCCAGATAAACCAAAATTAAAATTGCCCCCTCTTTACGAAGCAGATGTAACTACACTGGAAAAAGAAATAGACAAAATGGATGGTCAGTTAGAGCCTATGCGGGCTTTTATTTTGCCTGGGGGCAATAACGCGACATCGTTTGTACACATAGCTCGTTGTGTGTGTAGAAGAGCAGAACGAAATATCATTACCCAAGCAGCAGAAATTCCTGTGGAAGAATTGGTGATTCAATACATGAACCGTTTATCAGATTATTTATTTACACTCAGCCGTTGGATAGCAAAAGACAGCCAAGCAGAAGAAATAGAGTGGAAACCTCGGTATGAGTAAATAATTAAACGAATGGCTATTCCTTCACCCATCATGTTACATGAAATAACAAATACTAAAAAAAGCAAATTACAAAAGTTTGTTTTTTGTAATTTTACCAAATGAATATTGCCATCATAGATTACAAAGCAGGGAATGTACAGTCCGTTATTTATGCACTAAAAAGATTAGGTGTAGAACCTGTCCTTACCAACGATCCAGCAGTCATTAAAGCAGCTGACAAAGTGATTTTCCCAGGGGTAGGAGAAGCTCGTATGGCAATGAAAAATTTAAAAGCTCACGGTTTAGATACATTGATTCCTACGCTTACACAACCTGTATTGGGTATTTGTATTGGCCTGCAACTCATGTGTGCTCATTCTGAAGAAGGCGATACGCCTTGCATGAATATTTTTCCTTTGAAGGTTAAGAAGTTTCCTGTAAAAGATAGTAAGGGACGATCGTACAAGGTTCCACACATGGGGTGGAATACACTTCAATTCAAGGGAAACCCGTTGTTTAAAGGAATTGATGTAGATGCCTTTGTTTACTATGTACACAGTTTCTATGCTGAACACAGCAAGGATTTTGCCATAGCAACTAGTGAATACTCTCAACCATACAGTGCTGCTTTACACAGAGATAATTTTTATGCGGTTCAATTCCACCCAGAAAAAAGTGGTGATATTGGCGCTCAGCTATTAAAGAATTTTGTGGAGATGTAGTAAGGTGTTAA
>JBGCEI010000016.1:0-10963 GCA_045106295.1 Cyclobacteriaceae bacterium
TCTAAACGATGAATACAGAGAATTAGTGCTTAGCTTTTAAAGGCGATTGCCCTGGGGAAATCACATCAATATATTATTACCAAACAAAATATAACTCAATATAATCAAGTAGGTTTCCTTAATCTTGAGAAACGGCAACAAAAAAGTAGCCCTATACCGACAACTTCGCTAGGTATTCTTTTCTGTATTTCTGCGTATCTACTACCACTGTTTGCGCTACTCTATCGTGTAACCACCTTCTTTTCTTATCTCTATAAGCTAAGAATAATAAAACGGGTACCCCTAACATACTAAACAGCTTAACTGTATTTCTTAATACAATTTGAACAGCATGAGGTTTTTTAAGAGACACATCTAGTGTTTTTATCTCTACTATTCTCTTGCCTAATGTTCGACCTAGTGTCAGTTCACATAATATGCAATACACGCAATAAATAATAGTAAATAAGATAAGGAATAAGGCACTGCTTAGCGATGAGGCTAGCATAAGTTTTAAGACGGAGAAAAAATACAATACATCTTCTTGCCCTGTACTGAACACATAAATGAAGTTAGCTGTAAAGGCTAAAAAAACAGAAATCATCAATAAAACCCCTACATCTAACTGTAACGCCATTTGTCTTTTAGAAGAAGAAGAATAGCCATAAGCTGGTGGATTATAACTCTTATAAAAGAAAAGCGTGAAAAACAACCGTCCAAAAATCAAGAAGAAGGTGTAGTAGAATATGTAGGATATAAGTTTGAGCATCTATTTACAAAAGTAACAAAAAAAGGAGTCCGACTTTCATCGAATTCCTTTTCTATTTTTTTATTTCAAGAAGTACTTATGCTCCTATCATAATGAATGCTCCCCAGTAAATAGGGTCTTTATATTCTTTTCGTAGTTCTTTTTTAGCTTCGATAAAAGCCTTTCTCTTCGTCATCCCCTCTGACCAACGCTTATAGAATCCGTTCATTAGTTTTTGAGTTGCTTCATCAGATACTTTAAACAAACTCATAATTACATTTTGAACACCTGCTACAAAGAAAGACCGTTGTAATCCATATACTCCTTCTCCTACTTGAACTTCTCCAAGCCCCGTTTCACAAGCACTCAATACGGCTAGTTCTGTATTGTCAAAATTCAGACCCATTGCTTCGTAGGCTGTAAGGATTCCAGACTCTGAATTATAGTCGTATACATCTTTAGAGTCTACAATATCTCCTCCATGACGAAGTATTAAACCAGATCGTAATAAGGGGTTATTAGCGGTCAACTCTTTATGCAATCCATCTACGTCTGTACTCGTTTTCGGGTCTCCAACGAAAAAACCGTGTGTTGCAATATGAAATACATGAGGGCTTTTAAAGCTTTTTATTTTATCTTCTGTTGCTTCATCGAAGATGTACTCTTCAATCTCCCATTTATTTTTCTTTAATAACTTACCTAGTGATTTGATTTCTGATTCCGCTCCAGGAAGTTGGCTAACCGTTAATCCACTATAATATTCTTCATTAATGACTTTATCTGATTTTGTGATTAGTATTTTATGTTCTTCCCTAGCATAGATACTATCTTTTAGACCAATAATTTTTCCGTGCCTTGCTTCTACCCATACCTCCTCTTCTGTTCTAATTATTTTGCCATGATTCTTTTTGGCATAGATACTGTCTTGGGTAGTAATCAAAACTTGGTCAGAAGGTTTTGCATAAATCTTATCTTCTAGCGTAATCAATTTATCAAACCTCTTAATACCATCTTCTTCGGTTATATAAATACTATCTTGTAAATGAGCATACACTTTATCAATCGTTTTAATTAAAACTTCATCTTCTTCAGTAGCAATAATCTTATCTTCTGTTTTTATCATCAAGCCATCATTGTAAGTAGCAATAATCTTATCTGCTTTTTCAACGTATATTTTATCGTATTCGGAAGCATATTGATTGTCTGATTGAGTAATAAATACGGTATCATGAGTTGCTCTTATATCATAAAAAGCAGGGTTACCAATTAAAACAGCTGTTTTATCCTTATTCTTCGTCTCACTAGCTGTTGAACGTGTATTCAGTAGGTCTTTGGTATTACTCACTAACACTAATTCATTTCTATCTAAAACGAATTTATTATCAGCTATTCTAACCGCTTCCATATTTAGCTGATTATACACCCCTTCAGATGAAAAATAGACTTTAGCTCCTTCTGGAATCATCTTCTCTATTGGTTTCCATAATGCTGCATACGACCATTTGTCGTCCACTTTGTACTTAATACTATTTCTGTAATATTTGATATATCGTGTTTCAAACTGATTTCCTAAGGGAAATTCAACTACTTTTGGAGCTCTTCTAGTCTTTTTTGAAATAACTAAGCCTGCATATACGATTGAATCTGTAAAATCCTTATCGAAGTAACGGTACCTAATCATTTCAATAGCGTATTCGTTATCATCTAACGTAGCTTGTATATCTTTCCAATTAACTAGTTTTCTTACATTACCTTTCTTAAAAACATCTGATTTTTCACTCAGTGTTTTCTCCAACCCTTCTATTTCATTCTCTAATGCATTAAAGTCTATTCCTTGGGCTTTCAATTGCTCATCAGAAGTACCTGCTATGGATGTAATGTACTCTCTTTTATTTACCCAATCATTATAGGTGGCAATTAGTACTGAATCTCCACTAGACAATATTGTCTTTCTAATTTTGATTGAAGAGCTCAACAAAATAGCTTTAGTGGCTAACGTATTGTTGTATACCTGTGCTATCATACCTGGCTTAGTTTTCTTATTACTAAAAGCTACCGTATTATAAAACTCAAAATCACCTTTTATTCTACTCCAAAACTTAGCTTTTTCTCTTTCACTCAATGCAGGAAAGTATTTTTCTATAAATGAGAGGTATTTTTGTGTGGTAATTTCTAATATATCATTTGCCTCAGCAATATCTCCTAGTATGTAGTTTAGCTGAGCTGTTTTACTCAGCGCATATACATAGTCTGGATGATCTTCACTAAATATTTTACGATACATTTTTGCTGCGTCTTTATACAGCTTTAGTGACTTTTTATAGTTTGTTTGTTTTTTGGCTATAGCTGCTCTTTGTGTAGTAATTTCAGCTGAATGGACATTATTTTTACCCAGCTTAGAGCTTGTTTCCCAAATTCTATCTGCTTGATTAAGCAATTCGTCAGCTTCCGTTAATTTATTAGTAGCAATATAAAAACTAGCTTTATCCATTAATCCTTGAGCATAAGTAGGATTAGTTTTGCCTATGTTATTTTCTATTATAGTTAACGATTCATTAAATAAACCATCTACTTCTTTATTACTCTTCCCATTAAAATACTCTACCAAGGCTAATGAATTATATGTTTTAGCAATAGAAACATGGTTGTTTCCTAACACACTTTCTTGTATGGCTAAAATCTCTTTATAAGAAACCTCTTCATTCTCATAATCTCCTATTGCTTCATATAGTTGGGCCTGTACTTCTTTAACCCCTGCATATTTCAACGATGTCTTACCAAAAATTCCATTTGAAATAACCTCTGCATTTTTAAGGTCTTTTTCAGCCTGCGTATAATTACCAAAGATCACATTCAACTCTCCTAAATACCTGTAAGTGTCGATTAAACTTTGGTGATACGTTCCGTACTTTTTCTTTTTATCTTTCAAAGACGATTGCAATAAATGATCTACTTTGTGGTATTTACCTTGTTTCATATACAGCGTGGCAAACCCTTCTATATTAAACTCAGACTCTAAATCATTCTTCTTAGCTACTTTTAAAGCATCGTCTAATATGTCTTCTGCTTCATCATACGCTCCTTGGACCATCTTTAATTTTGCTTGAGATCTAAGCGTGTACATATAATTGATATTCCTTGAGTCATTCAAGTCATCATACATTTTTGCAGAAGCATCCAGTGTAGTTTGTGCCAAACTGTAAGACCCTTTATCTATTTGTAAGTCTCCAATCTTTTGTAATGAAATTGCCTTAGGGATACTCACCCTACCAAAATACTTATTTACTTCTTTATCGTAATTAGTTAACAAGTGATCTGCCTCTGAATAATAATCAGTATTTACATAACCTAAGCTTCTAGTATTAACCCATGTTTGGTATTCATAATGCATAGGGTGCCACGCATTGACAACTACTGAATCAAAACTAGTCTTATAAATAGCTTCCGCTTCAGCATACTTACCTATATTTAATACATTGTGAGAAGCTTCATATAGCTTTGCTTTATGAAACTGGGGAGTTCTCGTTCCATATAATTTTTCATATTCAGAGACATAATCTATTACAATACTGTCAGACAGCTTTTTATCTTCTATATAGGTACATTTATCTAGGTACTTTTCTAAATAACTTACTTTTAACGGATGACTAAAAGGTATGTAACCAGTAGTATCTTCTATAATCTCATATACTTCATTTATCCCTTTTTCGTATTTCTTTTTATAATAAGTCCGCTGTGTATTAATCAATTTAATCCAATCGGAGTAAAAGCTTTTTCTTGGGTAATTTCGAGTAATGAGTGGTTCTATCTCTGATTTCATCTTTCTAAAATTATTGATTTCATCAAAAGAAAGTAGCTTTCCATACATCTCTTCGTACATGCCTACATATTGCTTACTATACGGTTTCAGTTTGTATCCTTTAGATTTTAAAGACATTTTCATGGCCTTCTCTAAACTCTTCCTACTATTTCTTTCATCTCCAGTAACTAAATAATAATCAGAATATAACTTTAACGTATTAACTTGATTAATTGATTTACCACCTAAGCCCTCTTTTCTGATTATCCGCTCTACTCTCTCTAATAACGTATCTGCTACCAGATAATTTCCTGAAAGAATGTATGATCTCACGTATTCATTCCACGTATCACCAAAAAGCAACTTATTATTATCTATTTCATTTTTTGATCGCTTCTTGGATACTTTTTCGCCTGTGGATTCTTCTAATACTTCATATTTTTTATTGAATCCATCCTTTAAACGAGATGCTACTCCAATAGCATTTTCTTGAACGTATGAAAAATATCCTTGGTCATTGGATATTTTCAGTTTTAATACTAACAGTTCATTCTTTGTACTAAGATCATTAATTTTATTTGTATCCAAAAAAGCACGCTCTAGATGAATATCTGCTTTTATAAAATCCCCGTATGAATAATATGCTTTGATGGCTTCAATCTCAGCCAAAATTTTGTATTTGATATTATCCTCTCCTTCCGTATTTGCTATCCCTGTTTCTACTAGAGTATCTATCCTGTCAAACTCCCCATAAGACTCTAGGTATTTAGCTCTTTTTACATCTGAGATACCTAAAAAATTAATTTTAACTGCCTCTTTCGACTTTTTTATCTTCTTTACTGCTTTATTTAACGTCTTTATTGCTTTTTTATATTCTCCAGAATAATAATACCCATCAGCTTTACTGAAAGACTTATTACTAAATTTTTCAACTTTTTGTGCTAACAAAGGTGATATTGAAATAAATAAACAAACTAAATGGAGGGTAAAACGTCTCATAACTACTGTTGATGCATTGTTTAGGGTACTGAAGAATTATTTCATCTGTATCCAATTCAAGTTAACCAACCTAAATTAATTGATTTTTACCAGAATGTCTAACCCTCAACTATTTGTTCTAAGAAGTGTTCGTGGATAAAATAAATCGTATTGAATTATTTAAATAATAAACATAAACTTTTAAATAAATTTTCTTGTTGATTATTCACATTTACTTGATTTTTTGGGGATTAAAAATATCAAAATTTTAGAGCACTTTTTTACAATGTTTTTTTTCTACTATTTTGAAAAACCAAAATCACTAGATCGAGTTTTTTTAATTGTTGTAACACCTATTTTAATTAGAATAAGAAAATGTCAATTGGCCATCAGTCTGTCTGGAATTCTTGCACTGATCACATTAAGAAAAATGTGAATGAACAAAGCTTTAAAACTTGGTTCGAACCAATTACACCTATTCGACTAGACAAAAATATACTAACGATACAAGTCCCTAGCCAATTCTTTTATGAGTGGCTAGAAGAGCACTATGTAGATATTTTGCGTAATGCATTATATGAGACCTTAGGAGTTGCCGGAAAGTTAGAATATTCTGTTATTGTAGATAAAGGAGAAAAAAACCAACCCCTATCTGTAAAACTTCCTAATAACAAGAAGCAAACAACAAAAAAAGAGAAAGAACTTGTTCCTCACAACCCTTTCGATCTAAAAAAGATTGATTTACAATTATTTGATTCTCAGCTAAACCCTAACTATACCTTCGATACTTTAATAGAAGGTGATTGCAATAGGCTCGCTAGATCAGCGGGAATGGCTGTTGCAAATAAGCCAGGCGTCACTTCTTTTAACCCTCTAATGATGTATAGCAATGTGGGTTTAGGGAAAACTCACCTTGTCCAAGCTATTGGTAACCAAATACGGGCACAACACCCTGATAAATTAGTGATTTACGTATCATCTGAAAAGTTTGCTAACCAAATCATTAATGCATTTAAGAATAATAACTTACAGGAGTTTGCTAACTTCTACATGCAAGTAGATGTCCTCATTATTGATGATGTTCAATTTTTATCTGGAAAAGAAAAGACACAAGAGATATTCTTTCATATTTTTAATCACCTGCATCAGTCTGGCAAACAGGTAATTATGACAAGTGACAGAGCTCCAAAAGAACTTAGAGGCTTAGAAGAACGATTAATTTCTCGTTTCAAATGGGGATTAACGGCAGATCTGCAACAACCAGACTTTGAAACGAGAATGGCGATCATTCTTAAAAAAACAGAAGCAGATGGCATAGAAATACCTCACGATGTAGTAGAATATTTAGCTCATAATGTGGATACAAACATTAGAGAATTAGAAGGTGTTATTATATCTCTTATCGCGCAAGCATCCTTAAATAAAAAAGAAATTGATTTAACTCTAGCTAAGTACACACTTAAAAATATTATTCAAGAAACAGATAGGGAGGTAAATATAGATTACATACAAAAATTTGTTTGTGACTATTACAATATTTCTCTTGATTTGATGAAATCTAAAACAAGAAAAAGAGAAGTGGTAGTAGCCAGGCAAGTCGCTATGTATTTTTCGAAATCATATACTGATTTATCTCTTAAATCAATAGGGTATCATTTCGGTAAAAGAGACCATAGTACAGTAATCCATGCATTAACTACTGTAAACGACATGATGGATACCGACACAAGATTCAATGGTAACATCCAAGAAATGCAAAACAAGCTATCCATGAAGGCTAGTTGATTTTCTTTGAGAGTTCGACTAAAACTTTAGCATCTTGTCTTTTATCTATTTGACTACGAATTATTCTGGTCAAATTTTTGTTATATTTAAGATGATACACCTATAAAACGTCACGAATGAAGCACATTTCGATAATTATTTTATTATTACTTTCTTCTGTTTTAACATTTTCTAAAAGTCCAAGTACTTCTACTTCTGAGATTGAATGGATTTCATTTGAAGAACTTGAAACCAAAATGAAAGAAGAACCTAGAAAAGTAATGATCGATGTCTACACTAATTGGTGTGGCCCTTGCAAAAGAATGGAATTGACAACATTTAGAAATGAAGTAGTATCAAAATATGTAAATAATCATTACTATGCTGTAAAATTTAATGCTGAAGAAAAAAACACAATAAAATTCAAAAATAAAGAGTATAAATACTTAGCCTCAGCCGGAAGGAATGGGTTAAACGAATTAACACCTTCATTAATTTTTAACAGATCCTATCCTACTGTTGTCTTTATGGATGAAAAGCTAGATATTATTCAAAAGTTTAATTATTTAACACCAGAATATATAGAACGAATTGTTAAGTTTTTTGGTGAAAACGCACATAAGAACGACTCTTGGGAGAACTTCAATAAGACACATAAATTTGAATTATAATCGGTTTATCGAATACCTGCTGAAAATTTAATAAACAAATTTCCTTTTTGTTCTCTACTGGCTGAATATTCTAAAGAAAATACGGCGTCAAATATTCCAGTAATATCTACGCCTATTCCTCCCCCAGATAACCACCTATTCGCTAACTGATTACCGATGGAGTCTTGGTTATCGGCAACGTAACCATTATCCCAAAACGTTTTAAAATAAAGCCCAAAAGGGATATATCTTAAGTCTTTAATTGGAGACCATGGAAAGCTAAGGTGATCCATCCGTTTAAATAACCTCTTTTTTAATTCGGTTTTGGTTAAAAAAGTATGTTGCCCATTAATTACATTTAACTCATACCCTCTTACCAAATTACTGCCATAGCCTAAGCCTCTATTATTCAAAAAACTAGTCGTCTTTGTTTTGAGACTTACTCCTGTACTAAGGGCTCCATAAAAACCCTTATTCAAATCTTTAAAGGCAGAATATCTAGCATTAAAAATCCATTGATTTAAATCACTATATAATCCCAGTCCTTTTTTTTCTACCTCTAACCTTAAGAAAAAACCATTTAATGGGTAAAACTGCACATCTCTTCTATCGTAAGTGAAGTTATAGCTTAATTTAATATATTGTTGTGTAAGCGATTGATTAGGAAAATAGTCGTTATTCAAACGGAGTACTGTGTCTTGCACAGCAACTTGCTCATACCCTATACTAGCTGTGTGAAATTGATAAAACCCAACTCTTCGTTTAATATTCACAGAAGCTTTGTATTGTTCTGTTACTAATTCTTCATCAGAAACAAAGTCTAACTTATTCTCGTCTAAATTGAAAGCTACTGAATTAGATTGACTATACGAAACATTGAACCCAAGTCCTGTATTATACGATTGGTTGATATACGGAATATCATATTTCAATTGATACGTTTGTATAAACCCAAATTGCGTAATCAATTTTAGTCTTTCATTTCTTCCTCTGAAATTCCTATGATATAGTTTCAATCCCCAAACTACTCTACCAAAATCACGGTCTCTGTCATTCCACCACTCATTAAAGTTTCTATCTGCTAATTCAAAAACTGGTATGGGGAACAAATACCAACGCTCTACCACCCAAACTATAATAGAAATTTCTTTGTTATTCTTATAATTAACTTTTATCTGCACTCTGTGAAATAGTCCCGTATTAAATACTTTGTTTTTATCTTGTAAAAAAGCAGCCGCTGTATCTTCTACTAATAACGTATCTCCTTTTTGAAAGGATAATTCTCTTTGTATAATTTGTTGCTTTGTTTTTTGATTTCCCACAAAAAATACGTCTTGCACAACGATATATGGACTTTTCTGGCCAGAAAGAAAAGCAGAGTTTACACTCAAAAAAATAACAAGCCAGTGATTCAATCTCATACAACAAAAAATAGTGCCTCAAATTAAACAAAATAAAGAGATTTAGTAATGTATTTTGGTCTAAATGTCATATTTTCAGGTGCTAGAAAAAAATAACGCTTAAACAACCTGGAATATGATTTCCTCTATTGAAGAATACAAAAAAGAATACGCAGAAAGTGTAGAAAACCCAGAAGCTTTCTGGGCTAAACAAGCTGAGCAATTTGTTTGGAAAAAAAAGTGGGATTCAGTGTTAGACTGGAATTTTGAAGAGCCTAATGTAAAATGGTTTGATGGTGCACAATTAAACATTACTGAAAACTGCCTAGATAGGCATCTAGCTACGCAACCTTTAAAAACTGCTATTATTTGGGAGCCAAACGACCCAAATGAAGAGGTTGTAAAACTTAGTTATAAAGAACTACACCAAGAAGTATGTAAGGCAGCTAACATGCTAAAAAGCTACGGTATCACTAAAGGTGATAGGGTATGTTTGTATTTACCAATGATTCCAGAACTAGCTATTGCTTGCTTAGCTTGTGCTAGAATAGGGGCTATTCACTCGGTAATATTCGCAGGTTTTTCTGCTAATGCATTGGCTGATAGAGCAAATGCGGCATCAGCGAAAGCGGTAATCACTTCTGACGGCTCTTATAGAGGCAAGAAAAACATTTCATTAAAAGGAATTGTAGATGAAGCACTTGAAAAGTGTACTACGATAGAAAAATGTATCGTTTACAAACGAACAGGAATTAAAGTATCAATGACTCCTGATAGAGATGTATGGTGGCACGAAAGCATGGCTTCTCAATCTGATAACTGCGAAGCTGTAGCTGTAAATGCTGAAGATGAACTATTTATTCTCTACACCTCTGGTTCAACTGGTCAACCTAAAGGAGTAGTACATACTACTGCTGGGTATATGGTCTATACTGACTATACATTTAGAAATGCTTTCCAATATGGAAAAGATGATATCTATTGGTGTACAGCTGATATTGGTTGGATTACAGGGCATTCTTACATTGTATACGGTCCACTACTTGCTGGTGCAACTAATGTGATGTTTGAAGGTGTCCCTACATTTCCTGATGCCAGTAGATTTTGGCAAGTAGTAGAAAAGCACAAAGTAAATATTTTCTATACGGCACCTACTGCTATTAGAGCTTTAGAGCAATTTGGTACTGAAATGGTAGAGCCCTATGATTTATCTTCTTTAAAAGTGCTTGGTTCTGTAGGTGAACCAATTAATGAAGAGGCTTGGAATTGGTACCATACCAATATTGGAAAAGGAAAATGTCCTATTGTTGATACGTATTGGCAAACTGAAACGGGAGGTTTTATGATTTCTCCAATTGCTGGAATCACAAAAGAAAAGCCTGGTGCTGCTACTTTACCACTTCCGGGGATACAACCTGTACTACTAGATAGTGAAGGGAATGAATTAGAAGGGAATAATGTAGAAGGAAATTTATGTATTAAGTTCCCTTGGCCATCCATTATCCGGACTACATATGGAGATCATGAACGGTGTAAACAAACTTATTTCTCTACTTATAAAGGCTACTACTTTACTGGGGATGGCTGTAGGCGAGACGAAGACGGTTATTACAGAATTACGGGAAGGGTAGATGATGTAATTAAT
>JBGCEI010000017.1:0-5961 GCA_045106295.1 Cyclobacteriaceae bacterium
CAAGTAAAATCAGTAATCATTCCTACTGATACAGTGTACGATATTAATGCAGGAGAGGCACATTACTTTGTGGCACTAGCAACTACTGAAGGCTTGCCAGAGGATAAAATATTAGGAGAATTATATGCTTTAAACCAAAAAGAGTTTCCACAAGCTCAATTAAAGGCAAATATTTTTAGTTACAACACTTCTCTTTCTGTGATTAGAGTGCGCACATTTGACTATAGGCAGACAGCCGAAATTTATATTCAATTAATGACGGAACCAGGGAATCTATTAGACAACTATAGTTCGTTTATTAAGCATCATTTTATTATTACACAAACTAATCTTTTTCGTTTAATGAAATCAAACGATTTACAAGGATACCTTGATTTCTACAATGAACGTTATCTTAATATTATAAAACAGTAGTCAATAAAGCGTGAAACATTTTTTAAGTTCTTTACCTACGACCATAAAATTGCTTTGGATTACATTCTTAGCGGGAATAGTGATTGTTATTTTCTATGTGTTTGCTGTAGCAACGAATTTAGGTGGCTTATCAGGTAAAATACCTTCTCTCCGAATATTAGAAAACCCGAGAACAGAAGTAGCATCAGAAATGTATGCAGCTGATGGTTTGGTATTAGGAAAATACTTTAGGTCTAACAGAACTCCCATTCCTTACGATTCTATTTCGAAAAAAGTAATTAATACCCTTTTAGCTACAGAAGACATCCGTTTTTATGATCACCACGGAATTGACTTGACAGGTACACTTTCCATTGTTTGGTATTTAATAAAAGGAGATAAAAGAGGGGCAAGTACCATTACACAACAGTTGGCGAAAAATTTATTTAAAACCAGACAAAAAGAAGCCAAAGGAACCCTGACAGGAGTACCTGGATTAGGAAAAGTGATTATGAAAACCAAAGAGTGGATTACTTCTATTCGCCTAGAACGTTCTTACACCAAAAAAGAGATCATGACAATGTATCTCAATACGGTAGATTTTGGGAGTAATTCATTTGGAATAAAAGTAGCGGCACAAACATTTTTTGGTAAGCCTCAAAGTCAGTTAAAATGGGAAGAAGCAGCTGTTTTAATTGGCTTACTAAAAGCGCCTACTAGGTATAGTCCCGTTCTCCACCCCCAAAGGGCTTTGTTTAGAAGAAACACTATTTTAGACCAGTTAGCAAAATATGAATTTGTTAATTCTGATTCTATTTTAAGAATAAGAAATGATAGTATCCAATTACATTACAATGTAGAAAATCAAAATCAAGGAATCGCTCCCTACTTTAGATCTATTGCTTCTCGTTACTTAAGAAACTGGTGTAAAAACAATGGATTCGACCTCTATTCTGATGGGCTAAAGATTTATACTACGATTGATTCCAAAATGCAGATATATGCAGAAAAATCAATGGCGAGTCACCTCACCTATTTGCAAAGAGCATTTTTAAGAGAATGGGGCGATTACAAACCATGGGCTGGTGATGAACATAAAGAGCGATTGACCGAAAAGTCTCTTCACAACGACAAAGTAGTGTGGAATCAAATTAAACGAACAGATTTTTACCGACAGATAAAGAAAAAGTATGGAAATGATACATTAGCCATACAGAAAGAATTAATTACGCCTCAAAAGCTAAATGTATTCACATGGAAAGGAAGTGTAGATACCGTAATGACACCTTTGCAACGAGTGGCTCACCATTTACGTTTTCTACAAACAGGATTTATGTCGATGGAACCCCTTACGGGTAATATTAAAGCATGGGTAGGAGGTATTGATTACCGCCATTTTAAATACGACCATGTGAAACAAGGAAAGCGGCAGCCAGGCTCATCTTTTAAGCCAATGGTTTACGCTACGGCATTTGAAGAAGCAGGAGATGTGTACTCACCTTGTTATAAAGCAGTAGACCAACCGGTGACATTCGTAGTAGGGTCTGGTAGAAAAGATATACTTCACCTTAATAAAAAAGAAGATAACAAAGAGCGAGAAGAGAAAAAAGATGAAGATGCAGTAGAGGGAAATATTTGGACACCTAAAAATTCTAACAATAAATTTTCAGGAGATACCTTAACATTAAGACAGGCGCTTGCACGGTCCATCAACTCTATTACCGCATTAATGATGAAGAGTTTAGGTGACAGGACACCAAATGAAGTATTGAAATTTGCTCGCCAGTTAGGGTTTACCAGTGAAATTGCCGCCGTTCCAGCCATGAGTTTAGGCGTATTTGATGTTTCTGTTTACGAAATGGTAGGAGCATACAGTGCCTTTTTAAATAAAGGGACATGGATAGAACCTACTTATATTTCTCGCATAGAAGATAAGTTCGGAAATGTATTGATGAAATTTACACCTGAAAGAAGAAAAGTATTGAGTGAAGAAACAGCCTACCTTATGCTTTATATGTTACAGGGTGGCGTACAAGAAAAAGGAGGTACAGGAATGGGGATTCACAGTTATGGAATTACAGTAGGCAATGATATAGGAACAAAAACAGGAACAACACAAAATAGCTCTGATGGATGGTTTATGTGCGTTACCCCCGATTTAGTTTCTGGGTGTTGGGTAGGTGGTGATCATCGTTTGATCCGTTTTCAGTCTAAATATTTAGGCCAAGGTGCTCGTATGGCAATGCCGATAATTGGTCAATACCTCAAAGATGTGTACGCCGATAAAACGCTAGGCTACGAGCGTAAAAAATTTGAACGACCAGCCAATTTGTCTGTTTCACTAAACTGTAGTAGTAACACTAACCCTAAAGAGGGATTAACAGAAGGAGAATCGCAACAGACGTTCTCTATTGAAAATTCTTTCGATGACGATCTAGACCAATAACGATGTGGTATAAAAAAGTTATTCGTTCTTTTTGGTACCTATTGATAGGTGGGATATTTTCTGTTCTTCTTTTAGTGGGGAGCATATCTATTAACCTATTTGGTTTATTTGGAGACATCCCTTCCTTTACTATTCTAGAAAGCCCTAAAAAAGACTTAGCTACTTCTATTTACTCAGAAGACGGTGTGTTAATGGGAAAATACTTTGATAGTGAAAACAGAGTAGATGTTCCATTTCATGAAATCTCTCCATATGTCATTAAAGCATTAGTAGCCACAGAAGACGAACGTTTTGAAAGTCATTCAGGCATAGATATGAGGGCTCTACTTCGTGTTGTAAAAGGCTTAATAACAGGAAATAGTTCTCTTGGTGGTGGAAGTACCATCAGTCAACAGTTAGCCAAGAATTTATTCCGAATGAGGGACGAACCTCGTTACAAAGGAAAACTATATAGCATAGGAGCAATCAGAATGTTTGCCATCAAGGTAAAAGAAATGATAACGGCTGTACGCTTAGAAAAATCGTATACGAAAAGAGAGATTATCACTATGTACCTCAATACCGTTAGCTTTGGAAGTAGAAGTTTTGGGATACAAGCTGCTGCAAAAACCTTCTTTAATAAAAAACCAATTGACCTAAAAATAGAAGAAGCTGCTGTTTTGGTGGGAACATTAAAAGCAAATACAACATATAATCCCTATCTACATAAAGACAACTCATTCAAAAGAAGAAATGTAGTAATGTATCAAATGAAAAAATACAACTACTTAGACGCCTCAGCTTATGATTCTTTAAAATACGTTCCTTTAAAATTAGATTACTCACCCGAAAATTACAACGAAGGAATAGCTCCTTATTTCAGATCGTCCATCAAAAGTAAAATTCAAACATGGTGTGAAAAGAATGGATACGACCTCTACAGAGGAGGATTAAAAGTACACACTACTATCAACAGTAAAGTACAATTCGCTGCTGAAAAAGCAGTAAAAGAGCACATGAGTCAGCTTCAACGTACATTCCAATCAGATTGGAATGGGAAACAACCTTTTTCTAACGAATACCTTATTACGCAGCTTAAAAAAACACCGTACTATTACGACTTAAAAAAGAAGTACAAGAGAAAGACAGACTCCATCAATTATTACTTAAATAAACGGCGACCTTCTAGTGTGTTTACTTGGAATGGTATTAAAGATACAGTCATCAGTTTTGCAGGTGAATTTCGTCATCAGAAGCAGTTTTTACGTACCGGTTGTATTGCTTTTGATCCACATTCACGAGAAATAAAGGCTTGGGTTGGTGGTATCAATCATGAGTTATTTCCTTTAGACCATGTAAGTCAAACAAAAAGACAGCCTGGTTCTACTTTTAAACCTATTCTTTACGCTACAGCAATCATCAATGGCTATACGCCTTGCTCTACACTGCCAGACGCACCTGTTACCATCAGTGCTGGAGACGGATCTTTCTGGGAGCCAAAAGGAACTAATTATTCTGGTAAGTCACTTACGCTAAAAGAAGCATTAGCCCGTTCTATGAATAACATATCTGCCAAACTAATGGAAAAAGTAGGTCCTACTAATGTAGTGGCATTTGCTAAATCAATTGGTATCGAAAGTGAGCTAAACCCTGTGCTTTCATTGGCATTAGGAACGAGCAATGTTTCTGTATTAGAAATCACCAATGCGTATAATACATTTGTAGCAGGAGGCGTGTACAAAAAACCTATCTATATCAGTAAAATAGAAGATAAAACAGGGAAAGTAATCGCTGAATTCTCGAACGAAAGTTCTGCTGAAGAGGTAATGAGCAAAGAAAATGCGTATCAAGTCGTATCTCTTTTAAGAGGAAGTGTATTGCACCCCAAAGGAACAGCTAGGCGATTAGACTCAGAGTACAATTTATTAGATAACGGAAATCAAATTGGTGGTAAAACAGGAACGACACAAAACTCAACAGATGGTTGGTTTATGAGCATTACCAATAATCTAGTAGTTGGATGTTGGGTTGGAGGTGAAGACAATAACATACATTTCAAATCAGGTTTTTATGGACAAGGTGCTCGCATGGCAATGCCTATCATAGGTAAGCTTTTCAAACAACTCTATCAAGATAAGAAATCATCTATTCAGCCGTCTATTTTCCCATTACCAGAAGGAGTAGGTCATACGTTTATTGAAACTATTACTTGCGAAACCTCAACTACTGTTCTACCTGACTCATCTTTATTGTACACACCAGATAGTCAGGAAATAGAAGATCCGTTGAATTAAAATATGGCTAAAGTAAAATCATCTTTTTTTTGTCAGAGTTGTGGTGCTCAATCGCCCAAATGGTTAGGGAAATGTCCTTCTTGCCAAGCATGGAATACCTATGTAGAAGAAGTCATTCAAAGAGATGATGACAAAAGAGGTGATTGGAAGTCTGGTTCTACTGGTGGAGGCAATAAGCGATCTGCTAAACCAACTGCCATTACGGCTATTAAATTCGAAGAACAAGACCGAACCGTCACACATGATACAGAACTAAACAGAGTGCTGGGCGGAGGTATTGTGCCAGGCTCCTTGGTGTTAATTGGTGGCGAACCAGGGATCGGAAAATCTACCTTAATGCTACAAATTGCTTTACAGCTAAAGGGTATGAAAATACTCTATGTAACAGGTGAAGAAAGTGAACAACAAATTAAAATGAGAGCCGAACGTTTAGGTTCTTTGTCAGAGAGTTGTTTCGTTTTGCCTGAAACAACCACACAATCTATTTTCCAACAGGTAGAAACATTAGAACCTCAATTGGTCATCATTGATTCTATTCAGACCTTGCAGTCCAATCATGTGGAATCTGTAGCAGGAAGTGTTTCTCAGGTACGTGAATGTACTGGGGAATTGATGAAATTTTCCAAAGAAACGGGAACTCCCGTTTTCTTAATTGGACACATTACCAAAGAAGGAACCATTGCAGGGCCCAAGCTGCTAGAACATATGGTGGATACGGTGCTACAATTTGAAGGAGATAGACATCTTGCGTATCGTATTTTACGAACGACTAAGAACAGATTTGGTTCTACGTCAGAACTAGGGATGTATGAGATGCAGGGTACAGGATTACGTCAAGTAAGTAACCCT
>JBGCEI010000018.1:0-6232 GCA_045106295.1 Cyclobacteriaceae bacterium
AAGGTCAAGTACTAGAAGGTGTAATTAAGAACATGACTAACTTCGGTGTATTCATCGATTTAGGTGGTGTAGATGGATTACTTCATATCACAGATATTTCTTGGGGACGTGTTAATCATCCAGAAGAAGTATTGAAACTAGATGAGAAAGTAAACATCGTAGTATTAGACTTTGATGACAACAAGAAGAGAATTTCTCTTGGTATGAAGCAGTTAACGCCACATCCTTGGGATTCACTTCCTGCAGAAATAGGAGAAGGTTCAGCTGTTAAAGGTAAGATTGTAAACGTAGCAGACTACGGAGCATTCTTAGAGCTACAAACAGGAGTAGAAGGACTAATCCACGTTTCTGAAATGTCATGGTCTCAGCACCTAAGAAATCCACAAGACTTCTTAAATGTAGGTGATGAAATCGACGCTAAGGTATTAACCATCGATAGAGAAGAGAGAAAAATGTCTCTTGGTATCAAGCAGTTAACAGAAGATCCTTGGACGAAACAAGACCTATTAACTAAGTACGCTGTAGATACGAAACACAAAGGTATCGTTAGAAACTTAACTAACTTCGGGTTATTTATCGAGTTAGAAGAAGGAATCGACGGACTAGTACACGTTTCAGATCTTTCTTGGACTAGAAAAGTTAAGCACCCATCTGAATTTATCAAAGTAGGAGAAGAGCTTGAAGTAATGGTTCTAGAACTTGACGTAGAGAACAAAAAGCTAGCGCTGAGTCATAAACACTTAGAAGAGAATCCTTGGGATACTTTCGAAGACGTATTTAGCATTGGTTCAGCTCACACATGTACAGTTGTTCAGAAAAATGAAAAAGCAGCGATTCTAGAATTACCTTACGGTATCGAAGGAGTAGCTACTAATAGACACTTAGATAAAGAAGACGGTAAGCAAGTAGAAAACGGTGAAACGTTAGAATTTGTAGTACTAGAATTCTCTAAATCTGACAGAAGAATTTTACTTTCTCATACAAGAACGTGGAAAGAAGAAGATGCATCAACCGCATCAACTTACTCACCTTCTAAAGACAAAGTAATGAAGCGTAAGCCAGGACCTAAATCAGGTGGTGCAAACAAAGCAATAGCAGCAATCAACAAAGGAGTAGAGAAGTCTACACTTGGAGACCTGTCGGCTTTAGCAGCCCTGAAAGAGAAAATGGAAGATGGAGGCGAAAAACCTGCAGCAAAGAAAAAGGCAGCTCCTAAGAAAGAAGCGCCTAAAAAAGACGCTGATAAAGCAGAATAATTTCACGATTTCCCAAGGATAATTTATTCTTGGGAAATCTTTAAGGAGTCTTGGCCGAGTGGCTAGGCAGAGGTTTGCAAAACCTCGTACGGCGGTTCGAATCCGCCAGACTCCTCATTCATAATAGAACCTGATTCAGTAAAGAATCAGGTTTTTTTGTTTTACACCTTCGTGTAATGGCGCGTGAGGTAATAAGTTTTTAAAAGGATGATAAGTATCATCAAATTTAAGATGTACCCTTACTTGTCTTTAGTAAGAGCTATTCATATCTTAAGGAAGTAAAATGAAATTGAGATCAGACCATATTGTATTTTTAACATTATTTTTAGTAGCCTGTACTAAATCAAGCAACGAAAAAGAACAAATCTTACATAATAATAAGCAACAACAAGACACAATTAAGGTAGATACAGGGACTGTATTACATCAAAAAGACAGCGTACCACTTAAAAAAAATATAAGTCGTACAGAACAAGCACTATTACTGTCTAATAAAAAATATTTAAAAACGGCAGAAAAAGAATTTATCAAAGAAGCTCTGTCTCAATTTTCGGCATTGCCAGCAACAGTCCATGCTCCTTTAGACAATCCACAAACAGAAGAGAAAATACACTTAGGTAAACTCTTGTTTTTTGATCCCATCCTTTCTGGAGATAAAGATGTGTCGTGTGCCACCTGTCATCACCCGTCGTCAGGCTATGCAGAGTTTGTAGAGGTATCAATCGGTGTAAATGGTCATGGATTAGGAAGTAAGCGAGCCTTTAATCACCCTAATGATATTCCATTAGTAAAAAGGAACTCACAGACCGTTTTGAATACAGCGTTCAATGGAATCACTACTAATCAGAGTAGAACGCCTGAAGTCTCTCCCATGTTTTGGGATTTGAGAGCTAGTAGTTTAGAAGAGCAAGCGTTGAAACCCATAGAATCTCTAGAAGAAATGAGAGGTAGGAATTACACCGAAAAGCAAATTATTCCAGAAGTAGTTCAACGAGTTCAAAATATACCAGACTATCAAAAGTTATTTGCAAAAGCCTTTGAAGGAGACGCTTCCGTTTCAGCTAAAAAAATAAGCCAAGCCATTGCTGCATTTGAACGAACATTGATTACTAATAATACACGCTTCGATCAATACATGAGAGGAGATAAGCAAGCTCTTTCACAAAGTGAGCTAGAAGGATTTAATCAGTTTATCAGCGCTGGTTGTGGTACGTGTCATAATGGTCCGATGTTCTCAGATTTTAAGCCGCATACACTAGGAGTAAAAGATAATAATAAGCTGACCTATTCCGATAAGGGCTTAGATGATGCCTATGCTTTCCGAACACCTAGTTTAAGAAACTTACAATACACAGCTCCATACATGCACAATGGAACAAAGAAAACACTTAAGCAAGTATTGGAGTTTTATGAAGACATTACCTTTGGAAAGGTTGAGAATAAATTAGTAAAGAAAGAAGCACTTGATCCTTTATTAAAAGTGGTGGATATTCCAGTTAAGGATATGTCACTCATTATTTCGTTCTTGAATACACTCAACTCAACTGGTTTTGATAAAGAAGTGCCTCAATCCGTTCCTAGTGGATTACCAGTAGGAGGGAATATTTAGTTCGACTAACCTGATCGAATCAAGCTATTAGACGAATAGAAATAGTAGTTAGACCTTTAACTATTGCCGAATTACAATTGGCTATTTGCTATTCAATGCTTCAAATTTGAAATTTGTGTTTTACATTTTTTAGCACGATGAGATATGTTTAATTTTTGTACTTTGGAATTTGTACTTTGGAATTTTCACTCTCATGTTTTAGCTAATCTCACCCTATTTTACTAGTGTTTTTCCTTATTTAAATATCATCTAAATAGCGGGGTGGCAAAAAATAAAAACCCCTTTATAAGATAAATAGACTTGTTTTTTAGAAATAGTTAAACAAGATGGAACTAAACGTAAAAAGATTTAAGTGCAAGTATTGGTAAAGAAAAGCACAGCTATTAGATTTGCGGTAATATTAAGCATAGTGAACAAAAAATGATGCGAAATTTATTACAAAATAGAAAGTCAGTAATGCGATTTGTAACGACTTTAGTTCTTTTTTTAACGGTATCTATCAGTTCGCTATTCGGACAGACCATCCCTTCGGACGATGCCTCAATAGCAGCAGGTAAGAAATTATTTAGCCTAAACTGTAAGTCTTGTCATGCCATCAACAAGCAAGTAGTTGGTCCAGCATTAGCAGGAGTTACTTCTAAGCATGAATTATCATGGTTGTTGCAGTGGATCAAGAATGCACCGGAGATGATCGCTTCTGGAGATGACCAAGCTGTAGCCTTGTATGCACAGTATAAATCAGCAGGTATGATGAATGCATTTGCTTCATTTTCTGAAACAGACATTTTAAGCATATTAGCTTACATCAATACAGGTGGTGAAACCCCTCCTCCTCCAGGTGGTGGCGATAAAGGTGGTGAAGTTGTTCAAACAGCTGGAACAGACTCAAGTTTTAATTACAACATCCGTGTAGGAGAAAACGTCTTACTTCCGTTACTAATTGTCACCCATATAATGATGTTATCTTCCATCGTCATTAGAATATAAAAAAAAAAAGAAGAAGACGGTGAGCTGGAAGAAGATGATAAAGAATTCATCAATCAGAAAACAGACTGGAAAAAATCATTGACTAACCCAATATTTGTAGGGGTAGCTTCAGTAATCATCCTATTGGTAACACTGTATGTGTTAATTACGCAAGTGTTGTACGGAATAGGGGTGTCTCAAGGATATGCTCCTAAGCAGCCAATTGCTTTCTCTCACAAAATACATGCAGGTCAAATGGAAATTGACTGTCAATACTGTCACACAGGAGTTAGAAAGAGTAAGAATGCAAACATTCCTTCTCCAAATATCTGTATGAACTGTCACTCGCAGATCAAAACAGAATCTCCAGAGATCAAGAAAATTCACAAAGCCATTGGTTACAATGCTGAAACAGGTGAATATTCTGGTGAAACTAAGCCTATCGAATGGGTTAGAATTCACAACCTACCAGATTTAGCGTACTTCAATCACTCACAACATGCACAAGTAGGAAACCTACAGTGTGAAACATGTCACGGAGAGGTCAAAGAAATGGAAGTTGTTTACCAATATGCTCCACTAACAATGGGATGGTGTGTGAACTGTCACAGAGAAACACAAGTCAACGCAAAAGGAAACGACTATTACGACAAATTATTAGAAATTCACGAAAGTAAATATGGTGACGAGCCGATGAAAGTAGAAAACATCGGAGGAACGGAATGTGCTAAGTGTCATTATTAATACGCAATTAAATTAAGAATAAGTAGTTTTTCATACTATGGGGAAATCAACATATTGGAAAGGGATAGAAGAGTTAAATCAGGATACTGGTTTCAAACAAAAGGCTCAGAATGAATTTACTGAGACACTTCCTTCTAAAGAAGACTTTGAAAGTTTAGATGCTCAGATTTCTGACACAACAAGAAGAGACTTTCTAAAAGCAATGGGATTCACAGTAGCAGCTGTTTCTTTAGCAGCTTGTGAAGCACCAACTAGATACGCAATTCCTTATGTAAATAAGCCAGCAGATGTTGATCCAGGGATCGCTAACTGGTACGCTTCTACTTATGTAGGAGACGGAGAAGCTATTCCAGTAGTCGTGAAAACAAGAGAAGGTCGTCCTATCAAGATAGAAGGAAACACTGAATCTACCTTAACTAACGGTGGAGTAGGAGCAAGAGCACAAGCTTCTGTTTTATCATTGTACGACAGTTCAAGACTTAAGAATTTCCAACACAAGAAAAGAGGTGATGTATTTAATGGCGTAACAGCTGCTGCAGCCGATAAATTTGTTACTGGTAAACTAGATTCTATTTCTGCTGAAGGTGGTAAAATTGCTTTAGTATCCAACACTATTGCAAGCCCTACTACTAAAAAAGTGATTGCAGACTTTAAAGCAAAATATCCTACTGTAGAGCATGTGTCTTACGATGCGGTCTCAGTAAGTGGATTAGCAAAAGCAAATAACAACAGTGTTCCTGCTTATGACTTTTCGAAAGCGAATGTCATTGTAAGTTTTGGAGCTGACTTTTTAGGTACATGGATTTCTCCAGTAGCTTTTTCTAGTCAGTATGCTAAAAATAGAAAAGTAAGTAGAAAGACAAAAACAATGTCTAAGCACTATCAGTTTGAGAGTAACCTTTCTCTTTCAGGTTCTAATGCCGATGAAAGAATTATGGTGAAGCCTTCTGAAGAGCCTTACTACATTTTAGGATTGTACAATATCATAGCAAGAGAATTTGGTGCTAGAATTTTAGATATTCCTCAGCTAAACGCTAAAGGAGAAGCTAAATTGAAAGAAGCAGCTCAGAAACTAATTGCTTCAACAGGTAAATCATTAGTAATTTCTTCATCTAACGATGATGCAGTACAATACCTAGTAAGAAGAATCAACGAATTATTAGGGAACTACGAATCAACATTAAGTAGTACAAAGCCTTCTTACATCAAGCAAGGAGATGACACTCAAATGATTGACTTTGTTTCTAATCTAGAAAAAGGAGCTGTAAAAGCAGTGATTTTCTTAGAGTCTAATCCAGTGTATGACTTCCATTTAGGAGAAAACATTGAGGCAGCATTGCCTAAAACAGATTTAGTAGTTTCTATTACAGATAGAGAAGAAGAAACATCTACTCATGCAGATGTAATTTGTGCATCACAGCATTACTTAGAATCTTGGGGAGATGTAGAGTTGCAAAAAGGATCATTATCATTGATTCAGCCAACTATTAGACCTTTGTACAAAGGAACACGATCTAAAGAAGAAACATTATTAGCTTGGGCAGGAAACAGTACATCGTACTACGAATACCTAAAAGCAGCATGGATGTCTGCTGGTAATGGACAAAAATTCTGGGATAAGTCATTACATGATGGTGTAGCATCTGGTACATCAATG
>JBGCEI010000019.1:0-4138 GCA_045106295.1 Cyclobacteriaceae bacterium
GATGTTGTTGAGAAGAAAGATAATCTACAGTCCATGGTATCTGCCCATAGCTAGAGAAGCCATTTAAAATAATGAATAGTAGAACGATATGTAGTTTGAAACACTTCACTATCTATTCAAGTAATTTAACGTATAAAAAGTAACTTTTATCATAGAACTATTCTTTTACAAATTTTACACCAAGAGTTAATTCCACTCTATTTGTATTGGTGACGGACTCTCTATTAACTGCCATTCGGTACGATGTACTGAAGCTAAACAATAGATCACGCATTCTAATATCTTCAAAACCTAACTGTGGAATAAGCCCGTATTGTTTTCGTAACGACGCACCAAATGAAAATTG
Source organism: Cyclobacteriaceae bacterium (assembly GCA_045106295.1). GTDB lineage: Bacteria > Bacteroidota > Bacteroidia > Cytophagales > JAAEPT01 > WTJX01. The sequence goes on from JBGCEI010000019.1 coordinate 347, forward strand.
ATCGCTGTAATAAAGTAATGCCGTTGCTGTTAGATTCGAATATTCTGTATCTAGCATAGTGAATACATGTGTACGTAGCTTCCACATTGGATTAAATTCAAAGTACTTATCCGCCACAGCGGTGTAAAACCTAGAAAAAGTAAGAGGCGTAAAATACAATTCTACCGAGTTTTGAGGCAATTGATTGCCAGATAAACCAATGGTGAAATTATGACCGATTACACTCATTCCTACCGATGCATCAAGAGCAGAGCCACTACTTCCACCTACAGCAGCATTTGGTTTTATGCTGTAATTAATCATACCTACTTGTACTCCTCCAGATAAATAAAGTTGCCGAGACAACGGAAAAGTGTAACTGTAACCAAGGTAGGCTCGAGAACGAGAGATGAACACACCCTCCTTCTCGGGTAATAAAGTAACACTTACTCGGTGCGTTTTTAACGAGTCACTAGTTCTTGTAGAATAGTTCAGTTGGCCATACATAGAATAGACATCATTACTCAAGGCATTAAAATCGTTGTAACCTATGGTAGCATCAAACCCGTATACAGGATCAAGATTTGCTGGATTAATTAAAGGGTAAGAATTAATAATTTGATCAAACGGAAAAGTAACAACAGATTGTTCATTTTGACAAAACGCAGAGATAGAGCTTAACAAAAGAGCGGTAAATAGCCATATGTTTTTAATTCTATTCACAAATGGTTTGTCAGAGGGTTACTTTTTAGTTAGGTTAACAGTTGTACAAATAAAGACAAACGAAATTGAAAAGTAAAAGGCTTTAGATGTTAAAAAATAAAAAGCTCATAGAAAAAGAACTCTTGTTGTCCATTAAAAATGGAGGCGATAGCAAAGCTTTTGAGCGTTTGTACAGCAGTTGTTTCCCAAAGGTCAAAAAAATAGTTTTAAATACCAATGGAGATGTTGACGAAGCGAGAGATGTGTTTCAGGATGGAGTCCTTACCTTTTACAAACAGGTGAAGTTAAATAAATACCAACACCTGACTGATATCGACGGCTACATTTACACTATTTGTAGAAATCTATGGTATACTCGCTTAAAACAACGTAACCGATCCTCAGAAATGAGAGACGATATCAAAGAGTCGTACACCGATTTTTCTACTCCTGAGAAAGACTATTTTTCTGGAGAACGAGATCAAAGAGTATTGGATTTGCTGAGTCAAATAGGTGAGCGTTGCAAGGAACTGATGGTCAATAGGATCTATTACAATATGTCCATGAAAGACATTAGCCATGAGATGGGGTTTGCAACCGAAGAAGCTGCTAAAACAAAAAATTACAAATGTAAACAGCGTTTAATCAGCTTAGTGAAAGAAAATAAATTCATCAAAGAACTACTACAAGATGTTAACTGATAACGAACGATTTGAATGGATTGAGAATTACATCAGTGGGCAACTAACTGATGAACAACTAGCGTATTTCGAAACGCTGTTGACACACGATCCATCACTCAGAGAAGAAATAAAGATTCATCAACTCACCAATACCTTGTTGGTAGATGATCAATTAGCCAAACAAAAAGAAGAACTGAAACAGGTTAACTATGCTGCTCTAGATAGAAAGATATGGGTCAGGTCTAATAAATGGTATTTCTTTATTTTAATTGGATTGGTAGGATTAAGTGCTACTTATTTAGCGACACAACAAGAATTGATCGATTCCAACAAAATGATTGCTACAGAGCAAATAGCGGTAGACACGCTAAAAAATGAAGTGGCTTTTACTGCCCAAGAAAAAACAAGAGCAGTAGTAGTGGCTAAAAAAGAAATGTTGCCTGAGACATTAGCGCCCATTGATTCGGAAGAAACTATTAGTAAGCCTGAACTGACTCAAAAAGTCTCAGATGTAATAGATGGTGATAGGGATGATTCCATGCAAACAGAACTATTGCCCATTACTGAGGAAACCGTTGTCGCTGAACAAGAAACAGTAAGTCAAGAAACTAATAATACGTCAGAGCTTATTATTCCATGTAAGAAAGCTCTTTTTTCCATTCAAACAACACCTTCTTGTCCCTACAAATCAACAGGTACTATTCTAATCAGTACTACACAAACAGGCTTGTCCTATCTTCTAGATTATGGATCGACATCGTCTACTTCAGGAGAATTTACAGAGCTTCCAGTAGGGATTTACAAGCTGACGATTACTGACCAAGAGCAATGCGAAACAGATGTGAGTGAGATTGAAATCAAAGAAAAAGAGTGTTTCGACCATACCTACCGAATCTCTAAAAGTATTAATCAAGAAGAAACCTTTCAATTAGGCGATCATTCAGGTGAATTCACCATTTACCATGTCCGTTCTGGACAGAAAGTGTACGCCGTCTCTTTTGAAAACGGTTACCCAGCTACATGGAATGCTAAAAATTATACAAATGGAGAACTGGTGGAAAATGGACTCTACTCCTTGATTATTCAATATACCAATGGAGAGTTAGTTAAAGGAACAGTGACTGTGAGTGAGTAAAACTCATGATTCAGTATTTTTTTATCATTAGTCTAAACCTAAGCGACTCGAATTACGTATCTAAAATTAAAAGATACCGTACGAATGAGCTATTTTTCAGACCTATCCGTTTTTGATACCAAAAGTACCAAGCAACTTCGCTTTACGTACTTCATGTACCGTTTGATCTCCAATCCTTGGGTGAATTCAGTTGGAGAAAATGTCATTGACTTATTTCAAAAACTGCACCTTCCGTTACCTACTTTTATTTTAAAACCGACCATCTTCAAGCAATTTTGTGGTGGTGAAAGCGTGGTTGAATGCAAACAAAGTATTCAAGAATTGGCTTTTGCCAATGTTGCGACCTTTTTAGATTATTCAGTAGAAGGAAATCAAGGAGAGAAAAGTAGGTTAGCTGTATTCAATGAATTGAAACGAGCCATTGTCTTTGCCTCCCAACAAAAAGAAGTGCCTATTGTTGTCTTTAAAGCCACAGGACTAATAGAAAAAAAAGCGCTTGAAAAGCCATTAAATAATCAAACCTACCTTATTAAAGGAGAAAAACTGATTCATGAGTTATGTCTATTAGCCAATCATCATAAGGTCATGTTGATGCTGGATGCAGAAGAAACGTGGTTGCAAGATCAAATAGATACTATTGCCCTGCGAATGATGGGAGAGTTCAATAAAGAAAAAGTAGTCTTGTACACTACCTACCAATTGTACCGAAAAGATGGCTTGAAACAATTACAAAATCATCATAAAAAAATAAAGAACCTAGACTCTATTTTTGCCGTAAAACTAGTAAGAGGAGCTTATCTAGATAAAGAACGAAAACGAGCAATTGCTCAGAAGTACCCTGATCCATTGAACCCAACAAAACAAGCAACTGATCAATTGTACGATGATACCTTGAAATATTGTGTAGATCATTTAGAAACCATTAGTATATGTTGTGCTAGTCACAGTGAACCCAGTAATGAATTGCTCACTCGTTTGATGAAAGATAAAGAAATTCAACCCAACGATCCACGAATTTATTTTACTCAATTGTACGGAATGAGCGATCACATAAGCTATAAACTAGGGAAAGAAGGGTTTAATGTAGCTAAATACCTCCCTTACGGGAAAGTGAAAGAAGTGATCCCTTATTTGATTCGTAGAGCTAAAGAAAACCAATCTGTACAAGGGCAGTTAGGCAGAGAAGTACAGATGATGAAAGAAGTATTAGAGAGTAGAAAGACTTCTTGATTTTTTAAAGTTTTTACCTTAAGCTCGTCATCCTCATGAAAATGAGGATCTCAAGGAGTGAAA
>JBGCEI010000020.1:0-8030 GCA_045106295.1 Cyclobacteriaceae bacterium
GACCCCTATTCTTCGCTTAACCCAAAAATGAGAGTGGGAGAAGCAATTGTGGAGGTAATGAAAGTTCATAAGTTACATGGTTCCAGAAAAGAACGAATAATAAAAGCAAAAGAATTATTGGTAAAGGTAGGCTTGGAAGCTGACCATTTTTACCGATATCCATTTGAATTTTCTGGTGGACAGCGTCAGCGAGTGAGTATTGCAAGAGCCTTAGCAGTTGAGCCTCAGTTGATTATCTGTGATGAGTCAGTTTCTGCCTTAGATGTTTCTGTTCAATCTATGGTACTGAATTTGCTCAATGACTTAAAAGAACAATTAGACCTAACTTATTTATTTATTTCACATGATCTCTCAGTAATTAGGTACATGTCAGATGAAATCATAGTTTTGCAGAACGGAAAAATTGTAGAGCGTGGAAATGCCAAGCAGGTATACGAAAACCCTGTTGCTACATATACCAAAGAATTGATAGACGCTATTCCAACAAAAAAGCTAGCGAGCTACACACATAAGAATTAGAAAATACGCACATGGCGAGGAGAAAAAGAATCCCATTTACAGCAGAAGCTGCTGGATACAAAGCATTACAATTTTTAGAGAAAAACCCTGGGAAAGTATATTCCCTCAAACAGTTATCTAGACGCATACGCATTCTAAATAAAAAGAATAGAAAACTACTTCATGAAGGCTTATTTCAGTTAGAATCAAACTGGAAGGTGATAATCCATCCTGATGGAACGTATGAATACAATCAAGACTTCAAAGGGAGAGAAGAGGCTGTAAAACCACCAAATCCAAGAAGGCGAAGAGAGAGAGACGGTAAGCCTACACCTGATAAGCCAGATATCTACGAGCACGAGGGGAAAGTAGATTATGTAAGTAGTAAGTCTGCCTATATTATAAGCGATGAATTTGAGAATGATGTGCGAGTAAAGGCATCTAACTTAAACGGTGCACTAGATGGTGATAAAGTAGGTTTTTCCTTACTAAAGCGATCAGGAAAAAGTACAAGGGAAGAAGGAACGGTGCAAACTGTTCTAGAAAGAAAAAGAGTGGAGTTTGTGGGTACATACGAAGCGTCTAGAAACTTTGCTTTTGTAGTACCTGATGCTAAGCGAATGTTTTTTGACATCTACATCCCACAGGAGAAAAAAGGGCATGCTATGAATGGTGATAAAGTAATTGCCAGGATAACACAGTTTCCAACAGGTGATAAAAAACCATCAGGAGAGATCATAAAAGTGTTAGGGCAGTCAGGAGATAATGATGTGGAAATGCATGCTATCTTGGCAGAATATGGTTTGCCGTATGAATTCCCAGAAGAGATAGAGCAAGCAGCAGCAGCTATTCCGACAGAAATAACGAAGGCAGAAATTAAAAAGAGGAAAGATTTTAGAAAGGTAACTACACTAACAATTGATCCTTTTGATGCAAAGGATTTTGATGATGCGATTTCACTTCAAGTGTTACCAAATGGTAATTATGAGGTAGGAGTTCACATAGCGGATGTAACGCATTATGTAACGCCAGGTTCTGACATTGAAAAAGAAGCGTATGAGCGAGCGACTTCTGTTTATTTAGTGGATAGAACAGTTCCTATGTTACCGGAAGTGTTGTCTAACAACCTGTGTTCGTTACGCCCTCATGAAGAAAAATTGGTGATGTCTGCCGTATTTGAGTTGGATAAAGACGCTAACATAAAAAGCCAATGGTTTGGTAAGGGTGTTATTTATTCGGACAGACGTTTTACCTACGAAGAAGCACAAGAGAGAATAGAAACAGGTGAAGGAGACTTTTCAGAAGATATTTTGACGCTAGATACCTTAGCCAAGAAGCTAAAAGTAAGACGGTTTGATGACGGAGCCATTAGCTTTGAAACAGGAGAAGTGAAATTTAAATTGGCTGAAGATGGTACGCCATTAGAAGTAGTTCAAAAAGTGAGGAAAGATGCACATAAGCTGGTAGAAGAGTTTATGCTCTTGGCAAATAAAAAAGTAGCCCAATATGTGTACGACTACAAAAAAGGCGAAGAGAATAACACTATGGTCTACAGAGTACATGATGATCCTAATATGGAGAGGCTAGAAAGCTTTGCAGTATTTGCGGGTAAATTTGGCCATTTAGTAAACCTAAACAAAGGAATATCTAAAGCACTAAACGCATTAGGGAAAGAGACCGAAGGAAAGCCAGAAGAATCGATTTTACAATCCTTAGCCGTACGTACCATGTCCAAAGCAAAGTATACTACCGATGCAAAAGGACATTTTGGTTTGGCTTTTGAACATTATTCTCATTTTACTTCTCCCATTAGAAGATACCCAGATATGATGGTACACCGATTGGTGATGCACTACCTAAATAATGGAGGAGCATTGAATAAAGAAGACTATGAAGAGAAGTGTAAGCACTCTTCTGAAATGGAAAAGTTAGCTTCTGATGCGGAACGTAGTTCTATTAAATACAAACAAGTAGAATACATCCAGAATATGGAGGAAGAAGAATTCGACGGTATTGTATCTGGTGTAACAGAATGGGGTATTTATGTAGAAATAGTAGATACTAAATGTGAAGGGATGGTACGCCTCTCTTCCATTGAGGATGATCACTACGAATACGATGCGGATAATTTTGCCATCATTGGGAAAAACAATAAACGTATTATTACGTTCGGTGATTCACTACGTGTAAAAGTAGTAGGGACAAGCCTGAGAGAGCGTACTATTGATATGATCTTAGTGGATAAGGAGGAAGAAGTTACTTCTAAATAATTCTGAAATGAGTATTAAAACAGTCATTCTTATCTTTTGCACTGTTTTATTAAGCTCTTGCCATCCACTATTTTGTGATTGGGATAGTGGATATGAGCAACTAATAGAAATTACATCAGATAGCATAGTAATCGGTAAGTATGAGTTGTCTGAAGAGTCTGTCAAATATTTGAAATCAGAAGGTTATAATCGACCTTGTTTACTAGAACTCTTAGCGTCTGGGAATTTCAATTTGCAATCCGCTCCAGATTTTATGTTTGATTCTTTTGGTGAAAATTCGGGACAATCATTAAATAGAAAAGGGGAATGGGGTGTCTATTGTGGTCAATCATTCAAGTGTATGATTGAACTTCAAGGTATAACAGTTGTACCATTAATGAGAAAAAAAGATGGGACGATTGGAATTTCTATTACAATTGGAGACGGAGATGAATGTAACGGACTTGTTTTTGAGCGAATGAATAAATAGTGATTAAGCCCCAATAGCGCTCGTTTGTAACGAGTGCTCATAACATACTGAGTGCTAAACAGCGAGTGTATGTCTCCAACAGAAATAAATGGGTGATTGAAGAAATGACTAGAAGCGTCACTCGTTACAAACGAGCGCTAGATGTAGTGTGAATTAATTTTATCTCCATCTTTAATTCCCACTTCTTTTCAATACTATACATTCTTCCTTACTTTTGTGGCAATGAGTTATATAAAAGAATTAATAAGCGAGTTAGAACTTAACTTACAGCAATTACCGTTAGAAAAAGAGCCTAAAAACCTTTACGATCCTATCCGTTATACACTCTCTTTGGGAGGCAAACGCCTTCGTCCTTTGTTGACTTTATTGGGTTATCAATTATTCAAAGAGGATTACCAAAAAGTAATTCAGCCTGCTTTGGCTATTGAGGTATTTCATAATTTCACTTTAGTGCATGACGATATTATGGATCAGGCACCAACAAGAAGAGGAAAGCCATCTGTTTATAAAAAGTGGGACGAAAATATCGCAATTCTTTCGGGAGACGTAATGCAAGTAGAAGCATACAAACTATTAACTGGAATAGATACAAATCATTTAGCAGAAGTAATTAACCTGTTTAGTACATGTGCTTCTGATGTATGTGAAGGACAGCAGTATGATATGGACTTTGAAGAAAGAGACGATGTATCTGAAGCAGAATACATAGAAATGATTCGGTTAAAAACAGCCGTTTTAGTCGGTTTTGCTTTGCAGCTAGGAGCTATTGTAGCCGGTACCGATCAACAACAAGCTGATTTATTGAGAGAGTTTGGAGAGCAAGTTGGTATTGGGTTTCAATTAAAAGACGATTTGCTAGATGTGTATGGAGATCAAGAGAAATTCGGTAAACAGGTTGGTGGAGATATTATCTCTAATAAGAAAACATTCTTACTCATCAATGCTTTACAAAAAGCAAATCCAGCACAAAAGGAAGAGTTAGAAAACTGGATTAGTAAAACTACTTTCGATGCAGAAGAGAAAGTAAAAGCGGTTACTAGAATTTACAATGAAATAGGTATTAAAGAGTTGACTGAACAAAAAATAAATGAATACTTCGATAATGGATTTAAGCAATTAGAAATAGTTTCTTGTAATTCTAATTCTGCAAAAGAAGTCTTAAAACAGTTTGTAGAACAGCTGATAGAAAGAGAGAGCTAGCGTCGTTTATGGTTTCCGAATAAACTACTTAGTCGGTTGGCAAAAATTAGTCCGACAGTCGAACGATTTATTTCGCATACTACTGTGTTAGCTATATCATCCAAGGTATGTGCATAGCGTAAGCCAACTGTAAAAGGAGCTAATCTAAACCAATCTATTTCTACATACAATTCTCCCCCTACGGAGCGCATGAGTTCAGTAGTATTTCTAAATGTATTGATTCCGTGATCATAGAATAGGTTAGCAAAAATTCGTTTACTGTACAAAACACCTCTTATGCCTGCGTCAGGATAAAATAAGGGAAGAAAATAATTCACACTAACTTTCTTAAACTGATCAGATAATGGTATACCATACCCTCTGGAATAAAAGAAGTTATTTTGGTATTGGTACCTTCTATTATTAAACTTCTCTTTAATTAATCCCGCTGTTCCTAGAATGGAATGGTTTGCTCCTAATCCAGGTAAATAAATATTGTTATCTATCTGTAATTGATCAATAAAAGAGTTGTCTAGGGAATGCTCGTAACTTACCGAAGAAAGGAATCCTAAGCGTGGTAAAAGGTGTTGAGCAGCCAATCGTTTTGTAATAGATAGGGTAGTAGTATAAGAAACACTACCAAAGTTAGTGTTTTGGAAATCCTGAGCTGCTTCGTTTGTATAATTCACTTTTCTGTAGTTATAGGTAACAGAAGGAGTAAATGAATAGAAGAAAGAGTTGTGATTAGTAGTAAGTGGAACCTCAGTTTTTGCTTGTATCACTTTTTCATTCCATGTAAAATTACCATTACTAAAGCTGCGCCCTCTATCATTAATCATTTTCCCAGAAAAAGAAAAAATCGGGTAGTAGCGAGAGAAAATAATATCACCGATAAAAGCAGAGCTATTATCATTTCTATTAAATACATAGCCTGCATCAATATTTAAGGTATGTAATAAATTGGTGGATTGTAGAGTTAGTCCATAGTTTACATTGTCAAAATAAGGAAGCCAACTGTGTGGGTTAATTAGGTTTTTGTACCAACCATATTTTTTTGGTTCAGCTTTTACTTCTGATATTTTTAGGCTAATATCACCTCCTTCCAAAGTAGAAATTTCAGTTAATTTGTAATAATCTTGTTCTACTGGAGGGATAATTGAAATAGCTTGTTCATTTTCAGGTTTTGATAAAGGAAGTGTAACAATACTTTGTTCATTTAGATTGTAATCACAAAAAGCAATTTCTTTTCCTTTGGGGGAAATAGTAGGGAAATAGCTACCGAATTTCGTTGAGCTAACTGGATAGATTTTTTTACTTGAAATATCTAAAGCATAAATATTCTCAACCTTCGTAAAGTTTGAAGAGAAGTAAATAATGCCATTGAAAAATATAGGTGCTTCAATGGTATTTTCAATAGGTTCAATTAGCAGAGACGAAGTAACTGTTTGTAAGTTGTAAGCAATAATTGTTTTTTTATCTTCTTGTTTACTAACTGTATAAAGTGTGTTTCCATCTGAACCCCAAAAAGGATAAGAGAGAAAGCTATTTGTTGTATTAGGTAATGTGGTTAACAGTTTTCCTGATTTAGTGTCTATGATTTTAATACTGTTTTCCATTTCAGGAGTAATTTCTACCACAGCTAATTTTGATCCATCAGGGGATAGTGAAGGAGAAAAGTATTTTGTTTTATGGGTAAGTTGTCTTTTCTTTTTGGTAACTAGGTTATAACTCATCACAACAGAATAATCACGTTCTTTCCACCTAGGATCTAGCCGTATTTCAGCCCACACTACTGTGTTGTTTGCATAGGAAATGTAATTCTGGTTACTAATTCCTAGTTGAGTAAGTAGAGTCTCTTTTTTGGAAGGTAAATCTATTCTGTAAAGTCCCGCTATTTTGTTAGCAGCACGCTTTATTACTACTATGCTTGTGTCAGAAATGAAGGTAGGAAAGTAGTACAAAGTAGGGTTGTTTTTTGAAGGCTTGGCAGTTTGCTTTTTTACGGTAGAATAAGTACGTTCGTTTGCTTCTTTTTGCCAGTAGGATTTTATTTCCTTCATAGAAGTATGGTAGAATTCAGGAGAACGTAAACCTGTTTTTCTTTTTAATGCAGTAGAGTATGGGTAGAAATTTATTCTACTCGTAGTTTCTCTTATAATTTCTCTCCAAAAATTGTTTCCGTATTTCGATCGCCCGTACATACCGAGGTAGTAACCTATTGGGTACCTGTTTGGGGCAATGTCTTTATACGAGCCATTTCTTATTTTTTCGTAGCTAAACGTAACATCGTTAAGTAATGTTGCTCGTAACTCTTTAGAAAAACTAGGTAAGCGACCTCTTCCTAGTCTAGTGAGAGCTGTTTCCATAATTGTAGCATCTCCTTCCCAATACCAGCCAGGAATATTAATGAATGACGACACTCCCCAAGAATTTTCTCCTCCAAGTAAACGATGAAATTCACTTTTTGTGTTCATAAACTGTAACGTATGCCTGTGTTCATGGATAGCCAATAGTTTTATCCAATCACCAGCTAACTGCTGACTGTTTTGAGGGCCGGTCGTAAAGAATTCAGACCTAAATGGGCCAACTGTTACAAAACCGTTGGAGATAGTAGTTTGATTTTTTAGTAGGATAGCTATTTCATTTCGCTTTTCACCTACCGAAGCCGAGCTAGCCTGTTGTAAATAACTGATCGTATTTAATACCTTATTGGCTTGTAATTGTAAAGTATTTGGATAGATAACACGTACATCATTCTTTGTTATTTCTTTCCATTTAACCTTTCCTGGAGTTCCATTATAAGATAAAGGGATTTGACAGAAAGAAGTAATGTATAGTGAAGTAAAGAAAAATAGACTAAAAAATGCTTTCATAAGTTGTGCCAGCGAAGATACAAAAATAGACTTCGCTGGCATAACTAAATTAATACCAAATAAATGAGTTTACTTTAGAGTGTAGGTAAACTTATGAGTATACACATTACCATCATCATATGTTTCTGTAACAGTAATAGGGAAGTCATTTTCAGAATTAATACTGAAAACAGCAGTGGATAAGTCTTCTGTCCCGCTATTAATATCAATTTCGGTATAACTTTCATTCTGATAAAAGTTTAAATTCCTCCAAAGAGGAAACCCAAAACCATATACCCCTTCTATTCCTTCTTCTAAAAGGTTAGGGATATCTAAAAAGTTAGAATAAGTAATGCTGTCATACAGTAAGGTGTCAATTCCAAACCCAAGATCAGTAACGGTGTATTTTAATTCTTCTATAATATTATCGCCGTTATATTTCTTTATATCAATGTTTGATAATTCGTATTCACTGCCAGAGTAACCATAACTTTTTTCAGTTATTAATTTGTCATTTTCCCAGTATAGAGAGTCAATTCTTGGGTTAGTGTCCTTATATGTTATTTTTTCTACTTGTCCACTAATATTGTAACTAAAAGTTCTAGAGTCTTCTAGCTGCGTAATATTATCATAGTAAACATCATAGTCAGTTACTTTTCCTTCTGAATTATAAGTCATTATGTCATAATCTTTTGGATTATTTGAGTACTCCCCATAAATTATTGAATCAATTTTCCCATTATCATTAAATACATATACGGT
>JBGCEI010000021.1:0-3518 GCA_045106295.1 Cyclobacteriaceae bacterium
GAAGATACTGCAAAAACTATTTACGCCAAAGGAATGGAAGTAAGCAAAGCAGCAGGAGATCAACACGCTTATGGAGAATTGAAAACTGTATTCGATATGCTAGACTTTTAATCCATCCTGTTTTAGGTAAGCATTCCCGTCATTTTTCACAGGAAGGAATCTCAAACAGTTAACTGCTAAGACACCTTTTTTCAAAGCTTACTGTTTGTCGTGCTTGCAGGCAGGGAATCTATTTTTTGAAATTTGGAATTTATGCTAATTCAACGTCTTTGTTTTCCGTTTTACAAGAGCAGAAATAAAAATAAAGAACGCAATGAAGTAAGCCGTTCTACCCAGGTAATTTCCATTTCTGGTGTAGAATGTTAAGTCATTCGTAACAGAGGGAAGCGTTATTCGTAATACCTCTTGCTTCCACCAACTAGACTCCATCAGGCTTTCACCCTTTTCACTAATTACGCCAGAAATTCCTGTATTTGCACAGCGGACAACGGGTCTTCTTGTTTCTATGGCACGAAGCTTTGCATAGTCAAAATGCTGACGGTAACCTGGTGTATCTCCCCACCAACCATCGTTTGTAATCACAAAAATGTAGTCTGCTCCATTCCGAACAAATTGGGTCATAAATTCACCAAATACGGATTCATAGCAGATAGCAGGAGCTACCGCTACAGACTCATTTTTAAAAACCGTTCGTTCATCCTGTCCCGTTAGATTAGCCAAATAAGCCACATTTATCAAATGAAGCTTCGCTACTAAAGAAGGAAGAGGCATAGACTCTGCTCCAGGAACAAATTTTGATTTATGATATGTTTGAGAGGGCTTGTTGTGCTGAAAACTTGCTACCGCATTGTACAATTCATAGTAACGACCATCGTGCATTATGTTGGCAGTAGCCGAAGGGTTTTCTTGGTCTAAAGAGAAATCCCAAGATTCTAATCCAGTAATTAATTGTGTCTTCGGAAACTCGGCTAGTAACTCCTTAATCGATAAAACAACTCTGTATTCCTCCAATGTAGATTCTTCTAATGTACCATGAACCGCCGTTTCTGGCCATAACAAAAAGTGAGTATTCAGAGTCAGTTTTTCTCTCGATAAACGGATCAACTCATCCACTTGCTGCTCAGGACTAAGCGATCCAAATTTCTGCGTGTACGGGTCAAAGTTAGGTTGTACAATTACTGTCTCAGGGCCTTTTATTGGGGGAAGTGTACGTGTTCTGGTTTCGATTAATAAACTGTACGACCAAATAATAGGTCCTACTAAAAACAGCACAAATACAATTATCTTTCTTCTACCAAAAGAACCGCTATCTAAGATTAAAAAGATCAGGTAATTAATCAATAATATCCAAACGCTTCCACCTAATGCCCCCGTGTATTCATACCACTGTACCCATTGCGTCAGCGTAGCAAAAGCATTTCCTAAAGTCAGCCACGGCCACGAAAGTGCCCAGTTAAAATGTAAATTTTCGAAAGAAAGCCACATCGCCAAGAAAGCCACAAGAGCCATTCTTACACCAATAATCTTTTTTAAGAAACGGTACCCTATCCAAGGTAAAGTCATTAAGAGAGAGTTGGCAAAAAAGGCCATCAGAGCACCCGCAGGAGTAGCATTCCAAATCCACCACGTAGCTCCTAGATTCCAGATGAGCATAGCTAGATATATTAAGCCAAAGAATTTCCACCCTTGTTTTGGCTCTTGGTTTTCAGCGAAGTCTTTTTCTAATAAAAATAAAGGGATAAAAGCAACAAAGGCAACAAACGGAATAGGGAAGTCTATCCATGCCAAGCTGAGCAGTAACCCACTAACTATTGGATAAAAAATCCTTTTTTGTGCTTTCATGCTATGCCAAATCTAATGATTTGAACTGACGTAAAAAGCGCACATCATTTTCAGTGAACAGGCGTAAATCTTTGATGCCATATTTTAACATCGCCATACGCTCTATTCCCATTCCAAAGGCAAAGCCAGAATATTCTTCAGGGTCAATTCCACAGTTTTTCATCACATTAGGATCTATCATACCAGCGCCACCAATCTCTAGCCAACCTGTTCCTTTGGTAATTTTATGATCTGTTTCTGTTTTTAGTCCCCAGTAAATATCTAGTTCTGCACTAGGCTCAGTAAATGGAAAGTAAGAAGGTCTTAATCTAATCTTTGTATCAGGGCCAAAAAACTGCTGAGCAAAATACAGAAGTGTTTGTTTCAAGTCCTTAAAGCTCACGTTCTTATCTACATAAAAACCCTCTACTTGATGAAAGATACAATGCGCTCGAGCAGAAATTGCTTCGTTACGGTACACCCTACCAATCGCCAATGTTCGCACAGGCGGTTTTAGATTCTCTAATATCCGTACCTGAACAGAAGAAGTATGCGTACGCAACGCCATTTCTGAATTTTCATCCAAAAAGAACGTATCCTGCATCTCTCTTGCTGGATGATCTGGTGGAAAATTCAATGCCGTAAAATTGTGCCAATCGTCCTCAATCTCCGGTCCCTCAGAAAGACCAAAACCAATTCGCGAAAAAATATCAATAATTCTGTTTCGTACAATAGACAAAGGATGTCTAGAGCCCAGTTGATTAGGTATTTCTGGTAGCGAAAGATCTATTTTATCCGCCTCACTAACACTTGACTGACTATCTTCCAAAGAAGAGGCAATCTCTTTAAATTTAGATTCTGCAGCAACTTTTAGCTTATTCAACTCCGCACCAAACGCTTTTTTTTCATCCGCTGGCACATCTCTAAAGGAAGCAAAAAGATCGGCTATTTTCCCTTTTTTGGCTACATATGCCAATCGAAATTGCTCCAATGCTTCTGCTGTATCAATCTGAAAACTCTTTACCTCTTGGGCAATGTCACGTACCTTATCTAACATGCCCCAAATATACGGATTGTTTGTCCCTAATTACAAGTAAGTCCCGTGTTTTGGTTTCTCTCTTGACCACTTCCGTAGAATGGCGCGAAGTGTAGTAACCTTTTTTTATTCCATCACAAAACCATAAACTCCTAAAATGTGTAACTTGTCTACTCAAACATTAACCATTAGTATTGAGCCCTAAATTAGTTTGTTTCTATTCATGAAAGGAACTGAAAAATTTAGTCTTGATACTTTGTACCTGCCTGCCGAAAGGCACGGCTTAATACTAGATACTTTTAAACACATGAGAACCCTTTATTCCGCCATCCTTTGTTTCTTCCTTTACAGCTGTGGACCGACCCCACAAGCAGACCTTAGCGATTATCGAAAAGAGAAAAAAACCCGAGTATTACAATCATACAGTCAAGGAGAAATTATTGAACAAGCTACACAACAAGCAAAACAAGTAATTGCAAAAATAGAAAACAATACCTTGCCCAAGCTTCCAAAAGGAGTGATTTGTGTAAGAATAACTACTGAAAAACCATCGGAATACGAAAAAGAGAATCTGATTTTTGAAGCCTACCAGTACAGTTTATCCACTAATTCTAAATTAAGAGACAACACACAATTAATCAATAAAACACATATTTACAAC
>JBGCEI010000022.1:0-2993 GCA_045106295.1 Cyclobacteriaceae bacterium
CTGATCAACAGCGCCTTCATAAGCACTGGTTTTAAATCGAGAGGTACCATACGCTACCAATAAACCTGAAAAAGTAAATGCATCGGAAAGTAAGAAAAACCACATCATTAGTTTTCCAAAACTTGCCTTCATAGGAGAGACTCCGCCACCCCATATGTTTCCAGAATATTCTTCAACTGCCGCCGAATGAGCCATAGATTAATTGTTTAAGAATTATTTAAGAGTAAAAATAGAAATAAATATATCCAAAGTCCACCTAAAAAGTGCCAATATGTTGTACACATTTTAATGTTTAGCATCTTTTTAGAATGAATCTTATTTTGAAGTGTGTAAATCAACACTACAAACAAGAAAATAACAGCACTAATGATGTGTAATGCATGTAAACCCGTGATCACATAAAACAACGACCCAGATACATTACTCTGCTTTCCTGCAAACACAATTTTGTAATCGTAATTATAAATTTGCTTCCAAGCCTCAAATTGAGTCACCAAGAATACAATCCCCAAAACGAACGTACTCGCTACAAATAGTTTCAATAAATTAAATTTATCCTTCGCAGCAAAGTAGTACGACAATTGCATCGTAATACTACTCACTACAATAACAGCGCTACTGTACCAAAGCATAGAAGGTAAATCAAATTCTAGCCATTTACCTGCCGACTTAGATACCACATAAGCACTTGTAAACCCGGCAAACATCATACAGATAGATACAATGAATAGCCACATATTAAATAATTTAGGGTGTGTACCCGTCACTATTGTTTGTTGTTTATTTCCCATTACTTCGTTCATATTTTATCCATTACATAAGCAATCTGAACAATAGGTAAGTAAATTACCGAACCAAGCATCATTTTTAAAGCCGCTTGTCGAGAACAAGTCTTCATTAAATGAAATGTTAATGCTAAAAATAATACGCCTGAAACACCTACTACTATTCCTGCTGTTTGACCAACCATACCTACATAAGTAGGCAGTAAACTCATCGGTATTAAAAACAACGTATAGATCATAATGTTTATAGCCGTATTCATATCTCTTCCACCACGAGAAGGTAGTAATTCAAAACCTGCTTTTTTATAATCATCGTATCCTAACCAAGCAATAGCCCAAAAGTGTGGAAACTGCCAGATAAACTGAATACCAAATAATAAAAATGCTTCATAGCTAAATGAATTCGTAATCGCTACCCATCCAATCATTGGAGGTAAGGCTCCTGGAATAGCTCCTATTAACACAGCAATAGGCCCTACTCTTTTCAGTGGCGTATAAGCAAATCCATATAACACAACCGATAAAAGAGCTAGTAAAGCCGTATTCAAATTAGCATAATTCAAAATCAACAAAAATCCGCTTAGAACTAATAAAAAAGAATAAATAGCTGCATGAATAGGAGATATTTTCCCTGTAGGCAACGGTCTATTCATTGTCCTTTTCATCATTTTATCAAATTCTTTTTCTTTAATTTGATTGATAATATTCGCTCCTCCAGTTATCAAAAAACCTCCTAAAAGGAATAAAATAAAGTCAGACCAGATCATTGCTGTTTTCAATCCTAACATATATGTCATCCCTGCTGAAAATACGACCAAAAGAGATAGTCTCACTTTCAATAGTTCAATGTAAGCTTTCACCTTTTCTCCTATGGTAATCGTAGTATGTAGTGTCGTATTTTCCATCTAAAAATCTTAACGCTGGGGAGATTCTAATTGTGATACAAATTTACTTCTAGAATTTAAGAAAACCCAATATTGTGCACCTACTAAAACCAATCCGACTAATAAATGTATCGGTTGTAAAAAAGCAGGAATTGAAAAATAAGCCATGTACGCTCCTACCGCTATTTCTACCATTATGGCAATCAAGATTATCCTGTAAAATAAAGTAAACTTTTTTTCTTTTTTAATAGCCCGAAGAATCAAAACTTGTAAAATAACGATCACTACTGAAAACGATCTGTGAATGTAAAACACGATGTCTAATTCAGCAATCCATTGATTTCTAGCATTTGCTAATACCGATTTAGCAATCACATCTATTTGCTCTCGTACATTTGTTCCTAATAGCACTTGAATAAACAAGAGTACAATTGATGCTATCAAATACAAACGTACTTTTTTGTTTGTAGTATCTACAGCTATTTTTTTCTCTTTATCAGTAATTGATTCATAATACAGATAGATCAATAATAAGGCAATCACCAAGGCAATAAACATATGAATAGTAATCATACCGGGGAATAAATTAGTAGCCACTACCAATGATCCCAACCAACCTTGTATGCCGACTAAAACAAATACTCCTACATTCAAAAAGACTGTTTTTTTATCTGTTTTAAAGAACTTAAAAGAAAGAACCATGGCCAAAAAGACCAGCAAACCGACTATAACACCGACCAACCTGTTTACATATTCAATCCATGCTTTCGTAACACGAAATTCCTCCACACGTTCATCACCCACACTATGGCTTTTTACCTTGTTCGATAACTGAGTAAAACCTAAAGCAGCTAATGTTTTACTCACTCGTAAAGATTTCTTTACTCTTTTCTCTTTTAAAACATCCTGGTAATTAGCTGGCAGATCAGCGCTATTAGTTGGTGGAATCCAAGAATCAAAACACTTTGGCCAATCTGGACATCCCATACCTGCTCCTGTACTACGTACAAATGCTCCTACAAAAATCAGGAGGTAAACAGAAAGTAATGTATAAAGTAAAGCCTTAGAATACGTCATAAAAAAACCCAACATGAAGTCGGGTGTTTTAACTAGTTTAATTTCTTATTTGCTAACCAATATTAATGAGTAGCATCTTGTTCTTCTTTCAACTCTTGTTCCGATAACGGAATGTGCTGAGGGATAAAGTCATCCTCTGCACCAGGCTTACTATAATCGTAAGGCCATCTGTGTACTTCTGGAATATCACCTTCCCAGTTTCCATGACCTGGGTTACGTGGCGTAGTCCATTCTAATGTATTTGATT
>JBGCEI010000023.1:0-5194 GCA_045106295.1 Cyclobacteriaceae bacterium
CCTGTTTCACAAGCACTAAGTGTCACTAAATTTGCTTTTAAATTCAGGTTAAATATTTCAGCCTCACTTAATACTCCATCGTTGTCACTAGATTTGCTAGAGTCTGGCCAGAAATAAACACCTGCTTGTGATTTTGACGCATTTCCTGCCATAGCATGCGTAGATAAGTGTACATATTCATAATTTGAAAGGCTATTACTTTTAAAATTTTCTTCGGTAGCTTCGCTTCGAGTAGAAATGTGTGTACGGTGTTTCTTCTTTATATATTTCTCATTAATAGCTGTTACCTCATCATAACTTGCTAAAATAGGTTCTAAGTCTTCGTTTTTCACAGCTAGGCTGTCAAAAACAGGTGCATACAAGGCAATGTTTTTTTCGTGTGAATGATGTTTGTTCAATGATATTTCTTGAAGCAATCGGAGAGAATAAGAATAACTGATTTCTTTTTCATTAATCAAGTATTTACTCTTTTGAAACACACTATTGTTTCCTTTAAAGTGAGGTGCTTTTTTTGCCGAATCAACCAACACTTCAAAAGGAATATAAGACAGGTAGCTATCTGGTATGATAATTACTTTTTTGGTTTTAACCTTATCTTTTATAGGTCTAATAAGTTGATTGTACAACTGAACCGATGTCTTCAAAAATGTCTCTTTAGCTAAGTATTTAAGACTATTTTGCATTCCTGCAATTGTTTTTTCTAGTCTTTCTTGTTTGTCTATTTCTACTAACTCTAAACCTGAAGAAGAGATAATAAAGGCGTAAATTTTATCTTTCCCAACAAAGTATTCTACAACGGTAGATTCTATCTTTCTTTTCTTCTTTTCTTTTTCATGTAAGGAAGGAGTGATTACTCTTTTGTATTCTTTTAGCGTAGGGAACGTCTCTTTATACTTTAAATCATAATACCTTGGGTACAAACCTTCAATGGTATTGATCAGCGTAGCCATGTGCTTCTGTTGCAATACTAATTCCTTATTCAATCTATTTACTTTTAATTTAGATGATTTCGTTCCTTTTAATAATTCTTCATAGAGCTTGTTGTCTAAATCAGCAATCTTAAGATTTATTCGTTGTTCATAAACAAGGAGAGAGTCTGGAATACCAGCTATTTTTTTTGCTTTAGCATCTTTGATTACAGACAAAAGAATACCTGATTTACTCGTTTCAGAAAACGTGAGAGCGGTCTCATTGTATGCAGTGGTATTTTTTATGGCATTCATTTTTGAGCAAAGAGAAATTGCTCGTTCAAAAATAATGGCCGTTTTCTTTGCCAAAATTACTTTTGAAGCATCAGATACATAGCCTAATCGCAGCTTATTGATTATTTTAGAACATAGTTTGTAGGCATCGATAGCTGTTTCCAATAATTCAAATTCTTTATTTTCGTCTTTATCGTATTTCAACGTTAAAGTATTTGCTTTTTCAATCAACGTGTTTAGCTGAACAATGTATGATTGAGCCCCTTTTAATGGAGGATTTTCAAAGATAGACTCCTCATTGAAAGAACCCATATTTGAACCAATAGAGCGTTGTAAATAGTCTGATGCACTATTATAATCTTCTATTGAATTGCTAAGCCCTGCAATATTGTAATACCCTTCGCTCAAATAAGGATGCACATCCCCCAATAACTTTTGATAAATAGTAAGCGCTTTTTTGTAGTACGTAATAGACTCTACTACATTGTTCTTTTTTTGATGTAATAAGCCAAAATCATTGTAGAGATTAGCATACAATACATGGACACTGTCTTTTAACGCATTATTGTAAATACGCTCTGACCTATTCAACAAAGAATCTGCTTTACTTAACTCATCCAATAAAATAAAGCTATGCCCTAGGTGATTGAATTCTTCTCCTTTTTTAAGACTTGTTTCAAAAAAAGCTTCTTTGGCAATTGTGGTAGACTTGGAAAATAATTCGTTAGCACCATTTTCATTGTTTTTTGCTAATTCTACCCGTCCTAATAAATCGTATACCTGACTATTCCCCAGTAATTGGCTTTGTTCAGAAAGGTTACTTCTAGCCTGTAAAATTTCTTTTAAAATAGTTTCACAGAAACCATAATCACTTTTCAGGTAATACACATACGCCTCTAAATAATGAGCATCTAAAGAGATAATATGGTATTCAGGGGCTGCATCATGAAGATAGGCTACTAGATTATCTATTGTTTTTAGCGCCTCTTTATACTTGCTTTTTTCTACTTGTATGGCAGCCTGTAAATAGAGGTGATAGCTGATATCTATTCTATTATTGATATCATTGAATTTGATTTTTTTAAATTCTTTTTCGCCGTGTTCCAAGTCTGTATTGCTAATATAAAAATAGGCATTAGTCAGATGAGGATAAGTGGAGTTTGGGTTTAAGGTTACAATTTCTTGGTTCCATTGATTCAATTGGTCTACATCTCCCTTTCTACCAGCAATCCAAGACCGCAGTTTGATCATTTTTTCTTTCACTTCTTTTCCTGAAGAATGGATCACATCATACGGTAGTAAATCGATACAGCTTGTATGTTCCCCTATGTAATAACGAATAAGGGCTTTTTGGTATAATAATTCATCTTTTATCGCTTTTGGAAAACGTTTTTCAACTGCTTTTTCATAGATTTCATCGCTGTATTTTTTGGCTGATTTAATTTCTCCTTTATAAAAATGGGCTTCGCTCATTAAGTGATAAATAGCTATACCAGCCATTCGTTGTTTATTATTCTTATTTAATGGCAAGTCTTTCACCAATTCAAATATAGAAGAAGTATGTTGCAATACAGAATCCCATTGTGCGTGCATGGATTCAATTTCTAATGCTTGAGCATAGGCGTGATAAGCCAAAAATGGCTTCTTGGCTTTTACGTATAACTTCCTAGCTTCATTTAATTGAGCATAGCCTTCGTCTCTTTTATTTTGTTTGATTAATTCCCACCCCTCTTTTTCGTTCTTTTTTGCTTCAAAAAAGGAATTACTATTCTCTGATTTCAGTGAATAGAAAGAGGTACAAAAAAATAGGAAGAATAATAATTGTTTCATGGCTATTTAAACTATTTCTGAATTTTTTCTACTGTTTTACCCTCTCGTTTTAGAACAAATTCAGACCTTCTGTTTTTTCTATGCTGGTCATCACTACATACCGACCCACCAGAACATTCACATTTAACTAATGGAGCTGTTTCTCCCATCCCCATAAAACTAGTTATCTGTGACACTTTTACACCCTGTTGAATTAAAAAGCTTCTAATTGAATTAGCTCTTTTATTAGATAAACTTTCATTGTAAGAATTATTTCCTCTACAGTCTGTATGAGAATAGACTTCTATTGAAACATCTGTATTTTGTTTTAATATGGAGGCCAATTCGATTAATTTAGCATTTTCTGTTTCAGTGATGTTGTATTCTTTGTAATCAAAATTAACAGGTAAGACAATAGTCCATTTCCCTGCTTTTTTTGACGTATCTAGTAACTTGCCTAACACGATGTTTTTAGTGATTTTTTTCACTCGTGTTTCTTCCTCCATAAAATGATCTTCTACTATTGTGTAGCTTGCTTTTTCAGCGATAAGGAAATAATCTATGTTGTGCTCAACATCGAATGAATACCTCCCGTCTGATGAAGTCTCCACAGAGTTTATCAACGTTTTTTCCCCATCAAATAGTTTAACAAGCACACCCTTCATTGCACTGTCATCCAGCTCATTCGTGATTTTCCCGTTTACACTTAGCTTAATGTCTTTTACTTTCACAGCATAAATATCATGATCCCCTTTTCCTCCTATTCTATTAGAAGAAAGATACCCTTCTGTGAATTGTTTATTAAATACTATCCCAAAATCATCTCCTGTAGAATTGATAGGAGCCCGTAAGTTTTTAATCTTCCCAAATGTACCATCACTTAGTTTTTTAGCTTCAAAAACATCTAATTTTCCTATTCCAGGATGACCGTCAGAAGAGAAAAATAAATTACCTGTACGTTCTTGAATAAATGGAAACCCTTCGTCCCCGTGTGTGTTTATGTTTTCTCCAAGGTTTTTAGGTTCACTCCAATTACCGTTAGCCTTCTTTTCTATGAAATACAAGTCATATCCTCCCTGATGCCCTGTAAACGGATAGTTAGAAGCGAAGTAGAACTTATTTTCTTGAGTAGAAAAAATAGTGTATCCCATGTTAGAAACAGAATCTAAAGGAACAATAAATGGAAACGATTCTGCAAGTGCAGAATCAAGACCGAAAGCTAAAGGTTCAATATTAGCTGGAGCAAATGTATTAAAAACTGATTGAATAGAATCTGGAAGGGTAGAACCCTCAGTATTTCCGCCTGAAACAACGGGCACCCCATTTTTTGTAATAGCTTCAGACACATTTTGATACGTACTTTCCTGATGAAATAAGCGGATACTATTAAATTTATGAATGGTATCCGTACGGTTGGCAACAAATAAGTGATGAGGATAATTATTCACTTGTTGATTACCTGACATAAATAGTAAAAGGCTGTCTTGAAAGTAACTAGGACTACATTCAGAAAAAGGAGTGTTAAGATTTGTTTCTAATACTTGATATTTTTCATACTTATATTTTAACCTCTTTAATTTTGCAACATCTTTTTCTTCGATGGTAGAAAAAGTGTTTGCAACAGCAGGAAATTCATTCTGTAAAGCGATAAACTGTACAAAATTTCCATTAGACCGGCATGCCCTAGCGTACTGAATCTGGTCAGTTTTATACAGGGTGTCTTTTTTTTGAAGTATGCTATACCATGCTTCTGCTTTCTCAAATTCCCGTATTCTAGTGTATGAATCGGCTAAATTTCTAACGATAGAAGAGTCCCCTTTTTCTGCTAAAGATTCATAGATAGGAATTGCTTCTTCAAATACCATATTCTTATAGTACTTATCCGCACGCTCCTTTTTTCCTGCTAATAAAGAGAAGGAAAAGCATGTGATTAAAAAGGAAGTAAGAATTATTTGTTTAGGGAGTATCATTATCTATTGACCAAGCTAGTTTTTTTAAACCACCCACAAATCTATTTAATTTATTATCTCTTTTTACTTGGTTTTATCTGTTATTCGATAAAAGAGCCCATTTATCGGGTAAGATTTTAAACAAAAAAGCCAAATAAGAATTAATTCTTATTTGGCTTTTTTGTTTAAAATCTTACCCGATAAATGGGCTCTTTTATCGAATAACAGATAAAA
>JBGCEI010000024.1:0-2980 GCA_045106295.1 Cyclobacteriaceae bacterium
GAAAGTATAACGTTAACCTCTTAGAAACAGCAATTGGAGCTACTAAATAACGCCATGTTAATACGGCTAATAAATTACCTACTAACAACCCTAATAAAAGATCTTGCAAGCTAGCTCCTGCAGCAAGAAACAAAGGGCCTATCATAAATTCAGTACCTGCGGCATGTTCCCCAGCAAACATGCCAAAAAAACTACCTGTACTCTTTAATGCGGATGGAGAAACGGGTTCTCTTTCAAATTCTCCTGAGGATTTTTTAATTTCTTCTGCCATAAAAAATAAATATGAATAACAAGAAATAAAAAAAGCAAGACACCTCTATCCTGTACTATCCTGCTAAACAAAGGCTATACCTTAGAAATCTATAAACATCAACTATTTTTCCATAGTCCCTATTGATAAGAAGGCTAAAAATCAAACTTAATTCCTTGCGCTAACGGCAAGTCTGTACTAAAATTAATAGTATTTGTTTGTCTTCTCATGTAAGCTTTCCAAGCGTCTGAACCAGATTCTCTTCCTCCACCTGTTTCTTTTTCACCACCAAAAGCGCCACCAATTTCGGCTCCAGAAGTACCAATATTCACATTAGCTATTCCACAGTCTGACCCCCAATGAGCTAAAAAGGTTTCTGTCTCTTTAATATTGTCAGAAAAGATAGCGGAAGAAAGCCCTTGTTTTACATTATTTTGAATATCAATAGCATCAGAAACAGTACCTGAATATTCTAATAAATACATGATGGGAGCAAAAGTCTCATCCTGAACCATTTGATACCCATTATCTGCTTCTACAATTGTTGGAGTTACATAATTCCCTTGAATCACTTTATCCCCAGTAATCACTTTCCCTCCTTCAGTTACTACTTGTTGAATAGCACTAGAATAACTAGCTACGGCATCTTGATCGATCAGCGGTCCCATATGATAGCTTTGATCTAACGGATTACCTACTTTAATTTGTTTGTATGCTTTCAGTAGACGTTCTTTCACTGCATCATACATAGACTCATGAATAATCACCCTACGAGTAGAAGTACATCGCTGCCCTGCGGTCCCTACTGCTCCAAATACAATAGCAGGAATGGCTAATGAAAGATCTGCATGTTCTGTTACGATAATAGCATTGTTCCCTCCTAATTCCAAGATGGTTTTACCTAATCTCGCTCCTACAGTTTTAGCCACTTCCTTTCCCATTCTAGTAGAGCCAGTTGCCGAAACAAGAGTGATACGCTTATCTTCGGCAATCCATTCGCCTACTTCACGTTCGCCTACTACTAAACTTACTGTTCCTTCCGGCACCTTATTGTCTGCCAATACTTTTTTAATAATATCGTGACAAGCCACCCCACAAAGCGGTGTCTTTTCTGACGGTTTCCAAACAACTACATCACCACAAATTAAAGCAAGCATAGCATTCCATGCCCAAACAGCTACAGGGAAATTAAACGCACTAATAACACCTACAATACCTAATGGATGATATTGTTCATACATACGATGCATCTTTCGCTCTGAATGCATGGTAAAACCATGTAATTGACGAGAAAGTCCTGTAGCAAAATCACAGATATCAATCATTTCTTGCACTTCCCCTAGTCCTTCTTGGAGACTCTTCCCCATCTCTAAAGTAACTAAACGACCTAACTCATCTTTATTTTTTCTCAATTCGTCACCTATCTGCCTCACTACTTCTCCTCTTAATGGAGCAGGCCATTCTTTCCATTCTTTAAATGCTTGTTGAGCGGTTTCAATTACCTCGTCATATTGTTTTTTAGAAACGGATTGACACGAACCTAGCAACTGATTGTCTATGGGCGAGTATGAATTTATTTTCGAATTACCTTTTCCTTGTTGAAAATCTATTCCTGTGGAGTAAGCGTATTCTTTAGTGAAAAAGTCGGTATTAAAAAGATGAGTTGACATAGGTGTATTGTTAGAATATGAGCAATTACCAATATTTACGAATAAGTAGAAAGGAAAGATACTATTATGAAAAGAAAAAAGCTATCCATTGTAAAATGAACAGCTTTTAAAGCAATGAATTTTATTGCTTACTAAAGGCTTAACGCATAGGCTACACGTTTCCCATCAGAATACACTCCTTCCACTAACACGCCTTTTCCTTTATTAGCATTAAACAAGGCTACTAATTCAGAAGAAGTAGTTACTGGGTACTGATACCTTCTGCTTATAATAATATCGGTAATCACAAAACCTTCTTTAATTCCTGAATCTTTAATTTTTCCAGAGGATAAGTCTGTTACTTTTACACCGTCTTGAACACCATATTTCTCTTGTTCTTTTTCTGAAATAGGTCTTAATTGAGCACCGAGAGCCTCTACTTTTTGTGTATCTCCTTTTTTAACTACTTGCGTGGTACCTAATTTATTTTTCAAGGTAACCTGCGTAGTTCGTTCTTTATCATCTCTAATGTATGTAACACGCACTACATTACCAGGTCTAAAACGTGCGACAGTTCCTTGTAATTCGGCAGATGTGTTTACTTCTAAATCATTTATTTTAATAATTACATCGCCTTCTTCTATACCTGCATCAGCAGCAGCACTCCCATTATTTACTCCAGCGATGTACACTCCTTTAATATCTTTGAGTTTTTTCTCGTCTACTAGTTTAGCTGTCACATCTGCAATAGCAACACCTAATAAAGCCCGTTGTACTTCTCCATACTCTTTAAGGTCAGCAACTACTTTCTCAACTATTTCTACAGGCACCGCAAATGAGTAACCTGCAAACGCTCCTGTAGGAGATGCTATGGCTGAATTAATGCCTATTAACTCTCCATCTCTATTAACTAGTGCCCCTCCACTATTACCTGGGTTTACAGCTGCATCAGTTTGAATAAATGTTTCTATCCCTAAGTTTTCTTTATCATTAATGATTCCAATGTTTCGAGCTTTAGCACTTACGATTCCTGCCGTAACAGTAGATGTAAGGTTAAAAGGATTACCAACTGCTACTACCC
>JBGCEI010000025.1:0-7667 GCA_045106295.1 Cyclobacteriaceae bacterium
CAGGGCAATCGCCTTTAAAATTTGCTAAGTATTGAAAATTGCATTATTTTTATTGTGTAGTTGATTCACACCGAGTCTGCATTAAAAAAAAATGCATTTCTCAAAATCAACAGAAAAAATTTCCCAGAGTTTCTCTTCTCATTTCTCATCGTTGGAAGATCCACGCAGAACAACCCATGGTCACCATATTTATCCTCTAGAAGAGATACTTTTTTTAGTAGTATCTTCTGTCGTTAGTGGCTGGACACATTGGACAGAAATCGAAGAGTTTGGTACTAATAAACTAAACTGGCTTCGTAAGTTTTACAATTATCCTGATGGCGTACCTTCTCATGATGCGCTAGGTAAATTATTTGCACGTTTAGATCATGAAGCATTCAACAGCTGTTTCATTAGTTGGGTAAATGCTCGTGCAGAATTATCTGGTGGAGATATTATATCCATAGATGGAAAAACAGCACGTGGCTCATCAGAAGACGGTTCAAAAGCAGCTGTACATACCGTTTCAGCTTACGCCTTTGAAAACAGACTTACATTAGCTCAAAAGACTGTTTTTGAGAAGAGTAATGAGATTACAGCTATTCCCGAGTTATTAGATTTACTAACCATAGAAGGCAGTGTAGTGACCATAGATGCTATGGGATGTCAAAAGAAAATAGCGGAAAAAATCATTGAAAAAAAAGCTAATTACACCCTTATGGTCAAAGGAAATCAACAAGCCTTGCATGAGCAGATAAAGAGTGTGTTTGGTCACACTGTTTTAGCAGATCAATCTATTGAATATGATCTGGGACATGGTAGAATAGAAGAAAGAAAATGTAGTGTAATTACTGATTTACGCTTCTTAGATGAAGCAGTAAACTGGAAGGGTATTCAGAGCCTAGTAAGGGTAGAGTCAAAGCGCACAAATAAACCTACTGAATATACTTCACAAGAAACAAGGTACTATATCAGTTCTGCTAAGAAAACAGCTAAAGAGTTTAATCATATTGTTCGTTCTCATTGGGCTATTGAAAATAATTTACATTGGTGCTTAGATGTACTTTTTAAAGAAGATGCTTCTAAAAAGAGGAAGGGGAATTCAGCCAAAAACTTCAATATGATTACCAAAATGGCTTTAGCTATGATAGAAAAAATGGATAATGAGAAAATCCCCAAGACTAGAAAAAGGCAAAAATGCGCTCTAAACGATGAATACAGAGAATTAGTGCTTAGCTTTTAAAGGCGATTGCCCTGGTATTTTAAAAGCAAATAAATTGTCATAACTATAAATGGGCTTTGCCAAAACACCTTATTAAATGATTGCTTGTAAAACTGCAAGTGGCAATCAAAATTTAAAGATCGACTCGAATTTAAGTACTAAAAAAATTAACTAGTTATTTTAATTTTTGATTGTGTAACTTAGAAAAAACATTTATAATTAGACTATGAATATTATTAAAAAGAATAGCATATCAATAGTACTTTTAAGTTTAAGCCTTTCTTGTATAGCTCAAAAACAAGACTCAATAATTTATAAAATAATCAAGAACGACACTGTCGCTAATATTGAGTTGAAGATGGATATTATTTATCCTAAAAAATATTCGAAGAATAAAAAATTAACCGCTATGGTTTTCTTTTTTGGAGGAGGATGGGTAGCAGGTAATACCGCTCACTTCAAAAGACAAGCCATGTACTTTGCTAGCAGAGGGTTTGTTTGTTTTTTACCGCAATATAGAACTAAAAAATCACATCAAACTACACCTAAAGAATCTTTAAAAGATGCGAAATCAGCCATACGCTATATTAAAAGCAACTCAAAAAAATATCATATAGATCCAAATAAAATTATTGCTTCTGGCGGTTCGGCTGGTGGTCAGTTAGCTGCAGCGGTAGCTACTACTATAAAAATAAATGGTGAAACTGATGATTTATCAATCAGTACTATTCCGAATGCGTTGGTTTTGTTTAATCCAGTTGTAGATAACGGACCAGGAGGTTATGGGTATGATAGGGTGAAAGATTATTATTTAGACTTTTCCCCTATGCATAATATTAAAAAAAGTACTCCACCAACTTTGTTTTTATTAGGAACAAAAGACCTTTTAGTCCCTGTATCTACGGCTAAAAACTATAAGAACAAGATGGAAAACGAAGGAAGCAGATGTGATGTATGGTTGTTTAAAGATCAAGAGCATGCTTTTTTCAACTTTAAAGAAAGTAAAGAAAGTAATTATAATTATTATAGAACCGTATATGAAGCTGATAGATTTTTAGCTAGTTTAGGTTACTTAAAAGGGAAACCAAAAGTAAAAAAATTACCAAATATTACTGATATTGAAGTGTACGAGTTGAAATAAAGAATAGAGCCTAAACTTCTAAATTAACGACTATCTCTTCGTTGCTTCTTACACTAAACTACTAACGGCTCAAAGCTGATAGGTTTGAATTTCGGCTAAAGCCGACTAAAGTTTCTGTTACAATCGTTATGCTGTAGTGAAACCATCATCTTTATCTTCAATAATGTTTTTTAGGTGGTTTAAAAGATCCTTAGAAAAGGTTAAGGATCTTGTTACTATCATTTCTTTTTCTTAACCAAACGACATTGATAGTTTGGGTTTAACGCACTAAAGTAAATTCATATTCATTTCAATAAAGTTACCCTTGAATCAAAAACATTGAGTACTTTTAATACTTAGTACAAGATGTAATTATATCTGACAAATAAGCTGAGGATTCATTTTTTTAAATTTTTAGTTACAATCATATTTCTCGGGCTATCTAAATTATAGTTTCTACTAGAACTTATCATTACAGATTAATCATTTTTAAGAGTTAACATGGCGTTTATTCACAATGTACTTCAGGCTCCGGCCTATGGATGGAAAGATCAAGACGGAAAATTAATAAAACCTTCTGTTTTAACACTTTTCCTTACTGCTTTTTCAAACATCAACATTTTTAGGTCAAAGAAAAACTGGCTTCCTTTTATGAGTTGGTCTATTGCGGTGGTTCTCCTTCCACTCTTTGTCGTATTATGTACATACTATGCAAGTTGGTGGATTACAGCTGTTTGTTTCTTCTATGCAATGATTGTAATGAGCACGCATGGCACCATTTGGTTACATCGCTATTCTACACATAGTGCGTATAAGTTCAGCCACCCAGTTTGGCGATTCATTACACAAAATTTAGTGATCAAAACTGTTCCTGAAGAAATATATGTGGTATCTCATCATGTACATCACGCATTATCTGATACTCCTGGAGATCCTTATAATCCACTTGGAGGTTTCTTCTATTGCATGTTAGCTGATGTAAACCATCAGTCTATTAACAAAGACTTAAACGAAGAGGAATATCAAAAAGCAAAGAACTTTTTAGCTCATACTGGAGTGGTTACCAATAGTTACCAACAGTATCTAAAATGGGGATCTATCACTAATCCTTTTTATGCAGTGGGTATTACATTACTAAATTGGGCTTTTTGGTACGGGGCTTTTTTCCTATTGGGTGGGCATGTAATTGCTCTTGCCATGTTTAGTGCCGCTATGTTTTGGTTTGTATTAGTGCGTGCATTTAATTATACGGGGCATGGTAGTGGTAAAATAAAGCACGTGGATGGAGTTGATTACGATCGACGGAATTTAGCGATCAACCAAACGAGACCTGGTTGGTTTTCTGGAGAATGGCATAACAACCATCACTTATATCCATCAAGTGCTAGATCAGGATTTCTTCCTAATCAATTAGATATGGCTTGGGTGTATATCTATTCTTTAAAGAAGTTAGGGGCTGTGAGTTCGTATCAAAACGACCATAAAAAATTCATGGAGAATCAGATCGAAAAAAAGAATACGCTAGGGTCCTTACCTAAAATTGTGACAGATGAGTTTAAGTAAACTATCTGAATTTTAGAGGGTACTTACAGTAGCGATCATCAAGGTTTGTGACCATTGATGGCGAACGAGGAAACTTCGCGACATTACACGAAGGTGTGAAAATTAAAACCGAAAGACATTCGATTTAATCATATTTCCAAAGAACAACATTTTTGAATCTTGTTTAGCTTTTATTTCATTAAATAGTTGTTCGAAATCTGGTAATTGTTGTTGTTCTAATTTTGCCGTCAAACGAAAAAAGAGATACATTGTTTTCACCAGAATCTTTTTGAATCTATTTGGTTTATTTTCTACAAAATCAGTAAATAACCAAATCCCTTTGGGTTTCAAATGAAGTGTTTTTATTCTCTCAATTCCTTTTTTTACTTGTTCATTAGAGAACATATCAAAGAAAAATGGTGTGATTACAGCATGATATTTTTGATTAGATTCGAACAAAAAAAAGTCTTCTTGAAGAAACTGAACGTCATGATTGATTACTTTCTTTTTAGCTAACTCTAACATAACAGGTGATTTCTCTAAAAAGTCTATCTTCCACGAGCTTGGGCAGTATTTCAATACATCACCATTTCCCCCTCCTACAAATAGCACATGAGCACCTTCTGGTATTTCTGTAAAGAAATGAGTTTGAGCTTTCATGAGTGTATCTCCAAACACTATTCTACTGAGAGATGAATAGAAAGGGGCTATGAAGTTAAAGTCATTCATTAGTTTAACTTATCAATTAAAAGCAAAACTAAAGGAAACATCAATACGACATCAATTAATAAACGGTAACGTTCATTTACTGTAAAGAATGAATGCTTCGTAAAAATCAAGAAGTAGACTCCAGTCATACATAAAAACAATGTACTGATCAGGTTATCTGTATGAGGGAGAAGATAAGAGCTCACTAGAACAATACTGTTTACCATGAAGCATCCTTTGATAATACGACTCGTTTTCTCTTTTCCATAATGAATAGCTATGGAAGTAAGCTCTTGTTTTTGGTCTTCTTTTATTTCAAAATACGACAACAAAAAAAGGTTAATAAGCGCTAATAATAAAACAGAGAGTTGATAAAAGACAACCACCCAACTAAATTGATCGATCATAGAAGAAATAGAGGGTAACGAAACACCAATTACATAGACTAATGCAACTACTCCTTCTTTGGGGTAACTGACTTCTTTTTTTGTAATCAAATGTGCATATAAGAAATGAATGCCTACGATTAAGAAAAGGCCTGTACCAGTTAATAATAAATTAGTATTTAAATAAAAAAGTAAAACACTAAGTGTTACTATTACCAATCCACATACAATTAAAAGAAGTAACTGATAACGACTATGAAATTCATACCGTTGACCGGCATATTTCTTCCCTTGCCTTACATCTAACAAATGATCTGCTGTATAAATTAACCAGACTACTAAAGCTAAAGCAACATAGGTAATCGTATCGACAGGCCTTTGAAAATAATACGACCACAAGTATGCCATAGCGCATGAACTTATGGCTACATCGATACTTAATATGTTGAGTAGTCTGATCATTTAGTTGTACAAACTAGGTAGATTTTCTCAAGTATCGGGGTCGCTTGAAGCGACCCCGACACTTAAAACAAAAAAACCACACTTCTAATTAAAAGTGTGGTTTTGAAATCGTATAAGAATTTTCTTAGTTTTCTAATGCTGCTGCACCACCTACAATCTCTAAGATTTCTTTTGTAATGTGTGCCTGACGAGTAGTATTGTAAACTAATTTCAAGTCGTCCAATAATTCACCTGCGTTATCAGTTGCTTTATCCATCGCTGTCATTCTTGCACCATGCTCTGAAGCATTCGATTCTAAAACAGCTTTGTAAAACTGTATTTTTAACGACTGAGGAATTAACTCTTCTTCGATGTATTCTTTTGATGGCTCAAAAATATAATCAGCTGTTGCTTCAGTAGCAGTAGACTCAGCTTTTTCTTCCTCTACTAAGGGTAAAAACTGCTGTACTTTTACTTCTTGCGTTGCTACATTTTTGAATTCATTGAAAACGATATCTACTTTGTCGTAAGTACCTTTTTCAAAAGCTTCCATAATAAATTCTGGAGCTGCTTTTACATCTTCGAATAAAACAGATGAGAATAAACCTACAAAGTCGCTATTCAACTGGTACTGTTTACGAGCTAAGGCTTCGTTTCCTTTTTTACCAATTGTCAGCACATCTACATTACCTGCTGAAAATTGCTCTACGTAAGTAGTTTCTACTGTTTTAATAGCTCCTTTAATTACATTAGAATTAAAAGCTCCACAAAGCCCTCTATCAGATGTAATGAGAACAACTAATACTTTGTCAGTAGCTGCTTTTTCTTGACAAAAAACACTTTGTGTTTCACCACTAGAAACTCTACCTAACACTTCGTTCAACTTGGTTGCATAAGGTCTCAGTTTAATGATATTATCCTGAGCTCTTTTCAACTTCGCTGCTGCCACCATTTTCATAGCTTTAGTGATCTGCTGAGTAGATTTTACTGAACTTATTCTAAGCCTTACTTCTTTTAAGTTAGCCATTTGCTTGTTCGTTTATGCTAATGCTGAAGAAACGTCTTTTGCTACTTTTTTCATTGCATCAATAGTAGCATCTGTTAATTTCCCTGCTTTTAGCGAGTCTAACGTATCTTTGTGCTCTGCTCTTAATGTAGTGATGTAAGAGTTTTCAAACTCCTTTACTTTATCTACTGCTACATTATCTAATAATCCCTTAGTTGCTGCGTAGATAATAGCTACTTGCTCTTCTACTGCTACTGGAGAATATTGTGCTTGCTTTAAGATCTCTAAGTTTTTCTGACCTCTGTCAATTACTAATTTAGTAGATGCATCTAAGTCTGAACCAAACTTAGCAAATGCTTCTAGTTCTCTAAACTGTGCTTGATCTAATTTCAACGTACCAGATACTTTCTTCATTGATTTGATCTGTGCTGAACCTCCAACTCTAGATACTGAGATACCTACGTTAATCGCTGGTCTGATACCTGAGTTAAATAAGTTAGACTCCAAGAAGATCTGTCCGTCAGTAATGGAGATTACGTTAGTAGGGATGTACGCTGATACATCACCTGCTTGTGTTTCAATAATAGGAAGTGCCGTTAATGAACCACCACCTTTTACTTTTCCTTTTAATGACTCTGGTAGATCATTCATCTCTTGAGCTAGCTTGTCAGAGTTAATTACTTTTGCAGCTCTCTCTAATAAACGGCTGTGTAGATAGAATACATCACCTGGGTAAGCTTCTCTACCTGGAGGTCTTTTCAATAGAAGAGACACTTCACGGTAAGCTACTGCTTGTTTCGATAAATCATCATAGATTACTAAAGCAGGTCTTCCTGTATCTCTGAAATACTCACCAATAGCAGCTCCCGTAAATGGAGAGTAAAACTGCATTGGAGCAGGATCTGATGCATTAGATGCTACAATAGTAGTGTAAGCCATAGCTCCACCTTTTTCTAAGGCATTTACTACCTGTGCTACTGTACTCGCTTTTTGCCCTACAGCTACATAGATACAGTAAACGGCTTCCCCTCTATCGTAAAATTCTTTCTGGTTAAGGATAGTATCAATTGCAACAGCTGTTTTACCAGTTTGTCTATCACCAATAATCAATTCTCTTTGTCCTCTACCAATAGGAATCATAGCGTCAATAGACCTCACCCCTGTTTGTAATGGCTCTGTTACTGGCTGACGATAAACAACACCTGGCGCTTTACGCTCTAGTGGCATTTCAAATGTCTCACCTTCGATAGGTCCTTTTCCATC
>JBGCEI010000026.1:0-3572 GCA_045106295.1 Cyclobacteriaceae bacterium
CTAGTACCGAGACAGGAGTTATGTATTTAGGAAGATTATCGCTTATTACACTAAAAAAACATAATGAAAGCGAAAGGATAATATAAGTTTGTTTTAACATAATTTTTTATTTATAGTACAGCCATTCCGACTGAGTTACAAATTAACTGATTAGGGTTAATTTAGCTACTTTTTCAGGCTTTAATTTTCGAGCTAATTTTGATGAGAAGTAAGCAAGCCATGTTGAAAAAATAAACGACTGATAATCAAATTATTACAGCGGGCACAGCAAAGCCATTAGGCTTTTGCCTGTCTGTGTGTATGCATTATTAAAATAATGTTTAGTTAAAAAAAGAAGAAAAGATGCTTTTATTCTTAGAAGAACGAAACAAAAAGTAGCCAAAGAATTACCTGATAAGACCGAAGATGTCATCTATTGTGAAATGGATAAAAAACAACGAAAAGTTTATGAAGCTTATCGAAATGAAATATGTAACCAAATCAAAAATAAGATTGAAGAAGATGGACTAAATCAATCAAAGATGCTGATTCTACAAGCCTTAACCAAACTACGTCAGATCTGTGATTCACCAGCTATTTTATCAGATGAAGAAGATTATGGAGATGAATCTATCAAGTTAGAGGAACTTATCAAACACATACAAGAGAAAACAGGAGGGCATAAGCTGTTGGTGTTTTCTCAATTTGTTAAAATGTTAGATGTCATCAAAGAAAGGTTGAAACAGGAAAATATCGCTTTCGAATATTTAGATGGAAAATGCAGTACTAGTCAACGAGAAGCATCTGTTAATAATTTTCAAAACAACGATGAAGTAAGAGTTTTTTTAATCAGTTTGAAGGCTGGTGGTACAGGCTTGAATCTAACTGCAGCAGATTACGTTTATATTGTTGATCCTTGGTGGAATCCGGCCGTAGAAAATCAGGCAATCGACAGGTGTTACCGTATTGGTCAAACAAAGAATGTAATTGCTTATCGTATGATCTGTAAAGACACCATTGAGGAAAAAATTATGCAATACAAAAGCAAAAAAGAAAAAGTAGCGGATTCGATTATTTCAGTGGATGAATCTATTATGAAATCTCTTTCACAACAAGATGTAACTGACCTTTTTGGGTAATTCGACAAGTTATACTTTCCTGTAGGCAAAGCAAATGAATTCTTCTTCACCTTGTTGGTCAAATCTTATCATATTACACATTGGTTCTTCTTTAGGATCATGATCTTTTGTACATGTTAAGCATAGACTTGGTTTTTTAATCAATTCAGGGCTGATTTCATGTCCATCATCACTAAAAAAACCGTTTAATTCAAGAGGAGGAATATCATCAATATGCCGTTGACCTTTCATGTTAACAGGTTTTCTGATGGCCGAATCAAGTTCATAGTCCTCTGAAGGGTTGTATTCTCCAGTAATACACGTATAGCAACTATTCCCAACTGATGCTGAACCAATTACCCATATATCGTTTCCACATGAGCATTTTATCCCTTTATCATAATCACTGAGAGCGTTTTTTAGCCTTTGTTCTAAATCACCTTTGTTTTCAGTAGGATTGTTTTTGAGATGAATTTTGATGTATTCATCAATTGATATTGCTTTGAACCCCATAGTTTAATCTGTTACAATGTTTTTTTTAAATAATTTAACGGAAACCTGACGTTTACAATTATTTAATGATATAATTAGTACCAGGTCCATTTCCGTGTTTTTCAATTAAATTTTGTTTACATAAAAGGGCAAGAGTTTTCTTAACTGTAGGAATAGGAATATTAAGCTTTTTAGAAACCTGTCCTGATTTTATACCTGCATTATCAGTAACAAGTAATAAAATTGATTTATCACGAGGACTTAATTTACTAGCTTCTCCCTTTTTATCTAACTTTAATAATAAAGATTGTTGTATTTTTATTAGACAATCAAGGAAAAAATGAACCCATGATGTGACATCTTCATTTGGACGTTGAGATTGACATTTTCTTAATTGTTGGTAATATTCATTCTTTCTACTTTCTATTTCGTGTTCAAAGCTTACATATTGTATCCATTGATAGCCATTTTTCAGTAAAAGTAATGTTGGAATTAATCTGCTTAACCTTCCGTTACCATCTTGAAATGGATGAATGCTAACGAATTCATATGAGAAAGCTGCACATTTAACTAGAGGGTGTGCTTCTTCGTCCTCTTTATACCATTTTATTAATAAGCCCATTGCATCGTCTGTTTCAAGGCCAGGAGGTGTGGTTTTGAATATTACCTGCTTATTTCCATTTCCGAAATCAGCCTCCACACTATTGCTATGCTGCTTATAGTTTCCTCTATGCCACTGGTCTTTTTGGCTATATTGCAATAAACTATTGTGAAGACTCTTTAACGAATTTTCAGATACACCAATGTTTTTACTAGAGCCTAATATTAAATCCAAAACTTCATAGTAACCGACAACCTCTTGAGAATCTCTATCCTCTAATTTAGAAATGGCTAGATTATCTAACAAGATATCAACTTGTTCATCATTCATACCTGAACCTTCAATTCTTGTAGATGCTCCAACACTTCTTACAGTAGCAATTGATTTTAACTGCTTTAATGTTTGCCCCTCTCTTTTTTCTATTGATGTCCAAGATGCGTCAAATCTATCTATTTCACTAATTTTTGAGATTAAGTCCCAATTAATATTTAGTTGAAGCGTATGTATCTTGTTCATTACTCAAATTTAATAAAATAACATTAAATAGATACGATAAGATACGTAAAAATACGATATTGATACGATAGGATTATATTTTCATGGCAAGAGGAATCGAATTTGTATTTTGAGGAGATACCACTTCAAAAACTTCATTTAAACCTTTTAAACGAATTTTTTAAGCTCTAATACATGAAATTAGAAAAAAGTAAGAAATCTATAAAAGTTCGATTAAATATAAAAAAAGCCTTAAAAAGGCTCATAATGAGCGATTTTAAGGCTAGTAGTAGTCCGTAGGGGAACACTTTTATTTGTTTTCTTTTAACTTACTTTTCCTTTAAAACATCAAATAAGGCGAATAAAAGCATATTTTAGTGAACTTAGATAAAGGAAAATTAAAGTAAAACAGGTTTTTTTGGTGTGCAAAATGGTGTGCATAATATTTTAATTATTACCTTTATGATAAATTATTAAGTATGGCTAAAATTTCTTTTTTTCTCAGAGAGCGTCAAAAAAGTAACGATGACAATAAACTACTTCCAATTCATATTAGATATAGGATTAGTAAAGCTAAAATTGACTTTGACAGTTCTATAGGTTTTAAAGTACCAAAAAAACATTGGAATGCTGAGAAGCAAGAAATCAGAAATATTTTAAGTATCCTATATAGAGACGAGGCAAATGAATTGATTCATGCCTTAAGTCTTCACTTATCAAAATTTACTGGAAAAAATCGATCAAAGGGGTACACACCTTCTAGATTAGAAATTAAAGAGTACTACAATAGCTTTTTTACACAAAGCGAAGAAATAGTAGAAAAAGATAAGATTGAGCTATTAGACTTCATCGAAAGATATGTAGGAGACACGCATGAGAAGTTCACC
>JBGCEI010000027.1:0-11695 GCA_045106295.1 Cyclobacteriaceae bacterium
TATGAGCTTGTAGGAATAGCTCGTTACAAACCGTTAAGCAAATTATCTGCTACAGGTAAACTCTTTTATAGCAAGTTTGGTGCAGAACCAACCGACACGAGCAATGTTGGAAGTAACATTTTATTAGCTAATCCAACTAGAGATAGTGAATATGGCAATTCAATAGCACAAGGGGCTTCTTCACAGTTGTTTATGTTGGATTTAACACTCTCTTACAAGCTAAGAAACAACTGGTACATTGATTTACAACAAATTTACCGCAAAGTAACTTCTGACAGAGCTGGCTTTGCAGAAGATACCTACTTCGTAAACGTAGGGGTTCGCTTACATATGGCAAAAAGACGGTTCGAATTTTAATTTTCAATTAACCCACTCATGAAGAAAATACCTTTTTTATTTTCGTTGCCGTTAGTATTCTTTATTAGTTGTTCCTATTTAAGTTCAAATAATATCGAGACTAATTTACATGTCAGTAAAGATAAGCCAATGTTACATTTGTCATGGACGGATCTACTACAGAAACATGTTTCTGTAAATGGAAAAGTAGACTACAAAGGGTTCAAATCTGATAGTGTAGCATTATCTGATTACCTTAATGAATTGGCGAATCACATTCCAGCGGATAGTTGGTCACAAAATGAAAAGCTCGCTTATTGGATTAATGCCTACAATGCCTTTACGGTTCAATTAATCATTAGAAATTATCCTGTAAAATCAATACGAAGGATTGGACCAACTATTGGATCTCCTTGGGGAATCAAATTCGTTCAGTTAAGACATTTGAGACTTACTTTAGGAAACATTGAGCACGACATTCTCCGTAAAATGAATGAACCTAGAATTCATTTTGCAATTAACTGTGCGTCTATTTCATGCCCTAATTTATTGAATGTAGCTTATGAAGCAGAGGGTTTACATAACCAACTAAACGATGTTACAACGGCATTCATTAACAATCCTACAAAAAATAAAATAAGCAAAGAACAAACTCAACTTTCTAAGATATTCAAATGGTTTACTTCCGACTTTGGTGATCTACCTACCTTTATTAGCCAATACAGCACAGAGGCATTAAACGAAGAATCTGATATTAGTTACTTACCGTATGATTGGGATTTGAATGAATGAAAATTTAGACTATGAGGTACTAAACAACAGAATTTAGAACTCTGCTTTCAAAAACTCGTTATTCTTTTGTTAATAAGAGAGTAAAAGAGTACGTTCTTGATAGTATAATTCTCTAGTAACCTCCTTGAAAGTCTTATTTCTTAGGCCTAAAAACTTTAACAACCTCTTCATTAGTTGTTAAAAAAGGACCTTCAATTAAATCGATGCAGTAAGGTATAGCCGGAAAAACAGCATCTAAACATTCTTTGATAGATTTTGGCTTACCGGGTAAATTAATTATTAGGCTTTTCCCTCTAATCCCTGCTGTTTGTCTTGATAAAATGGCAGTAGGAACAAATTTCAGGCTTTCTTGACGCATTAGCTCTCCAAAACCAGGAAGCATTTTTTGGCAGACAGTCTCTGTAGCTTCTGGTGTTACATCTCTTGGTGAAGGTCCTGTTCCACCAGTAGTTACAATCAGACAACAATTTTCTTTGTCTGCCAATTCAATGAGCGTCTGTTCAATAACAGGCTGCTCATCTGGAATCAGATGGTATTCTTTTTGCCATTCAGACGTTAAGTAACTAGATAAGGTATTTTCAATCGCTTTTCCAGACAAGTCTTCGTAAACTCCAGCACTAGCTCTATCAGATATGGTGACAATACCTATTTTAATTTTTCTCATAAGGTAAAGATACTTTTAGTTGTATTGGTAAGAACAAAAATAATATAAAATTGATAGTACCCTTTTATCCAAAAGAACACTTGCTCTAACCAACTGGCTTTCTGAGTATTATACAAAAAAACAGATAGTAAATAACTAATTCACTTTGAAAAACTATATTTTTAATACGTTTAGTCTACTGAAACAACACTCATTATTCATAAAAAAAACGTAACTTTGTACCACATCGTACCAAACTGCTCTCAAAAATGAAATTTACTTTCAATATACAAGCGCATTACATCCTCTTACTCTTCTTGTTTTTAAGCCCTTTACTAAAAGGACAAGAGCTCTACTATGTAGTCCAAGGGATAGAAAACAGTACAATTGAAAAAGCCTCTATTGCATCGCCTACTTCACTCACCGAAATTCGGTCTATCGATAATGCAGCAGGTGATTTACAAATAGATGCTGCTGATAATAAAATTTACAAATACGACGAAACACAAGGAGGTGTCATCCGCTATGATTTGACCACTGGAGCTAATCTTGATACTACAAATTTGGGAACATTTAGTGTGCATCCTGGAACGTTTGGGTTTAATGATACGGCTTCTTTTGTGTTTGCCATAAGCGAAGGTGTTGAATTTCAATATAATTTACATGGCGACAATGGTTTTGTAAAAGGAAATGGGAATTGTTTCTTAGATGATGGTGAAGACATGGCATTTGATGGACAGAGTGTGTATCAAACACATAATAACTACCCTAACTATACGATACGTAAATACAGTGCATCCTCTTTTTTAGAGAACAACTGTCCTGAATCTCAAGACAATGAAATCAATGATTCAGAAGGTGTTGTGTTTTCTTTCGACGCCGATAAAATAAACCATAGACTTTATTGGGTAGATACCACATCTGGCAATAGTAATTACACCTTAAAAAGATCCGTAAGTAATGAATCTGCTTTATCAGAAGATGTGTCAACTCCATACCCTGTAAACCTTAGTGCTATTATTTCAACTGCATATCCAACTATTGGTTTTTACACACTTATGGACATGAGCTTAGACCCAGCAGGGGACAGAGCTTATTTTTTACTCAATTCGGCAGGTACGAACCATGTTTTTTCTGTTAGACTTTCGGATGGGATAGTAGACCTATCAGAAGAATGGTCGGGAGATTTCGCTGTAAGCATAGCGGTAAAGCCAGCTATCATAGACCCTTTATTAGTGACCAGTCCTTCAGATGACGGAAGTATAGGTACCTTACGTGGTGCAGTAAACTATGCAAATGGACATAATGGTTCAGATACCATTCGTTTTGACTCCGCTATTCCAGATGGACAGACATTCTTATTGACCGATCAATTAGAGTTAACAGACCCAGAAGGTACAGTCATTTGGGGAGACTACGATGCAGACAGTCTGTTAGACTTTAGTTTAGTATTGAGTGGATCAACAGTTAGCGATACGATTATTTATATTAGTTCTTCTTCGAAAAAGAATAGAATCCATGCCTTTAATCTCCAAGGTAACTTAGGCTCTAATCCAGAGAGTAGAGGGATTGTAATTGATGGGGATTCCAATCAAGTGACTTCTTGTTATATAGGAACAAATATTTTAGGGATTTCCTCATCAGCTCTTGATGCCTGCAGGTATGGTGTTTTGGTTAGTGGAGATTATAATACGATAGGGGATACTATCTCAACGTTTAAAAATGTATTATCAGGAAATGAACGTGGTCTGTACATACAAGGTGACAGTAATGAAGTTGTAAACAATTACATAGGTGTAAACAAAGATGGAACAGCTGCACTTGCTAATACATCATCAGGTATTTATGTATTTAGAGGGAATGATAATACTATTGGTAACGGACAAGAAAATGGGGTAAATGTAATATCTGGTAATGACGGAAATGGAATCACTATTTCTGGACATATTAGTGGTGATGTGTATAGAAATAAAGTCACTGGAAACTACATTGGTACAACTAGTTTAGCAAATGCTACCATCCCAAATACAGATCATGGTATTTCAATATCTTCTTCAAAGTATCACCAAATAGGAGAAATCGGAAAACTCCCTAATATTATTGCTGGTAACGATAATGGAATTACTGAAAATGGAGATAGTTCAGTAATTGAAAACAACTTAATAGGTGTATTAGAAGGTTCAACAGCTGTTGGAGCGAATAACGGTAAAGGTATTTATGTTAATGGATCTACTATTTTAATACAGAATAATGTGATTGCCAATAGTGGAGAAGAAGGTATTCATGTGACCACTGCACAAGACAGTATCCATATTCTTTCAAATACTATTTATGGAAACACATCAACAGGTATCGAATTAAATGGAGCCAACAATAACATTAATGTTCCAGTCATAGAAAAAATATTATTTGACTCTGTAGCTATAATTGACGCACCTTTTCCTGTTAACGGCGAACGCATGTACGTATATGCTGATAAAGCTGATGAAGGAGAAATTTACCTTAATGAAGCATATTATGATTTTTCTCAATCCAAGTGGACTATTGATTTAAAGGAGCAGAATATCGATTTTTCTACTTACACAAATATTACAGCGGTATTTGACAGCGTTGGTAGGACATCCGAGTTTAGTTCACCTTTCCCCACTAGTACTATTTCATCATTTGAACCTTTATTGGTTACTTCTAATTTATTACACCAATTTGAAGAACCTTCTTTTGATTCTACTAGTTCAAGGGGGTATGGAGCACTATCCTACGCTATTGAATATGCAAACGAACATAGTGGTCCTGATTCTATTCGCTTTGATCCTAGCTTAACAGGTTCAATAATTATAATACCTCTTCCTTTTGAGGGGATACCAACTTTAGATTCATCAGATACCTATATTTCGGGAGATATTAATAATGATCATGTGCCCGATATTACGTTAGAAGGAGAGGACGGTTTTGGAGGAATAGATCAAGCTAGAACGTCAGCTTCAGCTTCATGCTTTTCTACTGGTATATTATCTATTGGTGAGGAAGCTACTAACTGCCATATTAATGGGTTTATTATTGTTAGCAATGCGTCGGAAAGTTCAGACGGAATAAGCATTTGTGGAGACTCTAACCAAGTCACAAGCTGTGTAATAGGGACCGATCTTGTAGGAGAAGGAGGAATAGGAAACCAAATAGGAATTAAAATAGATGGATCGTATAATACCATTGGTGGAAGTGATGCTGGAAATAAAAACACCATTTCTGGTAATAGGTCTTCAGGAATACATATTGAAGAAGGTGTTTTTAATAAAGTAGTAGGTAATTACATAGGAACAGATACCGCTGGAAATGTAGGTATTGGAAATAATGGAGCAGGGGTAAGGTTATCTAATGCAAAACATACTTTTATTGGAGATACTGTAACTAATATAGGAAATGTGATTTCTGCTAGTCAAGAAATAGAAGAAGATGGTTATGGAATTGAAATCAGAGAAGGGTCTGATTCTTCCTATGTTTCTAATAACATCATAGGCTTATCTGCTGACGGAAACACACTGTTAGCTAACCAAAGATCAGGCGTTTATATTTATAATTCTAGTTACGTAACCATCGGTGGTGATGTGGCATGTTCCAATTATATAGGAAGTGTTGAGCATTCTGCCATAGAAATGAATCATGGGTCATCAGCACCAACATATTATGGAAATAAAGTAAGTCATAATTTTATTGGCGTCACCCCTTCAGGAGATGAGCTTTCAGGTAACAGAGGACTCTCAATTAATTTAACTCAGATAGATATCTCTTCAAATATAATAACCAATCAAAATGAAGCCATCGTTTATGGGATCGATGCAGACTCTGTTTTATTAACAGCAAACGCTATTTATGACAATGGAGATGCCTTTATATTTGCAGAAGTAGAGGGTGTCCACCCTATGGCAATAGACACACCAAGTGTCAGTTTTAATCCATTTACAAACGTAGCTTCCGGTATGGCTTCAGCAAACGAACGAGTACAATTATTTGCTGACAAAGAAAACCAAGGTCAACTTTATCTTGGTTCAACAACAGCTGATGCAACAGGTGCATTTACGTTCTCAGTAGATACAAGCCTTATTCTTTCGGATAGTTTGTATTTTATTACAGTAATGTCTGATTTTGAAAGTAAAACATCTACATTCAGTAATAGCGCATTTATTCTAACAATCCCTAACGCTGGATCTGATACCGCCATTTGCCCAAATACTTCTATTACGCTAAGTGCAAATACACCAAAAAACATAGAGCAAGGTGAATGGAAAGAAGCTGGTACAGGAGGGAGTATTATTTTTGGAGTTGAGGACGCTACCAGCAATCTACCAAATGCTATAGCAAGGGGTTTTAGCGAAGATACTACTTATTTAGTGTGGTCTATTTCTCATGGTGACGATGTTATAAGAGATACCCTTATGGTTGTTTTAAAAGACGTTTCTATTGCCGCAGTAAATGATACCGTGTCTGGTACATACGAACTTGGGGAAACAATAGAGCTTACGCTCAATCCATCGGCTAATGATATTTTTGCAATTCCTGTCACTAACCCTGTAACTATTATTACACTACCGACACAAGGAAGTGCTAGTTTAGATGCTAGAGGAGACTTACTTTACACCCTAACAAATACAGAGTTTGCAGGAACGGATTCCTTACAATATGAGGTAATTAATACCTGTGAAGGCATGTCTTCTGCTTGGGTTTTTATTACTATCGAACGTGTATTAGGTGCTTCGCCTGTAGCCAATAGTTTTACTACTGAATTTGAATCTAAAGACATAAGCATTAATCTAGCTCCTTACATTGAAAAAGGAGATGCCAAACTTAATTCCTTGCGAGTACTTACATCTCCTTCAGCAGACGAGAATGCAATAGTAAAACCTTCTCTTGATTTACTGACTATACTAGTGAGGTACCCATCACTAGGAAGAACAGAAGTTACTTTTTTGGATTCCTTAGAATACGAAATTTGTGATGAAAATGAATTATGTTCCGCTAATTGGGTAAACTATAGTTTTAGTATAAAAAAACCAATCGTTTACAATGCCATATCCCCAAACTCATCAGTCGATGGATTTAATGATTTTCTGCGAATTGGTAATGCAGACACTTATCTCTACATTAGAGTGCAGGTATTTGGTAGAAATGG
The DNA here is from genome assembly GCA_045106295.1 of Cyclobacteriaceae bacterium. Taxonomy (GTDB): domain Bacteria; phylum Bacteroidota; class Bacteroidia; order Cytophagales; family JAAEPT01; genus WTJX01. Next base: position 6,936 of record JBGCEI010000027.1, read on the forward strand.
AGAGCCCGTATTTGATGAAGAAGAATATGGAAAAGAAGGGAGTGACGGTGAGCTGATTCTTTGGGATGGTAAAACACCAAATGGTGAAATATTGAATGCTGGTAGTTACCTTTGTATTGTGAAATATGGGAGTAGTAAAAAAGATACTGAATCAATATCTACCTACATTGTCTTGAAAAGCAGCAAACAATAAGAGAAAATTAAAATAAGAAAAAGTGAAAAGAATAGTTTTTTTAATAGTTTCAGTTTGTCTTTTTTCAGGTAGTGTAAAAGCACAGGACGACCCCTTGTTTACTCAATACTTGATTAACCCACAGTCTATTAATCCTGCTTATGCAGGATCACACAATATGGTGCAAGCCACTTTACTCACTAGGTTACAATGGCTAGGTGCAGCACAAGACTTTGGTGCTCCAAATACTAACCTATTAAGTGTCAGTATGCCGATAGCTTCTCAAAACTTAGCTTTTGGGATTAATGTACTAAGAGACAACCTTGGGTTCAACACCACCACAGAGCTAGATGCTATCTCATCCTATCGAATTTACATGGGTAAGAATAAACTCTCATTTGGTGTTACAGCAGGCTTTGTAAACAGGTCGATTGATTTTAGTAAAGTAAACATATTTGATACTGGAGACAGTGCCTTCTTTGCTCAACAGACAGGATTCAAACCAACATTTGGGTTTGGAGCGTATTACATTACACCAGATAAATACATTGGATTTTCAGTTCCTAGATTGCGAGATGCCTCCGTTGCTACTACAGATGGGGAAGCATTTAAAAGGCAAGCATACCTTACAGCAGGGATGTTATTAAACCACAGAAGACTAACATTTTTACGTTTCAGACCATCATTCTTACTAAAGTATGTAGAAAATGGACAATTAACACTTGACCTCTCAGGTTCCGTCATTATCAACGATATGATATTTACAGGACTTTCTGTAAGGAATTATAATTCGGTCAATTTATTCGCTCAACTACAAATCAGTAGAGCATTTAGAGCAGGTTACTCTTTGGATTTAGCAACTAATGACATTTTTGAGAATTCATACGGTACGCATGAAATCTCCCTTCTTATTGGTTTACCATTACTTCACAATCATAGACTTCAGACCGTGTATTTTTAAGCTATTGTCTATCAGAAACTAGCATAATGAGTTCTACAGAACAAAGAAAAAAGCAGATAAAGACATTTGCTAAATATTCAGGAATAGCTTTTCAAATGGGGGCTACTATTTATTTAGGTAGTTTATTGGGTAAATGGTTAGATGGCAAGTATCCCAATGAAGATGAGATCTATTACAAGATAGTGACTTTGTTTGCTGTGTTTCTCTCTATGTTCTCTGTGATACGCCAAGTAACAAGAGACTCAAAGAAGTAAAACTAATATGATAAAAAGAACGCTTATCTATTCTCTTGTAGCAACAGCAATTTTGCTTGTCGCCTACTCCCTCCATATCTATTTATTGAATAATAGTAAAATACCTTTTTCCTTACTCTCTACTTACCTATTTCACGCCATTTCGTCCGTAATAGTTTATGTCATTATTGAATTTGTCTACGCTCGTTTACCCAATCAAGCAGGTTACGCTTACCTAGCTACAGTTTTCTTGAAAGCAGGCTTCTTTGTTTTTATTTTCCGACAACTGATGTCTTCCCTTGATGTACTTCCAATTTCACAACGAGCTGCACTTATCATTCCTATGTTTCTTTTTTTGATTTTAGAGGCTATTTTTCTAGCTAGATTATTGGTAATAAAGGAGTAGATTTTACACTTATTTTTTTAATTAAAAACTTATTTCAAATCGACAGGAAAAAGTATGTTGGTTCTAGAATTATTGTTTACCTTTGTGCCGAAAATTTAGTCAACTAAGTATTTCAAGCAGTTAACAATATGTCTTTAGTACACAGATTTAGCCTTTTGCTAGTAGTTTTGCTACTTAATTTTGTCTCATTTAGTAACGATCATGAGCACGAACATCATGGAATTCATCATCATAAATCTGAAAAAATAGAATCAGAACATCACGAGCCTCACGAGATTATTCACTTAGAAGGTGCTGTAGATACAAAAGAAGAAATCAGTGAGTATATAAAACATCACTTGCAAGATGCTCATGAATTTCATTTATTTAGTTACGATAATGGTACAAAGCATGTAGGTTTTCCACTTCCTATTATCTTGTGGGACGAAGGCTTGCATATGTTTATGTCTTCAGAATTTCATCATGGACACGATGTTGTAGAAAACGATGGAAGATATTACAAGCTATCTCACAGTAAAATTTACCGAAGCGATGCACAAGGAACTATTACACTAGATGAACATGGTCATCCAACAAACGTAAGACCTCTTGATTTTTCTATTACTAAAAGTGTAGTGGGTATTCTTTTTACAGGTTTATTAATGTTGTTAGCATTTGGATCATTGGCGAGAGGGTATAAGAGTTCTGCTATTCCTACTGGTTTTTCAAGAGTGTTAGAACCATTAGTTATTTATGTAAGAGACGAAATTGCTAAACCAAATATTGGAGAGAAGCATTACAGAAAATTTATGGGGTTTTTGTTAACGGTATTTTTCTTTATTTGGATATTGAACTTATTAGGGCTTACTCCACTAGGTTTTAACGTAACAGGGAATATAGCGGTAACAGTATGTTTAGCTCTTTTTACATTTATTATTATTCAATTTAGTGCAAACAAAGAATACTGGAAACATATTTTCTGGATGCCAGGAGTTCCTCCAATATTTAAAGTTATACTTGCACCAATTGAAGTGTTAGGTATGTTTACTAAACCATTCTCATTGTTAATTCGTTTGTTTGCGAATATTACAGCAGGTCATGCTGTTGTAATGGGGTTAATTGCATTGATGATTGTATTAAAAGCACAATTTGGAGTAGTAGGATCAACGGGGATATCGTTTTTCTTAACACTCTTTATATCGTTAATAGAGATATTGGTGGCCTTCTTGCAGGCATTTATTTTTACAATGTTGTCGTCCCTATTTATAGGAATGGCGGTGCAAGAGCATGACCATCATTAATAAGTAGTTTGTTTAATTTGTAATTTAATTATTATGTATAATTTAATCGGAGCAGGATTAATCGTAATTGGAGGTGGTATCGGTTTAGGTCAAATCGGTGGTAAAGCAATGGAAGGTATCGCAAGACAACCTGAAGCTGCTGGTAAGATCCAAACAGCGATGATCATTATCGGAGCACTTCTTGAAGGACTTGCATTTGGTGCGTTGATCTTAGGAAAATAATCCTATTTAAAGAACAATTTTCCTGTAACGATAGGTTGCAGGAATTGTTTTAAAAAATTAGACAAATTAATAGATACTAAATAATAAAAAATGGAGCAGTTAATTAACGATTTTTCGCCAGGCTTATTTGCCATGCAGGCGTTCATTTTATTGGTTCTTATTTTCTTGATGAGAAAATTTGCTTGGAAGCCCATCCTAGATTCTTTGGATAGCCGTGAAACTGATATCAAAGAAGCAATAGAAACAGCTAAGCAAGCAAAAGCTGAGTTTAAAAAATTGACAGAAGAAAAAGAAGAGATGCTAAAAGGTGCAAGAGTAGAAAAAGATACCTTGCTAAAAGAAGCACAAGCAACTTCTGCTAAACTAATTGAAGAAGCAAAAACGGCAGCTGTCGCAGAAGGCGATAAAATGATTGCGAAAGCAAAAGCGACTATCGAAGGAGAAAAGAAAGCAGCCATTGCTGAAATGAAAAGCCAATCTGCTTCTCTAGCACTAGAAATTGCTGAAAAAGTAATTAAAAGTGAGTTGAGCAAGGGAGAAGCTCAAACTGAGTTACTAAACAAATACTTAGAAGAAGTAGTGTAATGATAGTTCAAGTTTCTAGAATAGCATTACGATACGCTCAAGCTTTATTTCTACAAGCGAAGGAAAGCAAGAGTTTGGATAAGGTGAAAAAAGACATGGAGCTTTTTCTTTCCGTAGTGGAAGAGAATAGAGAGTTCAAAACTTTGTTACAAGCACCAGTTGTATCTGCTGAAAAAAAAAGAGCCATACTTTCTTCTATTTTTAAAGGTAAAGTAGAGAAAGATAGTTTAGCTCTTTTCGATTTAGCAGCAAGCAAAGGAAGAGATAATGAATTAATGAGTGTTGCTCATGGGTTCATCAAATTATACAACGAAGAGAACAATATCGTGAAAGCGAAATTGACTACCTCTATCAAGTTGACAGATAAAACGAAAAAACAATTTTTAGACCTTGCATCAGAAATAGCAGGAAAGAAAATTGATTTAACAGAAGAAGTAGATCCTGAATTAATCGGTGGTTACATTCTTCGCTTTGAAGACCGACAGATCGACTCTTCAGTGAAAACAAGATTAAATAAAATAAAACAACAATTCTCTATTAACTAATTGATAAATGGCACAAGTTAGACCAGACGAAGTATCAGCAATACTCAAAGAACAATTAACAGGGTTGAGTTCTACAGCTGAGCTAGAAGAAGTAGGTACAGTATTACAAGTAGGTGATGGTGTAGCTCGTATTTACGGCTTATCAGGAGCACAAGCAGGTGAGCTTCTAGAGTTCGATAACGGATTAAGAGCATTAGCATTGAACTTAGAAGAGGACAATGTTGGTGCCGTACTTTTAGGAGACTCTCGTCAAGTAAAAGAAGGAGACACTGTAAAGAGAACAAATCAAATTGCTTCTGTAAAAGTAGGAGAAGGAATAGTTGGTAGAGTAGTAAACACATTAGGTCTTCCAATAG
>JBGCEI010000028.1:0-3246 GCA_045106295.1 Cyclobacteriaceae bacterium
ATTGAAACTAATATTGCTGTTTGTTTACAAAAAACAGAGGCTATTTGCTCTCAATTAATTGCATTAGATAGGGATGTAAGTTTGCAATTACACACTGCTTTAGGTGAAGAAACGATCTGTACTACGTCTAGTGTATCTAGAGAGTTGATTTATGTAATAGAGCATACCGTACACCACATGGCAATCCTTAAGATGGGAGCTATCATTAATTTTCCGTCCGTTAAATTCCCTGAAAATTTTGGTTTCGCACAATCTACCATAGATTACCAGAGTACATGTGCACAGTAACGTATCTTCCTTTTTCTGAAGGATTTATTTTAACCTCCTCTAGAGATGAAAAGATAGGAAGAAAACCTGCTAAATTCCCATTTCAGTCCAATTGCAATGAGTTCACATTATTGTACCCAAAAGATGGTCAGGCTAATGGCACATGGGTTTGTGGCACATCTAATGGATTCGTGGGTTGTTTATTAAATGGTGCTTTTGAAAAGCATGAAAGTACTCCTCCTTATGGAAAAAGCAGAGGTCAAATAGTATTGGACATTATGTCTCAAGAATACCCTTTTATTTACCTACAGTCTATTGATCTTCAAGGAATAGAACCGTTTACTTTTATACTAATCAATAAAGAAAAATTGAGTGAAAATAGATGGGATGGAAACAAGCTGCATTGTAAAGCACTTAATAACGTGAAAAAACACATTTGGTCTTCCTGCACCTTATATTCAGATATTATTACCAAAGAAAGAGAAGTTCTTTTTTCTAATTATTCATGGGAGCGGATTACTCCAGCAGAGGCTATTGACTTCCATTTAAATGCGTTTAAAAGCTTAGGAGTCGAGAATCAAGCTCACATGTTACGACCAGCTACTGGATACAGAACAGTAAGCATCACATCAGTGAAAAGTACCACTAATGAAACAGCTATAAATTATCACGATTTAGTTGATGGAACAATAAGTGAAGAGTCAGTTAACATAGACTAACCACATAAGCGTGGCATATAGCCAATTCTTCTTCTGTGTATTTCTCGAAATCTGGATGTAGTGATAGCTTTCTTAAATCTTCTATCCTACCTGAATTAGTTTTACTTGTAGTTATAGGTATACTAAGAGAAGAATAGAGTGTGTGGTAGTCTTTTAATCTCATTCTATTTTGAGGTTGAATAGCATTATCTATTAGGTTCCATTTTTTTTCGCTGTATTGCAAAAAATTAAATAGTGTCAGGCTTTTATCTATATGAGCAAAATGGTCTGTCATATCAATAAAATGACTCATAACCCCTTCTTTAATCAACACCCTTTTAAATTCGTCTAAAATAGCACGTAATGTCTTGCTAGGTATATGCTCATAGGTATTATTAGAACAGATAAAATCTACGCTTCTATCTTCAATAGGCAGCTTCCTCGCATCTTCTACCAAATAGATTAATCCTATTGCTTTTGCAATACGCTCTTTTGTGTATTGGCTAGGGTGATCATTAATATGTTGTAAAATTGCCCACCTCTCAGGTTTTAACAAAGGTAAAAAGCTGTTGACCTTATTTAGTTCCTTCCATTTAAGTATTTTTTGAATAGTCAATAAAAAGCTTTTTTTGGTTAACCAATTGTACAAATCAACCGAATAGACAGTTCCTAGGTCTTGTAAAAAATAGCCTATTGGAATAATAGGATACCAACCTGTTCCTAACTCAAGTATTTTATTGGTAGGACTAGGCTTACCGTAGGTTTGTAGGTATTTAACATGTTGTAAAGCGTGGTTTAGCTTAAATTGAAAGTACTCATCTGTTAAGTGGTTTCCTTTCGTAACAAATCGCTGAAAAAAATAATTAAGATGTTCTTTATACGGAAAGAAGGAGATTACTTTTTGAACAACTGCCTTTATTTTCCACTTCTGTATCATAAACTCATAAAAAAGCCTTTTCATTAGATGATAATGAAAAGGCTATAATTAATTCAATTATTGAAAAAAGATTATTTTACTTTTCTCTCAAACGCTTTTTTGTCTTTATCTAATTTATCCATTTTTCTCTTTCTGGATTCCTTTTGTTCTTTAGTTTCCCCTAGATCTTCTTTCTTTTTATTTTTGACTTTTTCTGTTTTATTCTTTTTAACCTTCTCAGCTTTAAGTCCTTTTTTTTCTGCTTTTTTCTGAGTACGTCTCTCTTTTAAGCTAGGTCTTCCGAACATGAAACTTACCCCTGTATTTAGCTGTGCATAACTAGCTTCAGCTATGTTTGCAGACTGTAAGCCATCTACTCCTATGTGAATCTGAAGTATCGCTAAGCGCAATGCCAAAGCAGCGCCAAAGTCGATTCCATTTTCAGGAACTTTAGCTACCGTACCAGAGAAAACAAATGATTTTAAGAACTCAGCTGTTATCCCTACACCTAAAGAGGTTTGAAAACGACCTGCTCTAAAGTAGTTTGCCATAGTAGCAGAAGCATAGATGTTATCATGTAACTTATACCTAGCACCAAAGTACATCTCAGTAGTCAATGCTTTTTTAAATGTAGCCTCCTTTTCATCTGTACTAAACTGATCTGCTAAGCTATCAGTAGTTTCCTCTGCATCACCGAAATCTTCCAAGTTAGCACCATTCCATGATATATTCGATCCATCATTAATTTTCAATTCTTTTGAATTGTCTTTCCAAGAAATAAAACCAAGATCTCTTATTGTTGCTGAAACAGCTAATTTATCTGTTAACTCATATTCACCCCCAAAGTCAATAGCAAACCCTGTATTTTTTGCTTGGTAACCGTCTTCTATATCTAAACCAGCTGTTTGAACTAAAGCATCTTGAAACCCTACATCAAATGTTCCATCATTATTTGTTGTAATGGTAGCTGTAGCATTTTTATCAGTGCTCAAGTGTGTAATCCCTCTTAGGTACTTTAAACGAACACCCGCTGTTAACTTTCTACCCAATAGAGATACCTCTCTACCGTACCCTACGGCTAATTCTCCGTAAGTGGTATGTAGTGCTCTCAAGTCATTGATTTCATACTCCTGACCAAGAAAGGCAGCATTACCCTGTTCTAAGAAGTTAAAGACTGTCTTAGGTACTAACATACTGTTTTCAGTGTATGCACTAGCTGATAAGGTGAAAAAGGATTTTTTATTTAAACGAACCCCAAAATTTAAGTTTGCTCCCCCATTTACGGTAAACATATCTTTTTTATCTGTATCCTGAGATAATAGAGCCCTGTTGAAAACGGTTGAATCTCCTTGAGGTTTAGTCAAG
>JBGCEI010000029.1:0-9526 GCA_045106295.1 Cyclobacteriaceae bacterium
CACCCTGTCTACACCAAAGAAGCTATTTCTGCTATGGGAGGTACTAAATATGCCAGCACATTGGTATCTATGGTTACAGGTGTAGTAGGAAAATGGAGTTATTACGTCATAGCCATAGCTGCTTTTGCTACTATGTTTGGAACCTCTATTACCTTAATTGATGGCTACTGTCGTTCAGTAGAGCGAACCATTAGTCTTTTAAAAAAAGAAGGTAATAAAAAGACAACTATGGACACTAAACAGTATTTAGTGTGGGTGAGTGTGTTAATGATAGGCTCGTTACTACTTATCTTTTTCTTTGTCCAAAACCTCGGTCAGATTGTGAATTTAGCTACTATTTTATCATTCATTATTGCTCCATTTGCAGCTATTTTAAATTACAAAATAGTGATGAGCAAAGAGATATCTACTGAATTTAGGCCTCCCATGTGGTTAAGGATCTTGGCTATTGCAGGTATTGTATTCTTAACAGTGTTTACGGTTTTATACCTTTTTAAGTAAAAGATTAAGTCATCAACGTAGTATTACATTACCACGTTGACAATCTTTTTTGGTACTACAATTATTTTTTTAGGTGTTTTACCTTCTGTCCATTTCAGAACAATTTCATTAGCGAGTACCTGCTTTTCTATTTCCTCTTTCCCAAGGTCCATAGAAAAATTTAATTTGGTACGCATCTTTCCATTAATAGAAATAGGATACTCATGCGCATCCTCTTTCAGCGTGCTCTCATCTACTTCAGGGAACGTAGCTCCCGTAATAGAAGTGGTATGTCCCATTAATTGCCACAACTCTTCCGTAATATGAGGAGCATAAGGAGAAAGAATAATTAACAGTTTTTCGAATACTTCTTTTGAGCTACATTTCTGCTTCGATAATTCATTCACACACACCATAAAAGCACTTACAGATGTATTCAACGATAGACTATCTACATCGTAACCAATTTTTTTAATCGCTGTATTAATCGTTTTTAACGAATCAGCAGAAGCTTTATCATCATTGACTAAAAGTGTTCCATCTTCGTTTACAACTGCTCTCCATAGCTTACGTAAGAACTTATGAGAACCCTCTATTCCTTTTGTATTCCATGGCTTAGATTGTTCCAAAGGACCTAAAAACATTTCATACAATCGTAACGTATCCGCCCCGTATTGGTCTACCAAGTCGTCTGGATTGACCACGTTGTATTTCGACTTTGACATTTTTTCTATTTCGCTTCCGCAAATGTACGCGCCGTTTTCTAAGATAAATTCAGTATCCTTCAGATCAGGTCTCCACTTTTTGAATGCTTCTATATCCAATTTATCATTGTTTACAAGCGCCACATCAACATGAATAGGAGAAGTTTCGTATTCATTTTTTAAACCTTTACTGACAAACTTGTTCGTATCCTTAATTCGGTAAACAAAGCTAGACCTCCCCTGAATCATTCCTTGATTTACTAACTTTTTGAATGCTTCTGGCTCACTTACAAAACCTCTGTCAAACAAGAAGTTATTCCAGAAACGAGCATACAATAAATGACCCGTTGCATGTTCCGAACCACCTAAGTAGAAATCCACATTCTTCCAGTACGCCTCATTTTCTTTACTAAACGGAGCTTCACCATTGGTAGCATCCATGTATCGGTAGAAATACCAGCTAGAACCTGCCCATCCAGGCATGGTATTCATTTCTATTGGGTGCCCCTCTTTTGTATTCCAATCAGTAGCACGTCCTAATGGTGGTTCACCGGTTTCGGTAGGTAAATATTTTTCTACCTCAGGTAATACCAGTGGAAGTTCACTTTCTGGTAACGGATAAGGAATACCGTCTTTGTAGTAAATAGGAATAGGCTCTCCCCAATAACGCTGACGGCTAAAAATAGCATCACGTAACCTGAATTGAGTCTTTGATTTTCCAATTCCTTTGTTTTCTACAAATTCAATTGCTTTTGGAATAGCCTCTTTGACTGTTAATCCGTTCAAGAAATTAGAGTTGATCATTGTCCCTGCTTTGGGGTCAAAATTATCTTGAGAGATATCCGTTCGTTCTCCTTCTTGTACAGAAACAATAGGAATGTTGTAGTGCGAAGCAAATCGATAATCTCGCTCATCAGAGCATGGTACAGCCATTACTACACCCGTTCCATAGCTTGAAAGAACATAATCAGCAATCCAAATAGGAATCTCTTCTCCAGTAAAAGGATTCGTAGCATAAGAACCGGTAAACACACCAGAGACCGTTTTTACATCACTTTGTCTCTCTCTTTCTGATCTGTTTTTTGCAACAGCAACATATCCCTCAACGGCTTTTTTCTGTTCAGGAGTCGTTAAGGTGGCAATTAAATTATGTTCAGGGGCAATACTCAAATACGTTACACCAAAAGTAGTATCTACTCTGGTGGTAAAAACTTCTAATTCAAAGTCGTGATTTGTTACCTGAAAACGTAACGAACAACCAATGGATTTTCCAATCCAGTTACGCTGCATTTCTTTTAACGCATCGCTCCATTCTACCTTTTCTAAACCATCTAATAAGCGTTGTGCATAGGCAGTGATTCGCATAGACCACTGCTTCATCTTCTTTCGCTCTACAGGATAACCACCACGCTCGGAAAGCCCGTCTTTTATTTCATCATTTGCTAATACAGTTCCTAACTTAGGGCACCAGTTTACCTCTGTTTCAGAAAGATAAGTCAGTCTGTAGTTCAATAAGATATCTCGTTGTTCTTTCTCACTGAATTCATTCCATTCAGTAGCAGTAAAGGAAGGTGTTTCTTCATCGCATTCAGCTTGCACAGAAGTATTTCCTTTTTTTTCAAAAACAGCAATTAAGGTTTCTATTGCCTCCGCTTTATTAGTCGTTGTATTGTACCAAGATTCAAATAATTGAATAAAAATCCATTGTGTCCATTTGTAATATGAAGGATCACTTGTACGGATTTCTCTGTCCCAATCGTAAGCAAAACCTAAATTCCCTAATTGCTCTATGTAGCGTGTAATATTTTGTTCTGTTGTAACAGCAGGGTGCTGCCCTGTTTGAATAGCGTATTGTTCTGCAGGAAGACCAAAAGAATCGAATCCAATAGGGTGGAGGACATTGTATCCATTTAATTTTTTGTAACGAGCAACGATGTCGGTAGCAATGTAACCCAATGGATGCCCTACGTGCAAACCAGCACCGGAAGGGTAGGGGAACATATCCAATACATAGTATTTAGGCTTAGAAGTATCTTCTGTAACAGTAAACGTATTGTTCTCTGTCCAGTGTTTTTGCCACTTCTTTGCTATCTCTTTGAAATTGTATTGCATATCGCTTGTGTTAAGGAATGCAAAAGTACTAAAATTAATACCTCTCGGAAAAAATAATAGCTACTTAAATTTGGGTAATGAAATAGGAGTTGAAAAAGGGAGCTGTCGAGTCAGGAGGTTAATGGTGTGTTTAGCTATTAATGAGCTGAACTACTCTATCTTCAAAATACCGTTTCGAAGACGCAAAACTACTCCTAAACCCTACGTGTCCACCATGCTTAGGTGTTTCCATTGTTAAGAATGGGTTTGCTTTAATTATTTCATAAGGGTAAGACGAAGCAGGTAAAAAAGGGTCATCCAGTGCATTTAATAATAAGGTAGGGATAGCACAATTCTTGATGTAATGAATGCAACTGTTGTCTTTCCAATAGGCTTCAGCGTCAGGATATCCATTGGCAGGCCCAGTGTAAGCATTATCGAAGTCAGTAAAGTTTTTAATCTTTCTGATTTCTTGTTTGCTAACACCTTTAGAAGGAAATTCTTTGCTTTTAATGAGTAACTTTTTATTCAACGAGCTAATCATTCTGTCCAAATAAACTACTTTATTGAATCCTTTATCGAGATGAAATGCACTGTCTTTTAGGTTACAAGGTACAGATATGCCAATAGCAGAATAGATATTAGAATCTATTTTTTCACCTTTTTCACCTACATATTTAAGTACCAAATTACCACCTAAACTTAACCCACATAACACTATTTTTTTGTAGTCAAACTTGTCCAGCACATACTCAATAGTCGTCTGTAAGTCTTCTGTCTTACCACTGTGATATGATCGGTAGAACTTATTAGGTCTTCCGCTACAATTTCTTTGATTCAAAGCTAAAGCATCTATTCCTTCCTCGTTTAGTCTATGTGCTAGATTAGAAACATAAGGAACGTTAGAACTACCGTCTAACCCGTGTACCAGAATCACCAGTGTATCAGAGCCTACTAATGCTAAGTCTAGATCTAAAATGTCTTGATCTGGTGTGTCAATAGTAATACGTTTGTACTCTAACTTTTTCGCTTTCGTAAATAAAAAGGAATAGATCGTATTGAAATGTCCGTTTTTGAAAAGTAAACTGGGTTTATAATCCAATCCTGGTTAGTTAAATTTAAAATTAATAGCTAGAGTGTCTAAAGTCTAGTATCTAGTGTCTTTTATCTAAAATCTAATATGCTCTTCCAGACTTTCCTTCCATAAAATTCACAAAGGCTTTGTTAACCACTTTGTGCCCACCTTTTGTAGGGTAATCACCTGTGAAGTACCAATCACCTAAATGATTAGGGCAAGCAGTATGTAAGCCCTCTACTGTTTGGTACACAACAGAAAGCTCAGCCCCTAAATCATCAGGAGTGACTATTTCGGCTATCTTTTGTGTGATTTCGTCGTACGTAAATTCATTGTATAATTCATTTATATAGTTAGGAGACTGCTCGTTGTTTACTTTAGACATATTACACTTTTCATAAACAGTGTCTAGCATGTATTCTTTTTTGTTGTCTTTTAATAACTCTAAAAGTGCTCTAAAAGCAACAAATTCTTTCATTTTCGACATGTCTATTCCATAGCAGTCAGGGAAACGAATTTGTGGAGCAGAAGAAACAATAATGATTTTTTTAGGACTTAGTTTATCGAGCATTCGTACAATACTTTTTTCTAACGTAGTTCCTCTTACAATCGAATCATCTATGACGACTACTGAGTCTACATTTTTTTTAACCACTTCATAAGTCGTATCATAGACATGACTTACTAGATCATCTCTAGAATTATCATCTGCAATAAATGTACGTAGTTTAGCATCTTTAATGACTAGTTTTTCAACTCTAGGCTTTAGCTCTAATACTTTTTCTAATTCCTTTTTAGGAAGTTTTTTGTCGGCTAATTTTTCTTTTCGGTAATCTTTTAAGTAATCTTCTATTCCCTCTATCATTCCTAAGAACGATGTTTCAGCTGTATTAGGAATGTATGAAAAAACGGTGTTTTCTAAATCGTAATCTACTTCTTTCAATACTTGGCCTACAACTTGCTTACCCAACATTTTACGTTCGTTGTAGATACCAGGGTCCGATCCTCTAGAGAAATAAATACGTTCAAAAGAACAAGATTTCTTTTCTCCAGGTTCAATGAATTCTTTTTCATCTACTTTACCATTTACATCAATAATGAGTGCATGTCCAGGAGTTACTTCTTTGATTTCACTGTATTCGATATTAAAAGCTGTTTTAATAGCAGGTTTTTCCGAGGCTACTACGACTACTTCATCGTCTTCAAAATAATAAGCGGGTCTAATTCCATTAGGATCTCTAGCTACAAAAGCAGCACCGTTTCCAATTAACCCAGCCATAGCATATCCCCCATCAAAGTCTCTACACGACCTTTCTAAAATACGCTGGATATCCATTTTTTGTGAAATGATACCAGAAACTTCTTGATTTGAGTAATTGTCTTTATTTTCTTGGAATACACGTTCATTTTCTTCATCTAAAAAATGACCTATTTTCTCCATTACCGTTACCGTATCAGCATCGTCTTTAGGGTGTTGACCAAGTAAGGTTAGTTTTTTGAATAGTTCATCAACATTGGTCATATTGAAGTTACCAGCCATTACTAAATTTCTAGTTCTCCAATTACTTTGTCGTAGAAAAGGATGACAAAACTCAGTTCCTAAAGCACCATGAGTTCCATAACGAAGGTGACCTAGCATTACTTCACCAGTAAATGCTGTGTTTTTTAACATCCATTCAGCATCCCTGTACTTATCAGGGTTCGTTTTTTGTACTTTTTTAAATTTTTTATTTACTCGTTTGAAGATATCTGCAATTGGTGCAGACTCTACAGAACGATATCTACTAATGTAGCGTGTCCCTGCTGGGACATTCAATTTTATGGTAGCAATTCCAGCACCGTCTTGCCCACGGTTGTGCTGCTTTTCCATTAATAAATACATTTTATTAAGTCCGTACATAGGTGTGCCGTACTTATCGATGTAATACTGATACGGTTTTTTTAACCTAACAAGAGCAATACCACATTCATGTTTTATTTCTTCTACCATTTAAAGTATGTTAAATAACCAGTCTGCTTTCACAAAGAAAACCAGCAGAGAAAAAGTGATTAGTAAAATAAAGAATTTATTTGATAACGTAAGCGGAGTTGTATTGGTTTGTTCTCCACCATTTTCTTTAAAGAAAAGATAGTAAGGTAATTTGATGTAATAGAATAAAGCCAAAACAGTATTTAGTAAACCGATTACGAATATCCATAGCACCAATGAGTCGGCAGTAGTTTTGTAGGTATTCCATAAACCTGAAAACAGAAATAACTTTCCCGAAAACCCCATAGTAGGAGGGAGACCAATAAATGCAGCCATTAATACAATTGATGCTACTCCAATTAATGGGAATTGCTTTCCTAAACCTGCATAAGAATCTAATTCGTAATTCTTGGTTTTTAGTTGTTCCAAAATAAAGAAAATTCCAAGATTGGTTAATAATAATAGGATGGAATAAAAATAAATAGTTTGTAACCCATACGTACCACCAACAGTAACTCCTAATAGTAAAAAACCAGCATGAGCAATAGAAGAATAGGCTAATAATCGTTTTACATTTTGTTGCCAGAAAGCACCTAGATTACCGATGCAAACAGAAGTGATAGCTAAAACAAGTAACAATTGATTGATGGCATCATCAGAAGCTAAAGCAGAGAAGGTAAATAGTAAGTAAACAGCTGCTAGTTTAGGTAATACAGAAAGTAGGGTGATTACTACGTTAGGTGCACCTTGGTATATATCTGGAATCCAAGAATGCATAGGGGTAGCCGCCAACTTAAATAAGAAGCCTAATAATACGAAAACAAAAATAAGGTAGTAAAACCAATGGGTATGCGTGGTGAAATAAGTAGTCAATCCATCGTATTGTAAATCCCCATTTAGACCATAGAGCCAAGACATTCCGTACAGCATAAGAGCAGAAGCCACTGCCCCAAATATTAAATATTTTAAGGATGCTTCAAGACCTAATGAATTTGTTTTATCTGTAGCAACTAATAGATACGAACATAGTGAGATGAGCTCTATTCCAATGAAAGTAATCAGAAGGTTTTGACTCATTACCACCAAATGACCTCCTAGCAAAATAGAAAGTATTAATACATAGAAAATGCTGTTTTGAGAATAAAGCGTTGGTTTTTTATCATCAGCAATAATAAAAATAATAGAGCCTATGGTACAACTCTGTAAAATAATTTTTAATACTGCGGTATTCCTATTTAGTGTTAGCATAGAAGAGAATAATTCTCTTTCACCCAAACAAGGACATGCTTGACGTGCAGTAAGAATAATAGAAATAAATAGTAGGAGAGAAGTTAGGTACGGATACCATCCGTGAATTGATTCCTTTGAAAATAAGTCTACAAATAGTAACAAAAGAATACCTCCAATGAGAGCTAATTCTGGTAAGAAAAGCGCTAGGTTAGCCGTAGTCTGTTGTAAAGTAGTAGCTATCTCCATGTTTAGTTGACGAAGATAACAAATTGGTTAATAGAAGCCTCTATAAAACTGATCAATAGATTAGGGAAGATTCCTAAAACGAAAGCCGCTAGTCCCAATGGTATCAGCATCACGTATTCTCTTTGTGTTAAGTCTTTGATAAAGTCTGTCCATTCGGATGGTTTTTTGAGCCAAAATTCACCAAAAAACATTCTTTGTAAGGTCCATAAGTAATATCCAGCTCCTATTATGATTCCGATTAAGGAAACTAACGGCATCCATCGTGGAATTAATTGATTAACTGAAGCAGAATTAAATGATCCTAGAAAAACCAATAACTCAGAAATGAAACCTGAAAACCCAGGTAAACCCAAAGAAGCAAAAAAGGCAATCATCGTTAATGCCGTATAAGCAGGCATCTTGGAAACTAAACCGCTGTAACTATCTATTTGTCGGTTACCCGTTCGTTCGTAAATAACACCCACACAAATAAACAACATAGAAGAAATAATTCCATGACTAAATAGCTGATACATTGCTCCAGTAACTCCTTCTGCCGTTACAGACGCTATTCCTAACATCACAAACCCCATGTGAGACACAGAAGAGTAAGCAATCATCTTTTTTAAGTCTTGTTGTGCCAACGCATTGTATGCTCCATACACAATAGAAATAACACCAAGCAATCCAGCAGTCCATGCAAAATCCATGGAAGCATCTGCAAATATCGTGTAAGCGACTCTTATCAAACCATAAGCACCTACTTTTAATAAAATACCCGCCAACACCACAGAAATAGGAGTAGGTGCCTCCACATGAGCATCAGGTAACCAAGTGTGTAAAGGAACCAGTGGTAACTTAATAGCAAACCCAATAAATAAAGCTAAAAAAGCCCATGCTCTAGGCGCTAGCCCCATCATTAAAAGATCATTCCCTTTGTAGAAGATACTTCCAGGAATAAAGTTGTTGGAATCTCCCATCGCTAAGAGATTGAATGTATGCACCAGTTGGTTGGAAGGAATTGTTCCTTGCCTTACGGCTAATTGCACGACTGCTATTTGACTATCACTGATCAAAAGAGGCGAGTCTACTAAGCCCATTTGAATAGCTGTAGCTACAGGATCGATTACAGAATTGTACAAGCCAATCATCACCACTAAAATGAAAATAGAGCCTAGTAAAGTAAATAAGAAGAACTTCAATGAGGCATATTCCCTGCGAACGCCACCCCATATTCCGATTAAGAAATACATAGGAAGTAGCATGAATTCAAAGAATAGGTAGAATAGGAAAAAGTCTAAAGCAACAAAACAGCCAATAATGGCTGTATTTAATAAGGCAAATAGAATAAAATATCCTTTTGCGTTCTTAGAAATGTTCCATGATGAAATTGTTCCAATGAACAATACAATAGTAGAAAGGAAAACCATGAGTACATTCAATCCATCTACTCCTAAGAAGTAATCAATTTGAAGTTTACCGAGAGAACCTAAATTCAAGGAAATCCATTGAACGTGTTCTACAAACTGAAAACTACTTTCTTTGATAATGCTTCCAGATAATTCTTTGTTGTAAGAAGCTAGCATAAAGCAAGCCATCACCAATTGAATTCCAGTAACAGCTAAAGTGATCCATTTAAAACTAGATTCATAGTGTTTAGGTACCACCAAAAAGAGGAGTACTAACACTAATGGGAGCAATAAAAGTAAGGAAAGCATCATTTTCTCTTATTTTTTAATGTTTAATAATAAC
>JBGCEI010000030.1:0-6042 GCA_045106295.1 Cyclobacteriaceae bacterium
CCTGGTTTTGCGCCTTGAGAAAGCTTAAGCTCAATCATTTTAACTGCTTCTTGTGCTGCGTTTTTTCTAAACGTATCAGCGCAAAACCCACCATCTTTTGTTCTACAACCGAAATAACCTGTTCCTATTTGCCAAATTAAGTCTCCTCCTGGCTCTAGGTGATAAGGACTAATTGCTCCTTCTCCTGTATTGTGAGCAAACCCTCCTATTTTAGCTCCTTTATTTAAAGCCAATACAGCATTTTTACTCAATGAGCCAAAACTCATGGCTGATATATTTAGAATACTTGATTCATAAGGCTGTTTACACTGTGAATTACCTATTAACGTAGTTGGTCTGTGGTTTAATTCCGCCTCTAACTTAGGAAAAACAGAATGCGCCATCACTTCATAACCTGTTTTATATAAATCTAGCTTCGTACCAAAGGGAGTAGTATCAGATACATTTTTAGCCCGTTGATAAACTAGCGAACGAAAAATTCTATTAACGGGTGTTCCTTCCGTATCTGTTTCCACAAAATACTGCATAATTTCTGGTCTGAAACTCTCCAATACATAACGTAGCTGACCAATAACTGGAAAGTTACGTTTGATTGCCTGTTTAGGCTGAAGGATATCAGCAACACCTATGCAGATTAATGGGCCTATTACAATTAAACTCCATAAAACAGGTTTCCATAAAAAATAAGCAATTAGTGCAATAGTAATTAGTAGAACTAAAGAGATTGTAATAAATAAGGGTCTCGCTTTCATGAAAATCGATTAATAATGGTAAGAACAAGGTATAAAAATCAAAAACAGATAACAATAAGTAACTTTAGAATTAACTATCAAACGAAGTGACTTCCCTTACCTCTCCTACATTTAAATCATCAATACTTATTTCCCCTACTCTAAAACGAACTAGTCGTAGCGTTGGAAAACCGACAGCAGCAGTCATTTTACGAACCTGTCTAAATTTACCTTCTGTGATTGTAATAGAAGCCCAACTGGTAGGTCCATGCCGCTCATCACGGATTTTAACACCCCTTTCGGGTAATGAAGGCGCAGAGTCCAACAGTTTTGCTTTACATGGTTTCGTGAGGTATTTTTCTTTTTCTACTACTATCTCCACTCCTTCTTTCAACTGAGCAATAGCTTCTGATGTTAGCAGACCATCTACTTGCACGAAATATTCCTTCTCTATTTTATTGGAACGTATTCTCTCGCTTTCTTTTCCATCGGTTGTCAACAGTAACAAGCCTTCTGACATCACATCTAAACGACCAATTGCCATAGTCCCTTCTGGGAAGTCAAACAAATCACCTAGCAATCCTTTTTTACGTTTATGAGGATACACAAACTGCGAAATAAACCGAACGGGTTTGTAGAGGATAAAATGACGGTGCTTCACTTTACTTGGAGACTTTAAGATTTTAAGACGCTTAGACTACTAGATAACAGTATCAAGAGTTGGTTAAGACGTAATAATAAATTCTCTCAAAGTCTTAAAATCTAATAGTCTATTAATCTAAAACTACTGCATCCTTTTTAGGTACTTATACAAATCACTATCTGTAGAAAGCATCACAGATGTTTTACCATCAAATGTATTTTCAAATGTTTCCATTGACTTTAAAAAAGCATAAAGACTTTTTGCTGAAGATGATTTATTGTACGCTTTTGCATAAACATTAGCTGCCTCAGCATCCGCCTTACCTTTGATTTCTTCTGCCTTTCTAAATGCCTCCGATTGTATGGTTTTTAGTTCACGCTCTTTCTCTCCGTTAATTCTAGATGCCTCTCCCTGTCCTTCGGAACGGAATTTATCAGCTATTCTAAAACGCTCACTTTTCATTCGCTCATAAACTTGCGTTCTTACCTCTTGTACGTAGTTGATTCGCTTAAAACGAAAATCTAGTATCTCAATTCCTAAATCAGACGCCTGTTTATTAGCCGAAGTTAGTATCATATCTTGAATCTTTGCCCTACCTACGGTTATCTTCATTAACGAATTGCTCACTTCCGTCACCGTACTATCTACCACCGCTTCACGGTTACTTGTTCTTACCGCTTCTTCTATGTTGTTATTCGCAATAAAGTTACGTGTTTCACCATCCAGAATATCATCTAACCGAGACTGTGCGCCACGTTCGTTTGTTAGCCTTTTAAAGAATTGTAACGGATTGGTTATTTGCCAACGAGCATAAGTATCCACAAAGATAAATTTCTTGTCTTTAGTTGGTACTTGATTAGGATCTCCATCCCACTCCATGTAGCGCTTTTCGAAATAATTTGCTTTTTGGATAACAGGAATCTTAAAATAGATACCTGGTTCAGTAAACGCTTCCCCTACTGGTTTACCAAATTGAGTGATGACTACCTGCTCTTTTTCGTCTACTACGAACGATGCTGTGTTAAATGCAAATAGAAGAACTACAGCTATTACAATGTATATGGTTACTTTAGATGTCATTATTTTAAATTTTTCTTGTCTAACTGCATTTGTAAAAGTGGCAATACGTTATTCCCTTTTCCATCGGTAATAATTACATTTCCGATTTTAGGCATTACACTCGCCATGGTCTCTAAATAGATTCTTCTTTTCGTTACTTCAGGAGCTTTTCTATATTCATTGTATAAATCATTGAACCTAGAAACTTCTCCTTTTGCTCTATTTACACGCTCTGTAGCATATCCTTCTGCTTTCTGAATGGTCTCTTGTGCTTGTCCACTCGCTTTAGGAATCACCTTGTTGTACTCAGATTTTGCTTTATTAATCAACGTCTCTTTCTCTTGTTGTGCTTCATTTACGGCATTGAAAGCCGCTTTTACGGGAGCTGGTGGATTTACATCTTGCAATACAACTTGATCTATTTTGATCCCCATAGAGTATTCGTTACTGATCTCCTGTATCAACTCTTTTAGTCTACTTCCTATCTCAGATCTACCCGTTGTCAATACTTCGTTTACCGTTCTATCCCCTACTATCTGTCTCATTGCCGATTCAGAAATATCCCGTAAAGTGGATTCTGGATTTCTTACTTTAAATAAGAACTCATAGGCATTATCTACTCTGTATTGTACTACCCACTCTACATCTGCTAGGTTAAGGTCTCCTGTTAGCATCAATGAAACAGCTTTGTTACGTGCTGTACGTCTGTACTGTGTTTGTACGCCTGCTTTGGTCGTTTCAAAGCCAAACTCTAGCTTTTGCTGACGCTCTACGGGTACTTTGTACAGACTTTCAACAAATGGAATTTTAATCCCTAAACCAGGTTCTACCGTTCGGGCATATTTTCCAAACTGTGTAATCACTCCTACTTCTTCTGTACCTACTTGAAATACTGCTGTAGAAAACAATAAGATCAATGTGAAACCGAATAGAATCGGTTTTCCTCCCCCTATAATTCTTTTTACAAAATCAGGTATTTGAATGTCTTCAAATGAAAATTCCTCTGCCATGTTGTGTGCTTTTAATTATTCCTTAAATGTAGGTGTTATCAGAAGAAATAACAATTCTGCTATCAGAACATATTAACATCTTTTATATCTTTATACTTCAACACGCATACATAAAGTTTCTCATGAAAAAAATCTACCATTTAAAGTCTTGTTCTACTTGTCAGCGTATCTTAAAAGAATTAAACCTAACTAATGTAGTCCTTCAAAACATCAAAGAAGAACCGATTACCGTTTCACAGATTGAAGAAATGAAAAAGATAGCTGGTTCATACGAAGCCTTATTTTCAAGAAAAGCTATGAAATATAGAGCCTTGGGTTTAAATGAAAAGGAACTCTCAGAAGAAAACTACAAGCAATACATTTTAGAAGAATACACCTTTTTAAAGCGACCAGTAGCACTTATTGATGATAAAATATTTATCGGTAATTCAAAAAAGGTTGTGGAAGAATTGAAAAACGAGTTAGCCTAAACCCATCCTACTGTATCTCACTAATTAATTCCGATAATGCTTTTCCTGGATTGTTAGTTTTCATGAACGTCTCCCCTATTAAAAACCCTTGATAACCAGCTTGTTTTAATTCGTTGATCGTGGCGGCATCTTTTAATCCACTTTCAGATATTTTCAGGAAATCGTTTGGAATGTTATCCAACAAATCAAGAGATGTTTGCGTGGAGACGTCGAACGTCTTGAGGTTTCTATTATTTACACCCACCACATCTAAGTATTCATTTAAGCTTCTATCCAACTCTTCTTGATTGTGTACTTCCATCAATACTTCTAATCCAATAGATTTGGCTAACTGTGCTAAGTTTTTAATTTCTTTTGGTGTTAATGACGCGGCAATTAACAAAATAATATCTGCTCCAATTGCCTTTGCCTCTAACACTTGGTATTCGTCCACCATAAAATCCTTGCGGAGAATAGGAATACTTACTCTCTCACGAACAGCCTTAAGATACTCCATTTTACCTCCAAAATAAGTAAAATCAGTCAATACTGAAATAGCCGATGCTCCTGCTACCTGGTATGCCTCCCCTACGTCTTCTACAGAAATGCTGTCGTTAATAATTCCTTTTGATGGTGACTTCTTTTTAATCTCAGCTATGATTCCTGATTTGGAAGGGTCTAATAAATGCTTGCGCAAAGATGGCAATTCGTTTCTCTGGAAATAAGCTTGCTTTTCTAAGCTAGACACAGTTACCTGCGTTTTTCTTTCAGCAACTTCTTTTTTTGTATTAGCGTTAATTTGATCTAAAATATTCATTTTTCTATTTTCAGCTAATTTCTGTTTTTACTTAAACCTAACAACTTTTCAAAAACTTGTTTTGCCTTTCCAGAAACAATAGATACTCTTGCCTCTTCTACGCAATCTGTTAATGACTTTTGTTCTTTGTGTCGTGTAAAAATAGCCAAGCCTGCATTCGCTAATACCACTTCTTGCTGTGCTTGTGTAGACTCATTTGCCAAAACAGATAAAAACAGTTTTGCAGATTCTTCCACATTACCACCTCCATATAAATCAGATTGTTTTAGTTGAGACAATCCAAAATCAGAAGGAGTTAATTCTTTTGTTCCTGTTGCAGCTATTGTTTGTGTATTTCCTGTAAGAGATACTTCGTCATAACCATCTAATGCATGAACTACAGTGTAATTTTTGCCAGTACCCAATAAAGTCTCTTGATACAGCTTCGCTACTTCTAGGTTGTATGTTCCTAATAAGTTGTACTGCGGTTGTATAGGGTTTACCAAAGGACCCAGCATATTAAAAAATGTCTTGACACCCAGCTCTTTTCTAGCAGGACCAACATGTTTCATAGCAGGATGAAAAAGTGGTGCGTGAAAAAAACAAACACCTGCTTGATCTAATACTTTAGTTAAAAAGTCTTTTTTATTTGAAAAGCGAATTCCTAGATATTCCAAGACCGTAGATGAACCTACGGATGAAGAAACACCATGATTTCCATGTTTTGCTACCTGATAACCTGCTCCTGCCACTACAAAAGAAGAGGTAGTAGAAATGTTAAATGTATCTTTTCCATCACCACCTGTTCCTACAATATCTATCAGGTTACTACCGTCTATCTCTGGTTGTACACAGAGTGAAAGTAAGGCATCTCTAAAACCTGCCAACTCATCAGGGGTAATTCCTCGGTAAGCGATAATAGATAGCAAAGCTGCTATTTGGCTCGTATTGTGTTTTCCTTCACCAATTTCAGTCAATAGACATTCTGCTTCCTGTTGAGAAAGTGTTTGCTTGCCTATAAGCTGTTGAAGTTGCTTTTTCATACCGTAAAAGTACTAAGTACTCTTTCTACTTACTAACACTTCTTTCATTAGTTGTACTTATCCGTCTAACAGCTCTTTACCACACTTAGTAAATTTAACAAACTTTAAGAAAGAACACTTTTCAGTTTCTCCTTTACTAAGTTTACTTTTACTCTTAGAGCTGCAAATTAAAAAAGCCAAGTGAAATTTCACTTGGCTTTTTTAACAAAACTATTATTTACCTTTTTTTAAAAACGTCTTACTGCACGAACAGAACATACGTTAGTTCCTAGACCACCGCTTTTAGGCCCAGAACTATTACTAAAAATCAC
>JBGCEI010000031.1:0-29712 GCA_045106295.1 Cyclobacteriaceae bacterium
TTTTGAGAAATGCATTTTTTTTTAATGCAGACTCGGTGTGAATCAACTACACAATAAAAATAATGCAATTTTCAATACTTAGCAAATTTTAAAGGCGATTACCCTGTTACTGCAATACAAACACAGCTTAAAAAAAATCACTTACGCTGAAGGAAATAACTATGTGCTTTTGGTACTTTTATCCTAAATGGTAAGAAATTTAATTTACAGTCGGAATAGCTGTGTTTGCTGCATTACTTGAAAATCTTAAAAAAAGAGAGACTAGTAAAAAAAGTATAGGAAGCAGCTCACTCCTTTTGAAGCTATAAAAAATCATATGGCCACTAATTTACGTATTAAACTGCATAATACAGCTGAACATAGCAACAATGATTAAGCCAGAAAGGATTGATTAATTCTTAAGTAAAAGATTAGTCTTCAACACCTATAAAAACATAATTATCCTCTATTTTTACAGGGTAAATAGCTATGGGGTCTAAGTCTCCATTAAGGTTTTCACCAGTTAGTAATGAAAAAGTCTTTTTATGTAAAGGACAGGCTACTTTGGGTTCGCCATTTTCATCTCCTATCATCCCTCTAGATAATACATTTTCTTTTTTTTCTGGAGATAAGTTTTGACAGGCGTACCACTCACCCATTCTATCAAAGTTGAATACAGCTATTTGCAGGTCTTTGTATTTTACACAAGCGCCTCCATTTTTAGGAAAAGCCCCCGTTGGAGCTACTTTGAACCATACATTAACCTTTTCTTTTTTAACAGTCTTATATTTTTCTAATAAAGTATCCATTTGAAATAAATATTTTTAAAAAATTTAATTAAGCATTCCAAAGTTCAGGCATTTTCTGATCCCTTAATGGAACAAAAACAATGTTGTCATCTCTATCATCAGAGTTAACAAAGTGTTTAAATCTGCTTTGTGTTTCTTCGTTTTCTACAGCTTGTTTCCATTCACATTCATAAGCAGCTACTAGAGAATCCATCTGAGCTTCCAGTTCTTCAGATAAACCAAGGCTATCTTCAACCACTATCTTTTTTAGTTGTTCAATACCTCCGTCTAATTTGTCGAGCCATGCTGCCGTTCTCATTAGTGGAGCAGCAGTTTGTATGTAGTAGATTAGAAACCTATCTAAGTATTTAATAACAGTTTCGTTATCAATTTGCTCAGCTAGTAATTCTGCATGTCGTGGAGTAGCTCCACCATTCCCACAAACGTAAAGGTTCCAGCCACCTTCAACTGCGATTACACCAAAGTCTTTACCTCTAGCTTCTGCGCACTCTCTAATACAACCAGAAACACCACCTTTGATTTTATGAGGAGACCGTAAGCCTTTGTATCTATTTTCTAATTCAATAGCAAAAGAGATGCTTTCGTCCATTCCATACCTACACCACGTTGATCCTACACAACTTTTTACTGTTCGTAGCGATTTACCATAAGCATGACCACTTTCGAAACCAGCATCTATTAACTCTTTCCATATTGCTGGCAAGTCGTTCAATTCAGCTCCAAAGAAATCTATTCTTGCTCCACCTGTTATTTTAGTATAGAGATTGTATTTAACGCCAATTTCACCGAGGATCACTAATTTATCTGGTGTGATTTCTCCACCCGCTATTCTTGGTACTACTGAGTAGGTTCCATTTCTTTGAATATTTGCTAAGAATCTATCATTCGAATCTTGAGTGACCTCTTCTTTGTTAGGCGTATCATTGTACAGGCTGGCAAATATTGAAGACACAACGGGTTTACATACTTCGCATCCGTGTCCATTACCACAAGCTTCTAATGCTTCATTAAAAGACCGTACTTTTTTAACCTTTAGTATTCCGTAAAGCTCTTGTCTGCTGTAATCAAAGTGTTCACAGATCACATCTTTCACTACTTTACCCATCGACTTGAGTGTTTCGGTCACTAAGTCTTTCAACATAGGTTTGCAACCTCCACAACCCGTACCTGCTTTTGTACATGCACTTACTTCGCTTACATCTGAACAAGTTTCATCTTGCACTAAGTTACAAATAGCACCTTTACTCACATTTTCACACGAACAAATAATAGCGGAGTCTGGTAAGTCTAGTGCACTACCTAGTGCTCCACCATCTCCTCCTCTAGCGCCTAATATTAAGTCTTCTGGGTTTTCTGGAATTTTCATTCCATTCAGATAAATCTGGTGTAGTATGCTGTAATCCTCAGCATCACCAACCATAATACCTCCTAAGAGCGATTTTTTATCTTTTGAAATAATAACGCTTTTATAAATACCATCTACGGCATTTTCATAGACAATTTCATCTCCCTCTTTGTCATCATTTAAAGCGTTTCCAAAACTAGCTACATCGATACCACTTAGTTTTAATTTGGTAGACATGTCGATATATGTTGGCATGGAAGTTTCACTGTTTCCAATCAGTTGTTCTACAACTACACCAGCCATGTCGTATCCTGGCGCTACCAAACCGTAAATCATTTGGTTCAATAAAGCACATTCACCAATGGCAAAAATAGATGGGTCAGAAGTTTTCATATCGTTACCCACTACGATACCACCTCTGGTCCCTACTTCTAAACCACATGTTTTAGCTAATTCATCTCTTGGTCGAATACCAGCAGATATAAGTAGCATGTCAAAAGGAGTGGATGAATCATCGTTGGTGAAATGCATCCCTTCAATTTTTCCTTCTCCTGTAATTTCTTGTGTCGCCTTGCTTAATAAAATGTTGATTCCAAGGTCTTCCAGTTTGGTTTGTAACGATTTACTAGCATCGTCATTTAATTGTCTAGGCATTAAGCGTGGAGCAAATTCCACTACCGAAGTTTCTAACCCCATATCAACTAAGGCTTTTGCAGCTTCTAGACCTAACAAACCTCCTCCAAGAATAGCTGCTTTTTTAGGGATTCCATCAGCTTTTATTTTGGCTACATAGTTCATGGTAGCGTCCAAGTCTTCTATGGTTCTGTAGACGAATACACCGTCTTTTTCTACTCCTGGAATAGGAGGGACAAAACAAGATGAACCTGTTGCTAGCACTAAATGATCATAAGAATATTTTTTATTGGTAATGGAAGTGATTTCTTTTGATTCACGGTTGATATCTGTAATGCGTTCATTCGTGATTAACTCAATGTTATTTTCTTCATACCATGATCGAGGCGCCATGCTGAGACGCTCTGCATTCTTGTCTGAAAAATATTCACTCAGGTGAACTCGATCGTATGCAGGCCTTGGTTCTTCACCAAAAACAGTGATTCTAAATTGGTTTGATTCATTTTTTGCTACTAGTTTTTCACAAAACTTGTAACCAACCATTCCGTTTCCTATTACTACTAAATTTTCCAAATTATGTTGAGTTTATCTAGTTCTGAATATCTTAAAGTTAAGTAATTATTCTAAAAACTAAGTATTATTACTTATTTTAATTTAAATAAGTACGTATTTTATCGCACAGTATTAAATGTTAATTTTGAATGATGGCTTTAAAAAACAACTCTGTTTTCAATGAAAAAGTATTTGCTAGATTTTCTAGAAATTATGTGATAGCATTACCATTAGTAGCTTTTTTATCTATAGTAGGGCAAGTATTTATTCAAATAGCCATCAAAGAACAAGAAAAAGATTCTCATATTATCAACTTGGCAGGTCGACAGCGAATGTTGAGTGTGCAGATTGGTAAACTAAGTCTTTTGACTAATTCTAACCCTAAAAACGAATTTTTCAAAAAAGACCTAAAAAAGAAATTACTTACGTGGGGTAAATATCATACGGCTTTAAAAACACGAAACTCATCTTATGGATTTGGGGGTGAAAATAGTAGGGTGATAAATCAACTATTTCGAAAGATAGAACCTCATTATCAAAATCTAAAAGAGAAGGCATGTTTTGTGTTATCTCTACAAGGAGGAGAGTTACCAAAAGGGTATATGAATTCTTTACTTGGTGAGGAGGCACTGTTCCTTTCTCTAATGAATAAAATTGTATTTCAGTATGATAGGGAATCACAGAGAAAGCTTCAGTTTTTAAAAACAACTGAGATTATTCTATTTACCATTACTATTTTGGTTCTATTTGCTGAGGCATTATTTATTTTTAGACCTTCTATTAAAGGTGTTAAAAATGCAATCTATGCTGTGAAGGAGTCTGAAAGGAAGGCTAAGAAAGTAGCTACTAAGTTATCAGAAACTAATTACGCTTTGGGACATTCTTTACGAGCACTAGAGAATTCAAATTTAGCATTAACGGAAGCCACCCTTATGGTGAAATTGACTCCGTCTGGTTTGATTAATTATGCGAATGCCAATTTTTATAAGTTGTTAGGTTATAAAGAAGGAGAACTATTAAATACTAGGTTTAACCTTTTATCCGACAAATATGAGAGTCCTTTTATATTTAATAAACTATGGGCATCTATTGAAGAAGGGGAAATATGGAAGCATGAATTAGTCTTACATACCAAAGAAGGGAAACAATTATGGATGGATATGACCTGTACACCACTTACAGGGCTTGAAAATGAAGTAACTACTTGTTTGGCAGTTTTCACTACTATTTCATCTAAAATTGAAGAAAAAGTAGATGAACAACGTATTAAGTCAATCTCTGTATTAGAAGGGCAAGAAGATGAGAGACAACGGATAGCTCGAGAATTACATGATGGATTAGGACAGATATTATCAGCACTTAAATTTAATGTAGATAGCCTGAAATTGGAAGATTCAGAAAAACAGCAACTTAAATTAGAAGGGATAAAAAAGATGTTGTACGATACTATTTCTGAAACTCGTAAAATTTCGTTTAACCTGATGCCTAGTGTTTTGGGTGATTATGGATTGGTATCGGCTTTGAAAATATTAACGGAAGAATTAACTAAGCATACAGATATTAAAATGACTTTTTCTTTGGAGAATGAGTACACAAGAGTAGATAAAACGAAAGAGGTAACCATCTACCGAACAGTGCAAGAAGCCATAAATAATGCGATTAAGTATTCTGAATCGGAAACATTAGATGTAGTAATGGATGCAACGAGGGAGAGTATCTTAATTTCTATATCTGATCATGGAAAAGGGTTCGATTCTTCCATACCTCGTACTTTTTCGTCTCAATATGGTAGAGGGATGGTTAATATGAGAGAGAGGATAAAGTTAGTAAAAGGTAAGTTTTCGATTGATAGTGTTCCAGGAAAAGGGACTCGTGTTTTTATTGAAGTACCTATTAGTGGGTAGGAAATTGAGAATAAATATGTACTTTAGAATATGAGTAAAATTAAGGTAGTACTTATTGACGATCATCATTTGATCAGAAGTGGGATAAAGTCGTCTCTAGAAGACTTTGAGGAATTAGAAGTAATAGGTGAGGGGAGTGACGGAAACGAAGCAATTGAATTGGTAAAAACACTATCGCCTGATGTGGCTGTCATTGACATTACCATGCCTAAAAAGAATGGGATAGAAGCAGTACGTGAGATTAGTAAGGCATATCCTGCAACACAGTGTTTGATGCTTTCTATGCATGATAATCAAGATTATATTTTAGATAGTTTAGAAGCTGGAGCTATGGGTTATTTATTAAAAGACACTGATAGAGAAGAGTTTATTAAAGCGATTGTAACAGTAAATGATGGGACAAAATATTTTTCTACCGATGTATCTCGAATTATGGCAGAAGGGTATCTTCAGAAAATGAAGGCTGGTTCTGGCTTTTCTGGTAAAAAAGATAGCGTACTATCACGTAGAGAAAGAGAAATACTAGCATTG
Organism: Cyclobacteriaceae bacterium; assembly: GCA_045106295.1. GTDB lineage: Bacteria > Bacteroidota > Bacteroidia > Cytophagales > JAAEPT01 > WTJX01. Next base: position 5,754 of record JBGCEI010000031.1, read on the forward strand.
ATTGTAAATGGATTAAATAGTAAAGAAATTGCTGAGAAACTTGGTCTAAGCGTTCGTACAGTAGAGGTTCACCGGTTTAATATGATGAAAAAGCTAGAAGTGAAAAATGCTGTCGAGTTAGTTAAAGTAGCAATGAAAGAAAATCTAGTCTAAGTTTTTCAGTTTGTCCAAGTAATACAACTGTATCGTTAAATGAATGAAATCATACATAAGATAAAAGAATTAAACATTTCTTTGAATGAAGGAATAAATCCATCTGTTATCTCAACTTTATCAAAGATTTTTGATTTTAACTTTCCACAAGACTTTATCGACTTTTACACGAAGGTAAATGGTTTTTCTGGTTACCAAGGTTTTGACGGACATCATATTTGGGATACTACAAAAATTGAAAAAGAAGCGCTTATTTTCAGTATGAATTATGACATGATTCCCTTCAGTGATTCGGTCTTGTTTTGTCCATGGATTGGGTTTTCTAAACAAAATGGAAAGGTATACAAAGGCTACGGTGCAGCGACAGAATTTAATGAAAAAACAATTTTTGTAGCAGAAACATTTACAGATTTTTTAGAGTTGTACCTCGCAGATTCAGACAAACTGTATTAAGAAAGATGAACGACATTACGCATAAAATAAGTACACTACGGACTGCAACAGCCATAGGAATGGTAATGTGCAATAAAGAAGTAATCGATTTAGCAAAAGCTGAAAAATTACCCAAAGGGGATCTGTTTAATATTGCCAAAGCAGCAGGTTTTATTGGTGCTAAAAAAACACAAGACCTTATTCCACATTGTCATCCAGTGGGGATAGATGCTTTTCAATTTCAGTTTTTTTATTACGATGACAAAGCCTTGTTAGAGTATGTTTCTAAACAAGAAATAAAAACAGGTATTTACATTGTAGCTCATGCTAAATATGTAGGAAAAACAGGTATCGAAATGGAAGCTTTAACAGGTGTTTCTGTTGCGGCACTTACAATCTACGATTTATTAAAACCATTAGGTCAAAAAGATATTCAAATAAGTGACATCCATTTATTGGAAAAAAAAGGAGGGAAGAGCGATAAGCCTAAGTTTAGTAAACACATTCATAGAGCAGCTATTTTACTTTGTTCTGATGCTATTTCATCGGGAAAAAAAGAAGATACGGTAGGACAGAAAGTGAAAAGTGTACTAGAAGAAAAAGAAACAACTATTGAAGGTTATAAAATAGTTAGTTCAACACCTGATGCTATTTTGGGAAGTATTAAAGAATGGGTTGTTAAAGACATACCAGTCATTTTTACGATAGGCGGTACGGGTTTAGGTTCTCCATTGATTCAAGTATTGGAACAAGAATTTGACTATGAGGCAAAAGGAGTTGTTCAAGCCATGTATCAGCATGGACTGGATAGAAGTCCTCTGGCTATGCATTCTCAATTAGTAGCCGGTTACATTAACGAAACGTTGATTGTTACGTTGCCAGGAAGTAGTAATGGATCTACAGAGTGTCTACAGGGAATAATAAAAGCAGTTTTTCATGCTCGAGTCGTGTTAAAAAAGAATCGCTAGAATTAAGGTTAGGCCGGCACAAATACTGATTTGGTATCTTTAAAATTCAAAACTTTATACGTATCGGTTTCAGGAGTGAAGTCACCAGAATAAATAATACACCCCTTTTTTGCTTCTTTAGCTGTTTTTTGAAATTTCTCAATCCCTTTGATAAAATGAGTTGAAAAAGTGGAAGATGATTTGATTTCTATTGGAATTAATTTTCTTCCATCTTGAAAGACAATATCTACTTCGTTTCCATTATTATCTCTAAAGAAATAAAGAGCATCTGTTTTACCTTGATTGTACTGACTTTTAAGGCTTTCTATTACCACTAAGTTTTCGAAAATATTTCCAATTAAGGGATCTCTACTAATCTGTTTTTTATCTTGAATGCCCAATAAGAAACAAAGTAAACCAACATCTGTAAAATAATACTTCGGTGATTTTATTACTCTCTTTCCAAAATTTTCATAAAAAGGAGACAGCTTGTACAAAATAAAAGAGACTTCTAAAATAGATAGCCATTTTTTTAAGGTGGTGCTGCTTACCCCTACATCATTAGCCAATGAATTTAGATTGAGTATTTGTCCCACTCTGCCTGCCATTAGTTTGATGAATTTTTCAAACAAAGAAGCATCTTTTAAATTAATGAGTTGTCTTACATCTCGCTCTACATATGTTCTGTAGTAATTAGCATATGCTCTAGATGGATTTATTTTATCTTGATAAACTCTAGGGAAAAAACCCTTGAATAAAAAATCATCCCGATCCATTTCTTTTTCAATAGTTTCTACCTCTGAAATACTAAGAGGTAATAAGGTTAATAGCGCCGTTCTACCTGCTAAAGACTGACTGACTTCAGCTCTTAATTCCAACTGATGAGAGCCTGTTAAAATAAATCGTCCCTTCGTACTGTTAGGGTCTGCATCGACTAACGTTTGTATGTAAGAAAGTAATAGAGGTACTCTTTGTACTTCGTCAATGATTACATGAGAGTCGTATTCTTTTAAAAATGCTCTTGGATCACTACTGGCATAAGCTTTAAGAGCAGGGTCTTCCATAGAGCAGTATTTGTAAGCAGGGAAAGTTAATTTTGCCAAGGTTGTTTTACCAGATTGTCTTGGTCCAGTAAGCGTTACTACAGGGTATTCTGATGCTACTTGAATTAGTTCAGGAGTAATCTCTCTTGTAATCATAACTCAATATGATATATTTCTATACAATATTCAATTATAACTTGAATATTGTATAGAAATAATGTGATTGAAGATGAATTAATAGTTTATTAGCTAGACCAATACTGGTTTTAAAGAATGATTAAAACTAGAGCAAGAAACTAACTTCTGCTAACTCTTTTCCAATTTGTTGAACACCAGTTAATATTCTTCTGGTTTGTGTTTTTGATGGTTTTTTGTTGCCTTTAATGTATTGAGCCAATAAACTTTGGTTCATTCCTATTCTTTCGGATAATGCCTTTGCGTTAATTACTTTATAAAACTCAAAGAAACTTCCTAAATCATAGGTAAATGAAATATCTTTCCCTTCATAATTAAACCCTTTCTCTTCCATGGTTAAATTAGTAGCTTCTAGTACCATTTCTTTTAAATGGTTAAACGAATCACCTTCAGTAGCAATAAAGTCGTCTCCTACTTGAGCAGTAGCACTGTATCCAGTATCTTCTTTTACAATTGTAAATTGAATGTTAGGTTTTTTCATCTTTTATTCGTTTTGACTCCTGCTTGTTTCAAAATAGCTCTCAATAAACCTTTTTTCACTTCTTTACTAGCATGAAAAGGAACTGTAAGCTGTTCTTCTTTGGTAGAATGTTTCATAATGATATGACTACCTTTTTGTCGGACTTCATACCATCCATCCTTTTTTAAGAGTTTAAACAACTCATTATATTTCATATTTTAAGGTAATAAATTTATTACTTTTTAACAAATGGTGATTTAAAAAAAGTACTAATACTTAAATGGAAAGGGATCGAGTGTTTTTTTTCAGGTCTAAAAAGTATTCAATTCATAGTTAATTTGGGAACCTTACAATACTTATAAGAATTACAATTATCAAAGAAATTGGAATCGTTACTAACAGATCTTTACAAAGTTTTTTGTTTTTTCTAGCATAGCTCATAATTGAAAGTAAAACAATAATTCCAAAATAGATTAAGAAGGTTACGGATTCATAATAAGCGACACCAAACGCTTGATTCTTTTGTATATTAAACATCCAGATTTTGAATAAAATGCTTAACACAAATGATATTAAATAAATAAAGTGAGTTACTTTCATCTCCTTTTAATTAGCATTAAAACTCATTATTATGACATGAAAAAATAAAAAAAAACTACCCCTTCTCTCCAATCACCCTCACATTCATCTCTTCAACTTTCTTGGTAGAAAGTGGTGACGGTGCTCCGAATAATAGATCTTCTCCAGAACCTGTTTTAGGGAAAGCAATTACTTCTCTAATAGAATTTTTCTTTTCTAAGATCATCAAGAGACGATCAACTCCCCAGGCAATACCTCCATGTGGTGGCGCTCCGAAATGAAAGGCATCATACATGTGACCGACACTCTTTCTCATATCTTCGGCATCATAACCCATGTTTTTGTAGGTTGCTTCTAATATTTCTGCTTTGTGCGCACGAATAGAACCGCCACCTATTTCATACCCATTTAAAACCAAGTCATATTGTTGAGCAATGATTCCAGCAATATCTTTTCCGTCTAAGTGTTTCTGTACGTGCTCAATGTTAGGCATAGAGAACGGGTTGTGTGTAAACGTCCATCTTCCTTCATCTGTTTTCTCAAAGAATGGAAAATCTACCACCCATGCAGGGTGTAATTCTTTTGGCTTAATTAGGTTTAACATGGTTCCTAACTCCAAACGAACCGCACTCAATGCTTTATTTGCTGTATCATAATCAGCAGCAGAGAAGAATACAATATCACCTACTTTAGCTTCTGTTTTGTCAATGATTTTCTGTGCAATCTCTTCACCTAAGAATTTAATGATTGGCGACTGTAAATCATTTTCATTTACAATAATATATGCCAATCCACCTAATCCCAAGTCCTGAGCAATAGCTGTTAGCTTTTCGATCTGTCCTTTTGAGATTCGCTTTTTCTGATATTCCGCAGGTACCTTGATACACTTCACAATTCCACCCTCTTCGATTGGTTTAGCAAATACTTGGAAGCTTGTCTCTTTTACCTCATCGGTAATCGTTTGCATTTCCAATCCAAAACGTAGATCAGGTCTGTCGTTTCCGTATTTCTCCATCGACTCGTAATATGGAATCACTTGGAAAGGCTTCATTTGCCATTTGTTCCCATATACTTTTTTGACTACATCTTGCAGTAATTCAGTATTCAGATCGATGATATTCTGCATACTTACAAATGCCATCTCAATATCTAGTTGAGTAAACTCTGGCTGTCTGTCACCACGAGAATCCTCGTCTCTGAAACAACGAGCTATCTGGAAGTACTTATCGAACCCACCGACCATCAGCATCTGCTTACACTGCTGTGGTGCTTGTGGCAAGGTGTAAAATGAACCCGGTTGCTTTCTACTTGGCACAATAAACTCTCTTGCACCTTCGTCCGTTCCTGCGTTTAAGATAGGTGTTTCTACCTCGATAAACTCCTGATCGTCCAGACGATCACGGATTACCTTTATGACTTTGTGTCTGTTGATAATCGCTTGTCTGTTCTCTCTGCTTCTGTGGTCTAAGAATTTGTATTTGAAGCGAATACTTTCGTTGGTAGCTGCTGCCTTTTTGATTTCGAAAGGCAATGTTTTAGACACATTTAACACATCTAGAACAGTCGCTTCCATTTCCAACTTCCCTGTACGGATACTTGGGTTGTAGTCTTCTTCTGTACGTTGTACGATTGTTCCTGTAATTGCAATGACAGATTCTGGTTTTAGTTTGCCTAAATCGTCTAGATTCGTAAAGTTGGCTCTGATCAAACGAACTTGTAACACTTCGTAACTCGCATCTCTTAAGTCGATAAATACCAGCTCTCCGTGATCTCTTACACTCGCTACCCAACCAGCAACAGAAATCTCTTTATTGATATCTTCTTCCGTAATATTTTTGACTACATCCGTTCGGTAATTTTCTTTTACGACCAATGGATAGTCTGCGAACCTATTTTCTTCTTCTTTCTCTTCAGCTGTTTGAGCCGTAGTTATCTCTCCTGAATCAGTAGAAGTAGAAACTTTAGCTGCCTCTTTCGCCGCTAATTGATCAATGATTTGCTGACGGATTACTTTTCCGTTTGCTCCTTTACCTACTTTTTGTAATACCTTTCCAACAAGAATTCCAGCCTTATTTACATTACCACCTTGAATCTCATCTGCTACCGCTTGATTCTCACTGATTACTTCGGCAATGCTTTGTGCTACCTTATCGTCAGAAATAGAATTCTCTTTGAAGAATTTTAGGTAATCGAACGATGAATCCTTCAATACTTTTTTAATAGCCGTTTGAAACAAAACAGGTGTTACCTTTTCTGCTTTTAGCAAGCCGAAGGTTTCTTTCAAAACATCTGTAGAAATGTTTCCATAATCTTCTGGCTTAATATTGTTTGCCAATGTTTTAGCCACAAAAGAGGGGGCGTTAAACTCGGCATTCAATGCTAAAAACACCTGAGATCGAATAGCATCTGATGTAAAGAACTTCGCATCTTGTGGTAAAACATCACCTTTTATCAAGGTAGTTTCAATAGAATACGGCAGCAATGCTTGGTCTACTTGAATGTCTTTTACCGCCTGACGGATATCTACCGCAGGAATATCTGGCTCCAATACAAAACGATAATCTGATGCATATTCTTTTTTACGCATCGTTTTAGTTTGCTTCAATTCCTCATCCCACAGTACCGTGGTTTGGTCTGGTCTAAAGTCTTTGTTTTCTTGGTAATAATCGAGTTGCTTTGTGATTTCCTCCTCCAATGCCTCGATCATAAACTTAAATGAATTCAAGTTTTTAATTTCCGTTCTGGCATTTAATACCTCCGTTCCTTTTTTCCGTAAGGACACACTCACGTCCGATTTAAACTCACCTTTTTCTAAGTTCGCTTCCGAAATCCCTAAGTTCTGCACAATTCGCTGCACGTACTGAGCATAAGTAGAAGCATCTTCTATTCTACGCATACAAGGCTTCGTTACCACCTCAATCAATGGTACACCCGACTTATTAAAATCTACTAAGGTATTGTTTTTCTCGTGCTGTAATTTTGCTGCATCTTCTTCCAAATGCACTTGCTCTAATTGCACAGAAAAGCTCGTTCCATCGTTACGGTAACAATTCACCTCACCATCAGGAATAATTGGTTTTTGAAATTGTGTTAGCTGAAAGTTCTTCGGCTGATCTGGGTATTCGTAATGCTTTCTATCCCAACAGATCACCTCATTTTTCATGGACGAAGAAACTGCCTTACCAAAGTAAATTGCTTTCTTGATTGCCTCTGAATTAATAGCTGGCAATACTCCCATCTGACCCGTACAAACAGAACAAATGTTATGGTTCGCTTCCTCCGATTCCTGATTAGGGCAAGCACAAAACAACTTGGTTGCTGTATTTAATCGAACATGAGTTTCCAGTCCTATGACTGTTTCCAACCCTTCTTGTTCCAATATTTTTGTCAGTTCACTTACTTTCATTACTTAAAATTAGTATGAAGTACGAAGTACCAAGTACGAAGTACAAAACATCTCATTTAGAAATACTTGATACTTAATACTTTGTACTTTGTACTATTTCACATGAATGTCTTCTTATTTACTTAATGAATTTACTAGCGTAGCAAATCTCAATAGTAATTCTTCTTCTCTTTTGTCTCCCGTAATCTGGATACCCGTTTCTGTTCCTGCAGGTATTGCCAGCGTAGGCAGCCCAGCCAAACTGAACCCAATCGTATAAATATCTGATAAGTACATCGCCAACGGATCCTTCAATCCCTCTCCAATTTTTGGTGGTAACGATGGCGACACAGGCGACAAAATCACTGATACACCTTCTAAATCTTTGGTAAAGCAAGCCGTAATCTGAGATCGAATGGCTGTTGCTTTGGTGTAAATCTCATCTGCATGTCCTTCCGACAATACTTGATTCCCTCCTACTATTCTTTTCTTTGTTTCTTCCGTAAAATTCTCCGAACGAGTCAATGAGTAACTGTCTTTCAACGTATCTGCTTCCAAACGATTACCATACATGGTCCCATCTAACCTTGCTAAGTTAGAAGCCGTTTCTGCCAATACAGATACATAATAAGTAGAAACTAAGGCATCTGACTGAGCAAAGGATAATTCTTTGATCGAAACGCCTTCAGCTTTCAACTGATCCAATAAAGTAAAGAAATCTGCTTTGATTGTAGCATTCAGTCCGTCTCCTTCTACAAACTCTTTGTAATAGCCAATCGTTACTTTTTTAGGTTCAAGAGCAACAGAAGCATCTACGGTTTCAGAAGTGAAAGTAGTTTGATCATGCACATCTTCCCCTGCCATTACATTCAATAGCAATTCAACATCCTCCACACTATTCGCAATAGGACCTACACAATCCGTAGAAGAAGCATAAGCCATTATTCCGTAACGAGAGATTTTCCCGTAAGTCGGTTTTAGTCCGTACACTTTATTGTAGCCTGCTGGCTGACGGATGGAACCACCTGTATCTCCACCGATAGAAAAAGCCGTATGTTGCAAAGCGACGTTCACTGCACTTCCACCACTAGAACCACCACCAACTAAGCTGTCGTCCAATGCATTTTTGACTGAACCAAAAACTGTATTTTCACTTGTACTTCCGTGACCAAAGCTATCACAGTTTTCTTTTACAATAGGAATAGCTCCTTCGTCTAATAGACGCTGAATAGCCGTTGCTGTGTAGGGCGATTTGTATGCCTTCAAAAAGTCCGAGCTTGCTGATGCAGGTTGCCCTTGCAGCAAGAACACATCTTTTATCCCAAAAGGAACACCTTCTAGCAGCCCTATTTTCTCGCCTTTATTCAGTTTTGCATCTACCTTTTGTGCTCGTTCCAACGCAAAGTCAGTCAGCAAAAAATTAACCGTAGCATGTGTGTTCTTTTCTAAGCCGTCTAATCGCTCTTGGATCAGCTCTGTACACGACACCTTTCTAGATGTCAGCAATTTATGTATTTTCTGTATCTCCGATCCCATTAGTCTATTACCTTAGCTACCACCAAATAACCGTTTTTCTCTTTCGGAAAATTTTCTTTTATCAATGCCTTTTCCACTTCCGTACTTTCATTTACTACATCCGCTCTCAAGCTATCGATAGTTACTCCAGAAGCCAAAAAATCCACTCCTTCTGCTCCATTAGAGACCGACGCATTCTTAATATTTGCAAACAATTTATCTATGTCTTTAGAAGCCTCCGCTCCCTTTATGCTGGAAAGAACATCCAGTGTCATTGTTTTACTCATTGTCTTGCTGTTTTAATCACCCTACTTTTTGGACGTAGCGCTATTCATAACCCCAAATTTAACTTGAAATCTTGAATTATCTGTGAGAAAAAGGAGTTAAGTGTGGAATCTAAATTTTTGAGAGTGAATTTAATTAGAATAATTGTTAGTAACTTGAATGCAGGAATTTTAAAAAATGAAGCCAAGACATCTAATTATTTTATACGTATTATTTTCCTTTATTAAATATAATTAAAGAACAGAGTTATGTTGGTCACCTATTGATAGTAGGAGGCTACACAATAGCAAGTGTTTTTTAGCGAGGTAGAATAAATATATCAGATTTTGAAATAGTGGTATTAAAGCACTTCACCTTCTAATTATTTTAAAATCTCATAATCTTAATCACTACAAAAGAAGCAACTATTTAGATAAGTAGTAAAAAAAAGATGACCTAAATTGGAAAAACAAATTCATAGTTTTATATTTGCACTCCGTTTTTACCAGAGGTGGATCGGATTAAACAAAAATAAGTAAGTTTTGAACACATTAAGTTATAAAACAATTTCTGCAAATAAGGCTACTGTGACTAAGTCATGGGTCGTTATTGATGCTGAAAATCAAGTGCTCGGAAGATTAGCAAGTGATGTTGCTAAAGTATTAAGAGGAAAGCACAGACCTAATTACACTCCTCACGTAGATTGTGGAGATAATGTAATCATTATCAATGCAGAGAAAGTAAAACTTACAGGAAAGAAATTGACTGATAAGCAATATGTAAGACACACAGGTTATCCTGGTGGTCAGCGTTTTGCTACTCCAAAGTTATTATTGGAGAAGAAGCCAGAGAAATTGGTTGAAGCAGCAGTTAAAGGAATGCTACCTAAGAACAAATTAGGAAGAAAACTTTATACTAACCTACATGTACATGTTGGCGCTGAGCATCCTCACCAAGCTCAGAACCCTACAACAATGAAATTTTAATTGATGGAAGTAATCAACACAATCGGAAGAAGAAAAGCATCGGTAGCTAGGATTTACCTAAAAGACGGTAAAGGAGCTATTACTGTAAACGATAAAGACCTTAAAGAGTTTTTTCCTACTTCACAACTACAGAGAAAAGTAACTCACCCTTTAGAGTTAACAGGTCAGGAAGATAAATACGATATTTCTGTAAACGTAAAAGGTGGTGGTATCACAGGACAATCTGAAGCGGTAAGATTAGCCGTGTCTAGAGCTCTTTGTGAAATAAACGCTGAAAATAGGTTGTTATTGAAGCCTGAAGGATACCTTACTCGTGATCCTAGAATGGTTGAACGTAAGAAGCCAGGAAGAAGAAAAGCAAGAAAGAAATTCCAATTCAGTAAACGTTAAAATTCAGCACACTACAGACATGAGTGATAAGAAACAAAAAGAATTATTAGACGCAGGTGTTCACTTTGGGCACTTAACTAGCAAGTGGGATCCAAGAATGGCTCCTTACATCTTCATGGAAAAGAACGGTATTCATATCATTGATTTGAATAAAACTGTTGCAGGTCTAGAAGAAGCAAAAGCAGCTGTTAAAAATATAGTGAAAGCAGGTAGAAAAATACTATTTGTAGCCACTAAGAAACAAGCTAAGTTAGTAGTTGAAGAAGAAGCAGGTAGATTAAATATGCCTTTCGTAACAGAAAGATGGTTAGGTGGAATGTTAACTAACTTTACAACTGTAAGAAAGTCATTGAAAAAGATGTCGTCAATGGATAAATTGATGAAATCTGAAATGTACAAAAACTTAGCAAAGAGAGAGCGTTTAATGCTTACTCGTGATAAAGAGAAACTAGAAAAAGTATTAGGTGGAATCGCTGATCAAACGAGACTTCCATCTGCTATGTTCGTTGTTGATGTAAAGAAAGAGCACATTGCAATCGCTGAAGCTAAGAAATTAAATATCCCAGTTTTCGCATTGGTAGATACGAATTCAAATCCAGAAGGAGTTGATTACGTGATTCCAGGTAATGACGATGCATTCAAATCAATCTCTGTTATTACAAAAGAATTTTGTAAAGCAATAGAAGAAGGCCTATCTGAAAGAAAAGCGGAGAAATCTAAAGATAAAGAAGCTGAGGCTGAGGTAGCAGCAGAAACTGCAAAAGCAGAAACTGAGGCAAAAGAAGAAGGGAAAGCTGAAAAGAAAGCGCCTGCAAAAAAAACAGCAGCCCCAAAAGCTGAAAAGAAAGAAGTACCTGCGGCAAAGTAGTTTTGACAAAAAAATAGTAGGCATAAAAATGAACATTAATAAACTTAATGTTCATTTTTTGTTTTAAGAATTTAGTATCAATTAAAATTAAGTGAATAATGGCTATAACAGCTCAAGAAGTAAATAAGCTAAGACAGCTTACTGGTGCAGGAATGATGGACTGCAAAAAAGCATTAACAGAAACAAATGCTGATTTTGATGAAGCAGTTGCACTGCTTAGAAAAAAAGGACAAAAAATTTCTGCAAAGAGAGCAGATAAAGAAGCAACAGAAGGGGTTGTTTTTTTTAGACAAAGTTCAGATCAGAAATTTGGAGTAGTTCTTTCATTAAACTGTGAAACAGATTTCGTAGCAAAAAACGAAGAATTCATTTCTTTAGGTAATGCAATGGTAGATACAGCAATGGAAGCAAAGCCTGCTAGTAAAGACGAATTATTCAATGCTCAATATAACGGTAGATCATTTGGAGAGCATGTGACTGATTTAATGGGGAAAATAGGAGAGAGAATAGAATTGTCGTCTATGGAATCTTTAGAGTCAGAATGTGTAGTCCCTTACTTACACTCTAATTCAAAATTAGGTGTGTTAGTTGGCTTAAATGGAACTAATGGTGAAAACGTTGAAGAAGTAGGAAAAGATATCGCTATGCAAATAGCTGCTATGAACCCAGTTGCTTTAGATAAAGATGGTGTGGATAGCACGATAATCGAAAAAGAAGTAGAAATAGGGAAGGAGCAAGCAAGAGAAGAAGGTAAGCCAGAAGCAATGTTAGAGAAAATTGCAATGGGAAAATTGAATAAATTCTTCAAAGAAAATACCTTGTTGAATCAACAATTTGTAAAAGATCCTTCTAAAACGATCTCTCAATTATTGGAAGGTACTGTGAAAGGAATGACTGTAAGTGAATTCAAAAGAGTATCAATAGCTTAAAAATTCGTTATCTATTGCGATCTTTACGAACAGACTTTTAACGTTAAGTTTGTCTGATTGCTGGAGGAATATATTGGATTTAAAAAAGAGTAAAGACAATTTTGTTTTTACTCTTTTTTTTTAAAAAATTATCCTCCTGATTTTTTAGCTTTATAACCAAGGTCAGACAGAAGAGTCATAACCCTATCTCTGTGATTACCTTGTAAAAGGATAATTCCATTTTTAGATGACCCTCCTACTCCACAAGCAGACTTTAATTGCTTAGCCAGTTCTTTTACATCACTATCAGGCATAGTGAAACCTCTTACTTCAGTGACTTCTTTATTTCCTTTTAAACGAGTAAGATGTACTTTTAAGTTCTCTTTTTCAGGACGTGATTTCTGCCCAAGTGCTTCAGCAAAACTGTGATCAAAATCTGGATTAGTGGAATATACTACTCCACCCTCTTTATTTCTTTTATTCTTCTTCAACCTAAAATGTCTTTACTCTGGATAATAGACTTTCTTTATAACTGTTACTTACAGGGATCACTTTTTGTTCTACCTGAACGCTATTAAGATCAATGTTTTTGATTCTATCTAGTCGTGCAATGTAAGATCTATGTATTCGAATAAACTCATCAGAAGGGAGCTTTTCTTCTATCTTCTTCATAGTAGAATACACTACATGTACTTTCCCTGGTGTATGAATTTTGATATAGTCTCCATATGCTTCGATATATAAAATATCTTTCAAATTGAAGTTGACCAACATAGAATCTACTTTAATGTATACGTTCTCTTGTTTCTTTTCAGTAGAACTCGAAGCTTTTTCTTTTATGCGTTTCTTCACTTTCTCTATCGCTTGTAAAAAGCGAGAATAGTCAAGTGGCTTTACTAAATAATCTACCACATCATACTTATATGCTTCTAAAGCATACTCTGTTTTTGTGCTTATCAAAATCACATATGGGTGATTATTTAGGGCATTCAATAGCTCAAGACCTGTCATCTCTGGCATTTCGATATCTAAAAACAAAATATCTACAGAATCATCCGTAACCGCCGAGACGGCTTCACTTGGTTGCTGAAAAAGTCCCTTTAAGGCTAAAGAATCCGTTTTTTCTATTAATGCTTCTACTACTTTCAATGACAATTCATCGTCATCTACTACTACACAACTTAATATCTTACTCATTTTTTAATTTGATTAGCTGTTCATCTATTAATTTACAGATTATAGTGTAATCTTCGGTTATCGTGTTTAGTGTTTTTTCACAGAAATCTTTATCCTGTGATCCTGATGCTTGATATTCTACTTCTTCTACAAGGTTTGCTAGAGGGTGCGCTCCTAGGTAACTGAAATTAGGCCTTACCTTATGTGCTAATTTTTCTACTTTAGACCAATTATTTTCTTGTATGTACTCATTAAGAGCATTTAAGTCAATAGGAATTTTACTCTTAAATGTTTCCAATAGCTCAATCAATTTAGCCTTTGAGCCTGCTATTGATTGTAGAAAATCTAAATCTATTGATATCTTTTCGGTACTCATAATTGGATTTCTTGTTGAATGGTTTTTATGATTTTTGAAGTCAATGGTTTAAAAAAGATTGCCCTACTTCCTATTTCTTTTAAATGAGTTTTTTTCTCTTCTGTAATTCCGCCAGTCAATATATAAATAGGCAATTCTTTAGAATTTAAACCAGTAGACAGTCCTCTAATATATAAAATAATATCTTCAGCCTTACAATCAGGCAACGTATTGTCTAATAATAAAAGATCAAAAGAATGACTTTTTAATGATTCTAAAGTAGTAAACCAATCAGAGCTTACCACAACGTTTGCTCCTTCTTTTATTAATAATTGCTCTCCTACCTTTTGATTCAATATGTCATCTTCTACTAGCAAAACAGATACATTAGTAAGCGAAGGCGTTACCTTATTTCTTCTTTTTTTATCTGAATGAGCTTCTTTATAAATAATGTCAAATGCTATTGTAGTACCTATCCCTTTTTCACTTTCTATGGTTAAATTTCCTTTTTGAAGTTCAACTAATTGCTTCACGATAGAAAGACCTAATCCACTACCACCATGTTTTTGATAGGTATTTGCCTCTTCTTGAATAAAAGGTTCGAAGATATACGTCACTTTATCTTTTTCTATTCCTACACCACTATCTTTTACCTTAAAGAATAAATGTATGCCTGCACCTGGTTTTTTTCTCTTAATAAGCAATTTCACCTCTCCTTTATCTGTAAACCGAATAGCATTAGATAATAGATTAAATAGCAATTGGGTTAATCTAACATAGTCTCCATGTATATAATTAGGGATTGAGGAGTCAATATCAGAGATTAAGTCAATATTTTTTTCTTTTATTAAATAAGAAAAAGAATGAGTCACTTCTTTTATTACTTTTCTGAAATCAAAATCAGATGGTGTCAAGTCTAGTTTTCCTGTTTCTAACTTTGATAAATCTAGGACATCATTTACGATGGAGAGTAAATGATTAGATACAGCCTGAATAGAAGAAATAGTTTCGTCATTTTTGTTTTCAGTTAACATTTTACTTAATCCAGAGATACTACTTACAGGAGTTCGTAATTCGTGACTCACCTTAGCAAAAAAGGATGTTTTAAATTCTTGAATTTGCTGTAATTCTTTATTCTGTAATTCCAGTATTTTTTTTTCTAGCTGTAATGTTTTTCTCTGTAGTGATAATGTTTCTTCACTAATTGCTGCATGGTTACGTTCTTGTTGAACATGGATCAATTGTTCGTATTGTTCCGTTACATCAATAATAATCCAAAGCACTTTCCCTACTTTAGATGATCTTCTAAAATGAAAGTCAAAATACTTTATTGCCCCATCAATGATATGATTTACGCATGGATAGTTTAATTCTTCATCAGTAGGTAATGTTTTAAATGTTTCTTTGATACTATCTATCAAAGGCATTTGATCATACAAAGAAGTTGAAAGGTCCAACTCGATTAGCGAATTGCATGAATCTTTAATTCCCCCATCCTGCTCAAATAAGACAAATTGAGACTTGTCCTCAAAGTATGCCGTTTTTAGTTTAGAAAGGTCCATTAAAAATTAAGTTTAAACTATTAACTCGGCTAACTGAGAAAAAGCTTGTTCCACCTCATCTCCTGTTTTAGCACTGGTAAATAATTTCTTACTGAATTTAATTTTTTTATCTAGTTCTTGTAGTTGGTTTTCGGTGAATAAGTCTTTTTTGTTGCCTAATACAATCACTGGTACGTTGGGTAGTAATTTAGCTAATTCCTCAATTTCTTCTGGTAAACTCTCATAGCTTGTTGGTCTACTTAAGTCAACAACATATAAAATACCTGCAGCCCCTAATTTATATGTGTTTGACACCTTGGATTGAGAAGATTCACCTGCAATATCCCAAATAATAAGAGAGATATCTCCTTTTGATGTATGAACAACTTTCTTTTCAATATTAACACCTATTGTTGTTAAGTATTCCTCTGAAAATTTACTATGAACAAACCTGTTGGTTAAAGAAGTTTTCCCAACACCGTATTTACCGAGAAGTATAATTTTCTTACTAATCACGTGTACTAAGTTCAAAGTGTGATTTCATATCATTTCTCAGTAATTCTTCATCTAACTGAGCTGTCTCTGATAGATGTTTTTTGGATAATTTCTCTCCAAAAGTCATGATTAAATCATCCAGTTTTTTCTTAAATGCCTCGTTTGTAATACCAGATACTACAACAGCAATGTAATAGCCACCAAGATTTCTAACTACAATTTTGTGCGTATTATACTCTATATGCTCTATTTGTTCGTTAACTGATTGATCTAATGCATCATTGATAAATGATTTAATGGCTGTTAACATACCAGCAACCATATCTTCATCTATTTTTTGATGAATAGAATAACTCCCCAATAACAAGCCTGTATTCTGCTCAATAAGGAAAACTTGTTCAATATTAGCTTCTGCTAAAGAAGCCAGCACTTCTTCGCTAGGTGATGTCCCTGAAAACCAAGATTTTATCATTCTCTTTATTCCTTCTAAAGAAAATAAATCAGCCATTTTTTCATCCACCTTTTCGCTTAATACTTTAATTTCTTGAGTAATGTATTTTTTAATCATTTGTCCCATTATGGGATACAGTGCGTTAACAATACTTTCTCGTGATTGCTCAATCTGAGTTTTTATAGACTCTGCTACAGCAGGACCAAAAAGTTCAGGGAAATGTTCTTTCAAGTACTTGATTCTATCTTGAAAGACAAGCTTAGAGTTAGCCTTTAAGTCAATTTTTTCATTTAGTTGTTCCCCTAAAGATTGTACCTGTTCATCCAAAGAGATAGGTACATCATCTTTGCTTCTGAAAAACTCTTTCAGTTCATGAAGGTCTTTAAAATCTTTAGCCATCTAAAATATGTAAGACTATTTTACGTTTTGAACTACTTTATCGAATAACGAAATAAATTGCTTCTTATCTAGTTTAGAGTCATTTAGTCCATTGAGGGTTGTTGTTAGCTCTTCTTTCATTTGAGTCAATTTTTCATCAAAAGCGTCTTGCGTTTTCTTTAATTGACCGTCAAGAGCAAGAGATAGCTCGTTGATTTTTTTCTCTAATTCAGTCCCTTGAATAGATATTTTGTTCTGAACTTCTGCAAATTCATCATCGTATTCCCTTTTTTCTTCTCCAAAGATAATGTCTTTTAGAGCTTCTAGCTTATTTAGTTTATTATCTAGTTTGTTTTTTTCCTCTTCAGTCATGGTAATTCATTATATTTTTCCAATAATTTTTTCTCTGTTAAAACATCTATTTCACCAGTAGGGTATAGCTTATATTGTTCTTGAAATGATAGTATTGCTTGTGCTGTATTTTCTTTAAACCTTCCATCTAAAATTATTTCAAAACCTAATGACGCAAGTATTTTTTGTACTATCCAGACATCAGCATTTTGCGCCCCTTTTTTAACATTTTTAATATCAATATTTTTCTTGAAAATATATGTTCGATACGACATACCTAGTTTTTCTAACTGAGCAATTTCTGTATTAGCTAAACCTTGTTTTTTATACGTCGTTGATTGAACCAGCTTTCTTTCTATATAGGAGAGATGTGCTTTCATTTTATTAAACCGAGCAGCATACTTTAAACTCTTTTCATTTTTGTGATCGGCATATAATACATCCACCTTATAGTTATACCAAGCAGTTCTTACATAAGCTTCTAGATTATTGATAGACTCAAAATAGTTTTTCACTAATTGAACATCATGGTAATTTAAATCAAGATCAGATGGGACCTCGTATGAAAAAACCGGGGAATTTAACTTCTGATACCTTTTAAAGCTGAAATAGGCAATGACACAAAGAGAAATAGCGATAATGAAGAATATTATTTTTTTCATGTTGCTTATATGGGATAGTTTTATCCCTCAAATATAAAAATATTAATCCTTAATCCTTCATATTAGCTTAATCGTCTAAAAAAACATAAAAAACAACGGATTTTATTTTCATTAGATAGGTAAATTTACCATTTTTGGCAATATTAAAATTACCAACAGGTATTTAAATACAAAATTAAAGAGAAAGATTATGAAAAGAACAGCGATATTCGTTTCAGCCCTTCTTTTGGCTGCTTCATCTTACGCACAATGCGGTAAGGTAGTATGGAAAAAAGAAAATGGAGAAATCATCAGTGTGCAGACTGCAGATGGTGTTAGTGTAATTACTAACCAAGATGGAAGCGGTGACTGTGGAAACATGGAACAAGCTCCAAAGATTATTGATACTGATGGTGATGGAATTGCTGATGCAGAAGATAAGTGCCCTACCGTAGCAGGTGTTGCATCTGAAGGTGGTTGCCCAGTTGTTAAAAAGAAAAATCAAATTGATACTGACGGTGATGGTGTCTTCGATATATTAGATGCATGTCCTTCTGTAAAAGGTTCTATTTTACTTAAAGGTTGTCCTGATACTGATGGTGACGGGATTAAAGATTCTGAAGATGCATGTCCTTCTGTAAAAGGTGTTACAGCATTCAATGGTTGTCCTGACACTGACGGTGACGGAATCAAAGATTCTGAAGATGCTTGTCCTACAGTAAAAGGATTAGCTGCATTCAAAGGTTGCGCCGATACTGATGGTGATGGTGTAGCAGATCCAGATGATGCTTGTCCTTCTACTAAAGGGTTAGCTGCATTAGGCGGTTGCGCTGACAGTGATGGAGATGGTGTAAAAGACGATGCTGATGCATGTCCTACGGTTGCAGGTATTGCTGAAAACAAAGGATGTCCTGAAATCAAAGAAGAAGTAAAAGAAGTGTTCAAAAAAGCATTGAGTGGTATCCAATTCTATTCAGGTAAGTCTACATTGAAGCCAACATCTTATTCAATATTGAATGACATAGCTGGAATAATGAAAGATAACCCTGCTTATAAATTAGCTATGACAGGTTATACTGACAGTGCTGGTGATGAAACTATGAACCTTAACTTATCTAAGAAAAGAGCTGAATCAGCGTACAACTACTTAGTAGAAAAAGGTGTTACTGGTGATAGAATGACTCACAACGGTTTAGGTGAAGAAAACCCAGTTGATACTAACGCTACTAGAGCGGGAAGAGCTAAAAACAGAAGAGTAGAATTCGAAGTAGAATTCTAGAAAAACTCTCACTGAAACAAAAAAGGGACTAAGTTAAACTTAGTCCCTTTTTTTATGCTTTTTTGTTTCTGAGGAGTGAGAGGGTATGTAAGTATTATTAATATTATGGCAATTAACTGTTCGAGATTTCTCTGCCTGCAGCAGGCAAGCTGATTGCTCAGGAATGACGATAATCCCGAAATATGCATTAGAGAGCCTATTCCGAATCTAACTATCTGCAAATCAGTCGCTTTACTAGTTTAGCCAATTTAACCCTAGCGGTGCTAGGCTGAAATGAGCTAAACCCCTGATTTCTTGCTAGTTAACTTCTCATAACGAATTCTAATGCAAAATCCGGGATAATAATGCTTAACTAAACAATATTGATTATTAAGCTTCAAACACTTTAACCAATTCCTCTAACCTATTCCCTCTTGATCCTTTTATTAAAACAGTGTCTACCGATGTTGCTAACTGCTGTAAATTAGATTTTAGTACCTCTTTATCAGTGAAAAAAGCATAAGTAGGAAATTCTTTTTTAAAAGGGGTGAATTCATTTCCAAACAGGAATACGTGATCAAACTGATTGAGTAGATTCAATAAATGCTTGTGCTCTTCAGCACTAGCCAGTCCTAATTCTAACATTTCACCCAATACAACTGCTTTTTGGTTTCCTTCAGAAAGGGAAAAGGATTCTATGGATTTTTCCATAGAAGTAGGATTAGCATTGTAAGCGTCGAGCAAAATAGTTCTATGCCCTATTTTGATTAGTTGAGACCGGTTATTGGTAGATTCATAGTCAGTAATGGCTTTTAAGGCTTTTTCTTCTGGAATAGAAAAGAATAAACCAACATGAATAGCGGCTAGCATATTCATGTAATTGTAATCACCCATGAGATTTGTCCTTACTTTTCCTTTTTTGGAATGGAATAGCACAGAAGGGTTGGCTTCAATTAGTTGGTAATTTACATCAGAATATAAGTCTCTGTTGGTTACTTGTTCAGAGAGACGTAGTAATACAGGGTCGTTTGTATTGACAAAGCAGGTGCCATTGGCAGAAGCCAAAAAATCAAATAGTTCTCCTTTTCCTTTTTTTATACCTTCTACTGAGCCAAAACCTTCTAAATGTGCTTTTCCGATATTAGTAATGATTCCGTGAGTAGGTTCTGCAATAGCACAGAGTTCTGCAATGTCCCCGATTTTATTGGCGCCCATTTCTACAATAGCTAATTCGGTGTCGGTAGGCATCGACAATAGCGTAAGTGGAACACCAATATGGTTGTTGAAATTCCCGTCAGTAGCATGTACACGGTAGCGTGTACAGAGTACATCACGTATTAATTCTTTGGTAGTCGTTTTTCCATTGGAACCTGTAATGGCTAAAAAAGGAATGTTAAACTGTTTTCTGTGGTAATTTGCAAGCTGTTGAAGTGTTTCCAATACATCGTCTACCAAGAAGTAGCGGTTATCTAGTTTGTATTCAGCTTCGTCAATTACTACGTAAGCAGCTCCTAGGTCAAGAGCTTGTTTCGCAAATTTATTTCCGTTGAAATTCCCGCCTTTTAATGCAAAGAACAGCGATCCTTTTGTTATTTTGCGTGTATCGGTACAGACGCCTGTACTATCTAAAAAGTGTTGATACAATTGGTTCATCAAATCCATAGTCTATGAGTGAGCATCAGAAAGGAATAGTACACATTCATTTGTTGGATAAAATTAAGTATAATTTTGATACTTCTTTTTCTTCCGTGCTTAAAAATAAACCAGTAGAGGTAGCGTACTATGAGATTGATAATTTTTCAGATGCCATTAGTTTGTTGTATGCAGAACAATTTATTGAGTCAGTAATTGAGCTGAAGGTATTTATTACGGCAGACTCTGAGCGAGCTTCAGTCGCTAAATTAAATGCTCTTTTTCACCGTATTGGCAAAAAAGAGCATTTAGAAATTATTGATGATTCTAAAAATAGCATGGTGGCAGCTACTTTTCAGAAAAAGAGTAACTACCGTAAAGGGAGTGAGGTAGTGTTTTAAAACGGGTTAAATTTCTATGGATTCTATCGATTTGATAGGGACAATTTTGGCTCCTTTTAAAAAAATAAAATGTTCATCTACAGCCCATATAGTCGTTTTTACACTTACAGAATAAGGCTTATTTGTTACATTAAAGTTTATTTTCACCTTATGCTTTAGACTATTACCTAAACGCATTGCTTTTTCAATATTACGCTTTCTATTTTTTTTCAAATTTTCTTCTGATAAGACATCTGTATTAGGGAAATTGTAGCAGTCAATAGTTTCTTTTTCAATATCTGTTCTCATAACCTTCATTTTTTTAATTGTTCGTATATTTTTTTGTATTCCTTATTAAGTATTAATAACCGATAGGAGAAAAGCTATTTGCGTAACTAAATTGCATAGGATAATTTGTTTTCACCCAGTCCTTTACTTTTTTACGTTCTGGCTCGTTTAACCATAAAAGCGTTTTACTAAATTCTTTTTTGAATAAGTGATTATCAAAGCTTACTTTTTTCAAGATTAGCATTGCATACTTTTCGGTGGTTAGTGACATATTTGTCTATGTTTTTTTAATGTTAACTATGTATTGAAATATGGTGTTTTTAGTTGAGTATAAGTCAACTAAATTTTATTTAATCCAACGCCCAGTCAAATTGTTTTCTTTTTTGATCTTGCACCTTTTTTTGTTTCTTTAGACTAGCCCACTGTTGTGGTTTTTTATTTTTTAAATATACTTTCTGAGCTTCTGCCATAGATGCTGGCTGAGAAGAAGTGCAAGAATGGAGCATTAGAAATATTCCAGATACAATTAGTGTTGCAGCCATTTTTTGAGCAGTAGAAGATAATTTATTAGCACTATTTTTCTGCTTTTTTATTTCTATTGAATTAGTCATGTCATTACTTGTTTTGATTATGATTCAAATGTAAACACAAATATTCATTAGTTTTTATTTAATTATTTTATTATAAATATTAACTTTAGTTTATGAATTATACTCTACATCAATTAAAAATATTTCTAACAGTATCTGATCATCAAAGTATTACGAAAGCAGCCGAAGCACTTTATTTAACGCAACCGACAGTATCTATTCAGTTGAAGAAGCTTCAAGATCAGTTTGAATTGCCCTTAACAGAAGTGATTGGTAGACGCCTTTTTATTACAGATTTCGGAAAAGAAATAGCGAAAAGAAGTAAACGGATACTAGAAGAAGCAGAAGGTATTCATTACACTATGGATCAATATAAGGGGTTATTAACAGGGAAGATTAAGTTGTCAATTGTTTCTACGGCTAAATATGTAATTCCGTATCTTTTAAAGCCTTTTATGGATTTGTATCCAGGGATAGACATTTCCATTGATGTGTCAAATAAAGATAAGGTAGTGGATAGTCTTATGAAGAATGAAACCGATTTTGCCATGGTTTCTGTATTGCCTGATGGCATAAAGATTAACACACTGGCATTGATGGAAAATAGATTGTATTTAGTTGGGAATAAAGACCAGTCTATATCAATCAAAGAACCAAAAAAATTGGAAAACGTAACGCTTGTATTCCGAGAAGAAGGTTCTGCTACTAGAAAGGCAATGGAAAGATATTTAGAAGAGTATGGAGTAGTCGTTAAGAAACATATGGAGTTGGTTTCTAATGAAGCCATAAAACAAGCAGTGATGGCGGGGATAGGATTTTCTATTGTCCCTCTTATTGGACTGAAGACTGAGCTTTCTAGTGAGAACATAGAGATTTATCCTCTTGAGGGACTCCCTATCATTACTAATTGGAACTTAGTTTTTTTGCAAGATAAAAACCTAACACCTGCACACATCGCTTTAATAAAGTATATTGAAGAGAATAAAGACGAAATCATTAATGACTATTTCTCCTGGTCGCTTTCTCCAGTGAAGTAGATTTTAACCCGAAAAACGAATTCTAATGCAAAATCCGGGTTTAAGAATTCTTTTTATTTTTGTTATTCTCGAAAAATTGGGGATAATGAGCAGTTAAATTGCTGAAATGATTTTTTTAAAATTCGATCGATTCGATCGATTTGATAGGGACAATCCTGGCTCCTTTTAAATAAATAAAATGGTTATCTAAAGCCCATATAGTCGTTTTTACACTTACAGAATAAGGCTTATTTGTTACATTAAAGTTTATTTTCACCTTCTGTTTAAGGTTGTTTCCTAAGTGCATGGCTTCTTCAATATCACTTTTTCTTTTACTCTTCAGGTTTTCTTCTGATAATACATCCTCATTAGGAAAGCTGTAGTTGCCAATAGTTTCCTTCTCAATAACTGTTCTCATAATTTACTGTTTAGTGACTAAAATTGTCTTTTAAAAAAAAAGTATACCTACTTAATTATACGGATAAATTGAATGTTTGCTTAGTTCGTCCTGTTGAGATTGTTGTTCTTTTTGATAATTGGGAAAAAGGCAATTGTTGTCATTTTTTTAATAGTAAAGCTCTGTGGTTTCATTCCTTGTCAACTACGTTTTCACACGAGTAAGGAGTTAAAGAAAGGTCATTAAAAAAAGCCTTTCCGTATGGAAAGGCTTTTTTAATATTATGTGTGTTGTTTCTAACGACTTTCTTAGAAAGCGTAAACAGCAGCTAAACCTAATCTAATGCTATTGTTGTCAGAACCAAATACACTTGATCTGTCTTCAGCTTGAGCACCTGCACCTTTACCAATTTTTTCAGCAACGTCGTATCTTACTTCTGGGATAAGAGTTAAACCACCTACAGTGTAGTTGGCTGAAGCAGTAATAGCACTCATAGTGATATCTTCTCCTGATAAGTTAGAACCAACAGCATCTCCACCTAATGCACCTGCATTGTTTACAAACGTAAACATCTCTCCTCTAAGACCTAGAGAAAGAGCATCAGTTAATGCGTAGTTAACATATAAAGCACCACCTTGGTAACCTGCTGCATCACTATTAAGATCTAAGTAACTATTCTCAGTCTCAGTAATAGTAGTAAGATCATCATTAGACCAGTATTTAGCAGCATTAACACCTACATACAATTCGTCAGTTACTTGGTAACCAGTAGTTACATCAAATATAGTTCCTGAATTTTGTCCAGTAACAGCATTTAAGTAAACATCCCATCCTTCGATTGGAGCAAGGTGTAATTGAGCACCGAAGTCACTAGCTTCTGCAGGG
>JBGCEI010000032.1:0-7820 GCA_045106295.1 Cyclobacteriaceae bacterium
AGAACCTAATTCTTCTTCAATACGAAGTAATTGGTTATACTTAGCCATTCTATCCGATCTAGAAGCAGATCCAGTTTTGATCTGACCAGTGTTCAATGCTACTGCTAAATCAGAGATAGTAGTATCTTCTGTTTCCCCTGATCTATGAGACATCACACATTTGTATTTGTTCTTCTGAGCTAAAGATACCGCATCAATCGTTTCAGAAAGAGAACCTATCTGGTTAAACTTCACTAATAATGCATTTGCAATATTCTCGTCTATCCCTTTGCTTAACTTCTCTACATTAGTAACAAATAGATCATCACCTACTAATTGGATTTTATCACCAGAAAGTTCAGTTAACTTCTTCCATCCAGCCCAGTCATTTTCGTCCATTCCGTCTTCAATAGAAACGATAGGGTATTTATCAGCCCAGTCATTCCAGAAGTTAGCCATCTCGTCAGAAGTTAATTTATCTCCTGTAGACCATTTCAATTCGTAAAGACCAGTTTCTTTGTTGTAGAACTCAGAACTAGCAGCATCCATAGCGATCATTATCTCATCACCTGGTTTGTAACCTGCTTTTTCAGTTGCTTCAAGAATAGTTTCGATAGCTTCCACGTTAGATCCTAAATTAGGTGCAAACCCACCTTCGTCACCTACGTTAGTAGACATTCCTTTGCTACTCAATACTTTCTTTAAGTTATGGAATATCTCAGAACCCATTTTTAATGCATGAGAGAACGACTCTGCACCAACTGGCATAATCATAAACTCTTGAAAGTCAATAGAGTTATCTGCATGGCTACCACCATTGATGATGTTCATCATCGGTACTGGCATTGTATTAGCACCCACACCACCTAAGTATCTGTACAATGGTTGACCAGTTTCATCAGCTGCTGCTTTAGCAACTGCTAAAGATACTCCTAAGATAGCGTTAGCACCTAGTTTACCTTTATTAGCTGTTCCATCGATACTGATCATCAAAGAATCTAATTCTTTCTGATCGAATACTGACTTACCTAATAATTCAGGAACTAAGATTTCGTTTACGTTAGCTACTGCTTTTAACACTCCTTTTCCCATGAAGTCACTACCACCGTCTCTTAATTCTACGGCTTCGTGCTCTCCCGTAGATGCTCCAGATGGAACTGCAGCTCTACCAAAACATCCGTTTTCAGTAACTACATCTACTTCTACAGTAGGGTTACCTCTTGAGTCAAAAATTTGTCGTGCGTTTATTTGTGCGATCAAACTCATTCTTTAAAAATAATTAGGTTTAAAATTGTTTACTTTTCTAGCTACTAAGATACTAGTTGGCTTTTGTTTTCGCTAATTAAGTTCACGAATTCATCAAACAAATAGCGAGA
Source organism: Cyclobacteriaceae bacterium (assembly GCA_045106295.1). Classification (GTDB taxonomy): domain Bacteria; phylum Bacteroidota; class Bacteroidia; order Cytophagales; family JAAEPT01; genus WTJX01. Next base: position 1,356 of record JBGCEI010000032.1, read on the forward strand.
GTCATGCGGCCCTGGAGAAGACTCTGGGTGAAATTGAACAGAAAATGCGTTCTTCCCTTTTATTCGAATGCCTGCTACTACACCATCATTTAAATTAATGTGTGATAGTTCTACATTATCGCTCTTCTCTACCTCTTCTTTATTCACAGCAAAACCATGGTTTTGAGAAGTCACTTCACATAAACCTGTATTTAAATTTTTCACTGGATGATTCAGCCCCCTATGCCCTTGGTGCATTTTGAAAGTACCTACACCATTTGCTAATGAAATAATCTGATGTCCTAAACATATACCGAACATAGGATAATCCTCTTCCAAAATTTGCTTTACCGTGTCAATCGCATAGCTTGTAGCAAACGGGTCACCTGGTCCATTAGAAATAAAGAATGCATCAGGGTTCCATTTCTTCATTTCTTCAAAGCTGGTCTTAGCAGGAAACACCTTACATAGACAGTCTCTAGTAGTTAAATGATGAAGGATACTCTTCTTTATACCTAAATCAAGAACGGCTACTTTATGTGTTGCATTCTTATCGCCTAACTCATATACTTCTGTAGTCGTGACTTTTGTGGAAAGCTCTAAGCCTGACATAGAAGGAATCTCTTTTACTTTCTTTTTAAGCTCATCAACATCAACTATTTCAGATGAAATAATAGCATTCATTGCTCCTGCATCTCTGATTTTCAACACCAATTCTCTTGTGTCAATATCACTAATACCTACAATACCATGTTTCTCAAAATACGCTTGTAATGAATCTGTCGATTTGTAACGAGAAGCTAGAGAAGCGAAGTCTTTACAAACAAGACCAGCAAACTGCACCTGTCTTGATTCATCTTCATCATCTTCCAACACACCATAATTACCAATATGGCTAGCCGTATTTATAATGATCTGACCATAATAAGAAGGGTCAGTATATATTTCTTGATATCCAGTCATCCCTGTATTAAAACAGATTTCACCGGTAGTAGTACCTATTGTCCCTACAGCATATCCTTGATAAACTGTTTCGTCTTCTAAAACTAAATAAGCGGTTTGTCTAGATGTATATTTCATATGGCGTTCTACTTGTCTAAAATCTTACAAATTTACATTGATTCAGTGGGATAATTAAACTTAATCAGCTGATTAATCAGCATAATTATTCACATTTTCTATTGGGCATAAAAAAAGGATTAAGCTATGAAGCTTAATCCTTTCTAATTTTAAATGATTTCAAAGATTACTCTTTACCACCGTCTAATTCATCTTGCCATTTCTTAAGAGCATCCCATTCGCCTTTAGCAGCCATGTCAGCTTGCTTAGCCCAAGTAGATGAATCCATTGAACTGTATGGAGAACCAGCAGTTTCGAGAATTGCTTTTAATTCTTCTTCTGACTTAGAAGCAAGATCAGTAAATGACACAATACCTTCTGCATTAAAGATATCTTGAACTTTTGGACCGATACCCTCAACTTTTCTCAAATCATCTCCTTTAGGAGCAGTTTCAGTAGTTTCAGTTTTTGCTTTAGAAGCACCTTTACTTCTTCTAGACTTAGGTTTAGCAGCTGTTTTCTTTTTCTTATTCGGAGTGTAGATCTCATTATAATCTACTAACTCTATCATACAGATTTCAGCGTTATCACCTTTTCTATTTCCAAGCTTAATAATTCTTGTGTACCCTCCAGGTCTTGCAGCCACTTTTTCTGCTACATCTCTAAAAAGAATATTTACACTTTCTTTATCTTGGAGGTAAGAAAAAACCGTTCTTCTAGAGTGAGTAGTATCATTCTTACTTTTTGTAATCAAAGGCTCTACGTATCCTCTTAATGCCTTAGCTTTAGCTACAGTAGTTGTTATTCTCTTATTTAAGATTAACGAAGAAGCCATATTCGACAACATCGCTTTTCTGTGAGAAGCAGTTCTACCTAGATAATGTATTTTATTTCCGTGTCTCATCTTATTCTTCGTCTAATTTATATCTTGATAAATCCATACCAAACGTAAGATTCTTATCAGAAATTAATTGCTCTAATTCAGTCAATGATTTTTTACCGAAGTTTCTAAACTTCATCATATCAGAAATTTCTAGAGAAGCTAAATCTCCTAATGATTTTACATTAGCTGATTTTAAACAGTTGTATGCTCTTACTGAAAGATCCAATTCTGCAATAGGAGTCTTCAATAATTTTCTCATATGTAATACTTCTTCATCAACTACCTCTTCCTCTTCTGACTTAACAGATACGAAAGACATTGTTTGATCAGAAAATAACATAAAGTGTTGAATCAATATATTTGCTGCTGATTTCAATGCATCTTCAGGATGAATAGAACCGTCAGTTTTAATATCAAGAATTAACTTCTCATAATCTGTTTTTTGCTCAACTCTTGTGTTTTCAACAGCATACTTTACATTTTTGATTGGAGTAAAGATGGCATCGATTGGAATAAATCCAAATACTTGCTCAGCAGGTTTGTTCTCTTCAGAAGGTAAATATCCTCTTCCCTTTTCGAGATTCAATTCAATTTCAAAATCTTTAGATTCATCAAGATCACAAATTACGTGATCAGGATTAAGTATTTCAAAAACATCTGTAGAAGATGAAATATCACCAGCTTTAAATGCTTTCTTACCTGATACATTTACTGTAACCTTAAACTTAGTCTCAGTATCTTCAGATATTTTCTTGAATCTTACCATTTTAAGGTTCAAGATAATTTCAGATACATCTTGTACAACACCTTCTATAGTTGAGAATTCGTGCAAAACACCTGGCATTTTAATACCTGTGATAGCATACCCTTCTAGAGAAGAAAGTAAAATTCTTCTTAATGCGTTACCTATTGTAACTCCGTACCCCCTTTCAAGAGGTCTAAATTCGAAAGTTCCTTGGAAGTCATCAGACTTATCCATAACAACTTTCTCAGGCATTTGGAATGATAGAATTGACATAATAAATTCTTAAAATATAAATTATTAATTACTTAGAGTACAATTCAACAATTAGTTGTTCTTGTACATTTTCAGGAATCTCTTCTCTGTTAGGCGCATTTAAAAACTTACCTACAAGAGCTGCACTATCCCATTCTAACCAAGAATAACGTTTTGTGCTTGTAGCTGCTACACTATTTTTAATAGCTATCAAAGATTTAGACTTTTCTCTAACAGAAACAATATCACCTGATTTTAATGAATAAGAAGGAATATTAACCAACTCACCATTTACCGTGATATGTTTATGGGAAACTAATTGTCTAGCACCTCTACGAGTAGGTGAAATACCTAATCTATAAACTGTATTGTCTAATCTAGCCTCTAACAACTGAAGAAGAAGTGTACCAGTAATACCGCTTAAACCAGCTGCTTTCTTAAATAAATTAGAAAACTGCTTTTCTAATACACCATACGTGTATTTTACTTTTTGCTTAGCCATTAACTGAACAGCATATTCAGATTGCTTCTTTCTTCTACCTCTTCCATGTTGACCTGGAGGGTATGCTTTATTTGAAACCGCTTTACTTGGTCCAAATATCGGGTCATTAAAACGTCTGGCTATTTTAGCCTTTGGTCCTTTATATCTTGCCATTTTACTACGTGCTTAATTCTACCTTGTTAATAAAAAATTATACTCTTCTTCTTTTGGGAGGTCTACAACCATTGTGAGGTAACGGAGTTACATCTCTAATAGAGGTTACGTTAATCCCTGTATTTTGTACCGTTCTGATAGCAGACTCTCTACCAGCACCTGGTCCTTTTACAAAAACTTCTACTTTTCTTAACCCTAAATCATATGCTTTTTGAGCACAATCAGAAGCAGCCATCTGAGCAGCGTACGGAGTATTTTTTTTAGAACCCCTGAATCCCATTTTACCAGCAGAAGACCAAGAAATCACTTGACCAGTACCGTTTGTCATAGAGATAATAATGTTGTTAAAAGTAGATTTAATGTGTACCTGACCTACACTCTCTACGATAACTACTCTTTTCTTCGCTTTATCTTTTCTTTTTTCAGCCATAACTAGAACTTATTATTTAGTTGCTTTCTTTTTGTTAGCCATAGTTTTTCTCTTTCCTTTTCTAGTTCGAGAATTATTCTTAGTTCTCTGACCTCTTAAAGGAAGACCTTTTCTGTGTCTAAGACCTCTGTAACAACCTATGTCCATTAGCCTTTTAATACTTAGTTGAACTTCAGACCGAAGTACACCTTCAGTTTTATGTTCTGAATTAATTACACCACGAACTGCATTAGACTCTTCATCAGTCCATTCCTGAACTTGCTTATTAGGGTCTACATTAGCTTTGGCTAAAATCTCTTTTGACAAACTTCTACCTATTCCGTAGATATACGTCAATGCGATTTCACCTCTTTTCCTATCAGGAATATCTACACCTGCTATCCTTGCCATAATTAACCTTGTCTTTGTTTAAACTTTGGATTCTTTTTATTAATCACATATAGTTTCCCGTTACGGCGAACTATTTTGCAGTCAGCACTTCTTTTCTTGACAGATGCTCTAACTTTCATACCTATTTATTTATATCTGTAAACTATTCTACCTTTTGACAAATCATACGGTGACATTTCTAACTTCACCTTGTCTCCAGGTAATATTTTTATATAGTGCATTCTCATTTTCCCAGAGATATGTGCAATTAGCTGATGTCCATTTTCAAGTTCTACTCTAAACATTGCATTAGATAATGCTTCTAAAATAGTCCCGTCTTGTTCTATAGATGCTTGCTTTGCCATTATACTCGAATAGGTTGAGATTGTCTTCCTTTTACGTTACCAGACTTCATCATGCCTTCATAACGTTGCATAAGAAGATAACTTTCTATTTGCTGTAAAGTATCTAATACTACTCCTACAACAATAAGTAAAGATGTACCACCATAAAACAATGAAAACTCTTGCTGAACTCCTGCTTTGTATGCAAACACATGAATAACTGCAATAGCTGCAATCAACAAAGAACCAGGGAATAGTAACCTTGACATGATCGTATCTATAAACTCACCAGTCTGAGGTCCTGGCTTTACTCCTGGAATAAAACCGTTATTTCTTTTTAAATCATCAGAAATCTGATTAGGATTAGTAGTAATTGCTGTATAGAAATAAGTAAACAAGATAATCATTGTTACAAACAGAGCATTGTAAGGAAATGAGTACCTGTCACTAAATGTTGTTACTATGTAATTTGCTGTCTCGCTATTCTCTCTCCATACTCCCGCTAAAAGTGCTGGTAAGAACATAATAGATTGAGCAAAGATTATTGGCATCACACCTGCCGCAATAATCTTTAAAGGAATATACTGTCTTTGGCCACCGCCATAAGTACCATTACCTACTAATTGCTTTGCATAGTTAATTGGTATTCTTCTCACTCCTTGAGTAATCATTACTGTTAAAAGAATGATAAAGAATAATGCCGTGAATTCAATTAGTAAGAATAATAAATTATCAAAACCTTTCGTTGAAACCTCTCTAACTAGTGCAGGAATGAATCTAGAAACGATACCCACCATAATTAAAAGAGAAACACCGTTACCTATTCCTTTTTCCGTGATCTTATCTCCTAACCAAACACAAAACATAGAACCACCTGTCAATACTACCATTGATGTAAATATAAAAAATGCTTTGTTACCACCTAATATCCAGTCATCTTGAATCGTTAATAAGAAACCTCTTGACTGTACTAGACAAACAGCTATCGTTAATAGTTTAGTGTATTTATTGATAATACGTCTACCAGACTCTCCTTCTTTCTGAAGTTTCTGGAAGTGAGGAACAGCAACTGTTAACAATTGAATTACAATTGAAGCTGTAATGTAAGGCATGATACCTAAACTAAAAATAGCTTTATTGTAAAATGCTCCTCCTACAAATGTATTTAGTAAATCTAAGATGTTATTACCTGATTGATCAGGAACAGCAGCTTGGATAGCACCAAAGTCTAAACCTGGTAACAGGATAAAAGATCCTAGTCTGAAAATACAAATAAAGAACAAAGTATTTACTATCCTTGTTCTTAACTCCTCAATAGAGAAAATGTCTTTTATGGTAGATATTATCTTCATCAATCTATGAAATCACGATAGCTTTACCACCTGCTTTTTCAATAGCAGCTTTAGCAGACTCTGAAAATAAGTGAGCACTTACTTCTAATGCTTTCTTTACTTCACCTTTTGCTAATACTTTTACTCTATCTTTCTTACATGCTAGACCATTAGCAGTAATTACACTTAGATCGATTTTATCTACACTAATCTTTTCAGATAATGCTTCAAGAGTAGATAAGTTAACTACTTTGTTAGTTATCTTATTTGGATTGTTGAAACCAAATTTAGGAACTCTTCTCTGCAGTGGCATTTGACCACCTTCGAATCCTTCTTTTTTTGAGTAACCAGCTCTTGACTGAGCACCATTATGACCTTTTGTAGAAGTTCCACCTCTACCAGATCCTTGACCTCTACC
>JBGCEI010000033.1:0-8291 GCA_045106295.1 Cyclobacteriaceae bacterium
TATCTTTTTCTTTCAGAGGGAACAATCCAATGAGAGAAGCGATGCATTCTGCTTTTTTATACCACGCCATCAAAGAAGGTATGGACATGGGAATTGTAAACCCTGCTATGCTGGAAGTCTATGATGACATTCCTAAAGACCTACTAGAACGGATAGAAGATGTATTGCTCGACAGACGAGACGATGCTACTGAACGTTTGTTAGAATTTGCTGAATCTGTACAAGGAGCAGGAAAAGAGGTTGTAAAAGATACTGCTTGGAGAGAACAATCCGTTGAAAAGCGACTTGCTCATGCCTTAGTAAAAGGACTAGTAGAATTCATTGATGAGGACACAGAAGAAGCTAGACAAAAAATTGGTAGTCCACTACAATTGATCGAAGGTCCTTTGATGGACGGAATGAACATTGTAGGAGACCTTTTTGGCGAAGGAAAAATGTTTTTACCTCAAGTAGTAAAGAGTGCACGGGTAATGAAAAAAGCTGTTGCCTACCTTACACCTTATCTCGAAGAAGAGAAAAAAGGAGGGAATTCTAGTGCAGGAAAAATATTATTAGCGACCGTAAAAGGAGATGTACACGATATCGGTAAAAACATTGTTGGTGTTGTCTTGGCTTGTAATAACTTTGAAATCGTAGACATGGGAGTAATGATTCCTAAAGAAGCGATTATTAAAAAAGCATTGGAAGAAAATGTAGATATCATTGGGTTAAGTGGGTTGATAACACCTTCTCTTGACGAAATGGTGGATATGGCTAAAGAAATGGAAAAGCAAGGACTTAAAATACCTTTACTGATAGGTGGAGCTACTACTTCTCAAATCCATACTGCCGTAAAAATAGATCCTCAGTATTCGGGGCCAGTTTTTCACGTATTAGATGCTTCTAAATCTGTTCCTGTATCGAGTAGTTTACTAAGCCAAGAAGGTGGAAGTAAAGATTTTGCTGCAACTAAAAAAGCTGACTACGAAGCTATCCGAATAGCTTACGCTAGTAGAAAAGAAACAAAGAAATACATTTCGTACGAGCAAGCTAGAAAAAATAAATTCCAACTAGATTGGGACAATTATAAACCAACAAAACCAAAAGCATTTGGTGAAATTAGTTTTACTGAATTCCCAAATGAGGAGATACGTAAATACATTGACTGGACACCTTTCTTTTCTACTTGGCAACTAAAAGGGAAATATCCTAAAATATTTGAAAACAAAATAATCGGTAAAGAGGCTAAAAAGCTTTATGACGATGCCAACAAAATGTTGGATTGGGTAATTGCAGAAAAGAAACTAGTTTCTAATGCAGTAATTGGTTTGTATCCAGCCAACTCTATAGACGATGATACAGTAGAAATCTATGCGGATGAAAGCAGAGAAAAAGTAATTAAGAAATTTCATTTCTTGCGTCAGCAAGGTCAGAAAGGAAGTGGTTTACCAAACTTCTCTTTATCTGACTTTATAGCACCAAAAGAAAGCGGGAAAGTAGATTACATGGGTTGTTTTGCTGTAACTGCAGGAGTAGGAATAGAACCTATAATCAAACAATTTGACGACGATCATGATGATTACAACAGCATTATGATTAAATCAATAGCAGATCGACTAGCAGAAGCTTTTGCAGAGTTGATGCACGAACGTGTACGACAAGAATTCTGGGGATATGCAGCTACTGAAAAGTTTAAAAACGCTGAATTGATATCTGAAAAATATACAGGTATCAGGCCAGCACCAGGTTACCCTGCTTGTCCAGACCATACAGAAAAGCCTCCTTTATTTGATTTATTAAAAGCAGAGAAAAACACAGGCATCTATTTAACAGAAAGCAATGCCATGTATCCGGCTTCTTCAGTAAGTGGTTTTTATATCGGACATCCAGAAAGTAAGTACTTCGGTTTAGGGAAAATAGGAAAAGATCAAGTAGAATATTACGCCAAACGCAAAGAAATGGATTTAGAAGTAGCTGAGAAATGGCTATCTCCAAACTTGAATTATGATGTTTAAATTAAGCCTTTAGCTTTTAGCTACTAGCAATTAGCTAGAGGCTAGAGGCTGATTGCTAACAGCTAAGAAAATGAAAATAACAGAACACATATCTACTGCTCAATCAAAGAAAAAGACACTTTTTTCTTTTGAAGTACTTCCGCCTAAAAAAGGAGAGCATATGGATAATTTAATAAATGCTATTGATCCACTAATGGAGTTTGAACCTGCATTTATTGATGTTACCTATCACAGAGAAGAATACGTCTACCGAAAGCTCCCTGATGGAACTACTAAAAAAGTAACTACAAAGAAACGCCCTGGTACGGTAGGAATATGTGCAGCTCTTCAGAACAAATATAAAATAGATGCCGTACCACATATTATCTGTGGTGGTTTTAGCAAAGAAGAAACTGAAAATGCTTTGATCGATCTAAATTTCTTAGGTATAGACAATGTATTAGCATTAAGAGGGGATCAGATTAAAAGTGAATCTTCTTTTGTACCTGAACCTGATGGAAATGCTTATGCTACTGACCTAATAGAGCAGGTACAACAAATGAATATTGGTAAATACTTGGACGATGAATTAGATAATTCAACAAAAACCGATTTTTGTATTGGGGCTGCTTGTTATCCTGAAAAGCATTTCGAAGCAGAAAGTTTAGACTCTGACATGAAATACTTGAAACAAAAAATAGAATTGGGCGCTGAGTATTTAATTACTCAAATGTTTTTTGATAACCAGAAGTTTTTTGATTTCGTAAAACAATGTAGAGCAGAAGGTATTACTGTACCCATCATACCTGGACTAAAACCATTGGCTACCGTCAAACAATTAGATATTTTGCCAAGCATTTTCTTTATCGATATGCCAGAAGAACTACGTTCAAATGTATTAGCGGCATCTTCTAAAGAAGAAGTAAAAGAAATAGGTATTCAATGGTCGATTCAACAATGTAAAGAGTTAATAGATTTTGGTTCTCCAGTATTACATTTTTATACCATGAGTAAGTCTACTGCTACACAAAAAATAGCTAGAGCTGTATTTTAAAGATACTTATTTACAAAGAATAAAAAGAAATGAATGGAAATGCATAGCATTGTGATTATCACTAATTAAGGCAAATTAAAAAAATCAAATATTGACTAAGCAAAGACAGTATCAAGTGGTGTTTTAGAATCAATATTGTTAGAATAATACAATTATTAATTATTTTATTGAAATATACTTGCTAATCAAATCTAATTATATTACTTTTACAGGAGTATTTAGAACTTTTTTTGAAATCTAGAATTATGAAAAAATTATCAATAGTAATCGTTTTAGCAGCAATAACTCAGTTATCATTTGCAAAGTATCCAAAAGCGGCAATTTTAGAAGCAAAGGTTTATAAACAAGAACTTTCGTTGACTAAAAGTCAAGCCCATGAAGTAGCTAAATTATTATCCAATAAGATTACTGACTTAAGAGAATTAAAATCATTACGATCGAACAGTGTTGCTCAATACAAAACTGAAACAAGTTCTACGAATAAAGCTTTTCAAAAAAGCCTTTCTGGAATATTGACTACAGAACAAGCAAAGCATTATGCTTCGCACAAGTCTGAAATAAACAATCAGTTAAGGTACGCTAGACTATTTCATTAATATCTATCTAACAAAGAATAAATAAAAAAGCCATGTCAAGACATGGCTTTTTTTATGTCTAAATAAAAGTTAATTTTGTATCTAATTATTACTTATTTAAAATGAAAAATACCCTCATCTTTTTATCCTTCGTTTTAATCACTCAAATTTCTTACGCCAAATTCCCAAAAAAAGCTTTCAGAGAAGCTAAAGTGTATAGGAATGAGCTTTCTCTAAGTAAAAAACAAACGCATGACATTGTTAAAATAGCAACAAGGAGAATAAAAACAGTAAGAAAACTACACCCTTTACGTGCTAGTAATGCATCGGAATTTAAAACAAAAGAAAATAACACAAGAAAGATATTTGAAGGCGATCTGCTAACAATATTTACTACTGAACAAAAAAAGTATTACACTTCTCACAGATCAGAAATACGAGACAGGTTAAGAGAAGCTAAATTATATCATTAATATCTGTCTTAAAATCAGCACAAGTAATAACTACAACGCTTGTACTGTGTAACCTACTTTGCTTGCCATACCCCCATAAATAACAATGCCCAAGCGACTAATAGCAAGACACCTCCAATAGGAGTCACAGCACCCCACTTACCTATATTAGTCGCACATAACGTATAAAGCGATCCAGAAAACACAATAATTCCTATCAACATAAATAGCCCTGACGTTTTAATCATATTTTGCTGAAACAGGTGCATTAAAATACCAATAAGTATTAGGCCTAAGGCATGATAAAACTGATACTTAACAGCTGTCTCAAAAGTATCTAACCGATTAATCCCCTTCAAATATCCATTCAATTTATGTGCGCCAAACGCACCAATCAGTACTCCTAATCCAGATAATACAACTCCACTTAATATAAAAAAACGTGACATACTTTACTTTATTTAGTTCCTAGTCCCAAAAATATTACTTCCTATGCGTATCATAGTACTGCCTTCTTCTAACGCTATATGGTGATCGCTACTCATCCCCATAGAAAGTTCTTTTAATTCTACATTCTGATATTGAGTTTTACTTTTTTCAAGATCAAAGTAAGAATTTAATTCACTAAATTCTTTTCTCACAATATCCTCATTTGGTGTATTTGTAGCCATCCCCATCAACCCAACAATGGACACATGAGATAACATCTGCAACTCCTCATTACTCAATAAATCCGTTACTTCACCGTATGAAAAACCGAACTTAGATGTCTCTTCAGCAATATGTATCTGTAAGAGACATCTAATAATTCTATTATTTTTCTTTCCTTGTCTATCTATTTCTTTCAATAATTTAAGGCTATCAACAGCATGTATTAAATTGACAAAAGGAGCAATTAAGCGTACCTTATTGGTCTGCAAATGACCAATAAAGTGCCATTGAATATCTTTAGGTAAAACAGCCTCCTTTTCCACCATTTCTTGCACTTTGTTCTCTCCAAATATCCTAATACCTGCATTATAAGCTTCATGAAGCAATGCAACTGGTTTAGTTTTAGATACAGCCACCAATGTAAACCGAAAAGGAGAAAGACTTTCCTTAATATTAATTAGCTTTGTAGTGATGTCCATTTGATACTTATTTACTGCAAATATATGGGTTTACATACTACTAAGCGTAATCTACTGTTCCTTTGTCTATTTTTCATCTCTTTTTTTAGTTGTAAAGAAGAAGGTATTCCCAAAAAAATCATTCCTTTCCGCAGTATGGTCAGTGTTTTGATAGACAGTTACCAAACAGAAGCAGTTATATCAAAAATGAAATTCCCTTTTGACTCTTCAAAATACATCTTCGATAAAATTTATTTTCCTAAGGTACTAGAAAAGCATAATCTTACCCATGCACAATATGACTCAAGTTATGCTTGGTATCTAAAGCACAAGGAATGGAATACTAAACTACTTGGATCTGTAAAAGACAGCTTAGAAAAAAAAAGTAGTCGAAAAGAACTTTATTTTCCAAAAATCGGTAACTAGAGCAGAATAAAACAAGGCGATCTATATCTTTACATTATGAACTTAGAATCATTACGACAAGAAATTGACAACTACGATAAACAAATCATTAAAGCATTAGCAGAGCGTATGCTTGTAGTCGAAAAAGTAGCAGAAACCAAAAAAGCAGCCAACGCTACAGCCATGCAAAAAAACAGGTGGCAAGAATTACTTGCTACTCGGTCAGAGTGGGGACAGGAAGTAGGACTTCCTAAAGAAGATATCAAACAAATATTTGAATGTATTCATGATATGTCTGTGAGTAGGCAGCTACAAATCTTAGAAGACAACTAATATCCTACCTATTTTGAACACTTTAGACAACTATTGTGTTAGACTAATAAGCAACTATGAAAATATCAGCCGTTAGACGAGAGCATTTTAATGCGGCACACCGTTTGCATAACCCTGAGTGGGATGACGCCAAAAACAAAGAAGTATTTGGTAAGTGCAACAACCCAAGTTACCACGGTCATAACTATGATTTAGAAGTTATAGTTTCTGGTGAGATCGATCAAAAAACGGGATATTTAATAGACTTAAAAATATTAAAAGATCTAATTAGAGACCATGTCACTAAAAAATTTGATCACAAAAATTTAAACTTAGACACAAATGAATTTAAAGAACTTAACCCTACTGCAGAAAACATTGCTATGGTTATTTGGAATATTTTAAGAGAAAAATTAGACACTACATACGATTTAAAAATACGATTATATGAAACACCCAGAAACTATGTCGAGTATCCTGCGGGATGAGCGAATTGAAGAAATTGGTGATAACCATGTGGCAACATCCCACGACACTCCTTTACGAGAAGATGCTTTTCTTCTAGATGATCAATCAAAGATTACTAAAATAGCCCACCATTTTAAAGAGATAATGGAAACCTTAGGGCTAGATTTAACAGACGATAGTCTAAGTGGCACTCCTCACAGGGTAGCAAAAATGTATGTAAAAGAAATTTTTAGTGGACTAGACCCTAAAAACAAACCTGAGGCAAAGCTTTTTGACAACAAATACCAATACAATGAAATGTTGATCGAAAAGAATATAACACTCTATTCTAACTGTGAGCATCATTTTGTTCCTATCATAGGAAAAGCACATATAGGATATATTTCTAATGGGAAAGTAATTGGATTATCCAAAATAAATAGAATTGCGCAATACTTTGCAAAACGCCCACAAGTACAAGAACGACTTAACGTCCAAATAGCTGAAGAATTAAAAAGTATATTAAATACAAAAGATGTAGCTGTGGTAATTGACGCAGAGCATTTATGTGTTAGTTCTAGAGGTATCAAAGATGTAAACAGTAGTACAATCACAACCCATTTCAGTGGTAAATTTGAAGAAGAAAGCTTCAGAAAAGAGTTCTTACAGCATATTTACAGATAAGATTGATTATTTTAACACCTGTTTTATTACCCCAAGCACATGGATTGGTCCGTCTACACTCTTAGAAATACAATAGATTGCTTTCCATATCACCTCTCAGACAAATTTTATTCAAAAAAAGTCTGTAAATAAAGACCTAATATCACACATTCATAAAATAGAACTACTAGAATTTTCAGGTATTTAATACCGTAAATACCTCAATTATATTCAATATATTTAATATCAGTCGTTAACATATTTTTTTAATGGCAAACCAGAAAAACAAACCAAAAACCAACACCTATGAGCAGACCTGGATCGTATACGATATTCCATATTAAACTTCTTCCTAAAGAACTATTATTTTTAAATCGTCTTTACGCTTCTTTTGAAAAGATGATGAACACATCTTCTGGACTAGAAAATATTACATGGACAAAAAAGCAAACCAAATCATTAATTATACTAAAGGTCTATTCTCCAGATCCTACATTTTTTAATGGTCGTTTTAGACATCCTATTTTTTACAAATTCCTGTACCTAATGGAAAAATACTTAACCATTACCCCATATGTAATCGTAAATACCAATAAAGGTAGCAATCACAACAGAGAACTCTTAGAGTATATCGACTCTACCACATTAGAGAAAGTGCTTGCAAGCCATACCTAAAAGTATTTAGCTAAAGAAAGTTTTAGAAAACTATCAGGGTTTAGGAAAATTCGGACAAGCTAAAACAGCTTATGGTTTGAACCGTATCAGAGCTAAGCTTCAACATAACAGTGAATCATGAATTGGCTCAATCATTTTAGTGCTGAACCTTATCCATTTGACAAGATTGGCATCCTATTGTCTACATTTTTTGAGTTTCTCAGCAAGCCCTAAGTATAGAAGGCGTTTCATTAGATGTAGGCTTAACAGTAGAGCTTCGTTCTATAGAATTTTTAAAAAAATATACAGAGCAAACTCCCACGCAATATGTAGAGATTAATCAGTAAAAGCTTATTGAAAGTATGAATTATAAATTACTTTCGTAATACTAAACTTCAATATTTATTAGCTGATGTCCTTATCACTAAACTTTTTAATTGTCTTCTCTGCTGTTGCAGGTATAAATTTGATTATACTTTCGCTTATGTATTTTCTTAGAAAGAATAATACATTGAGTAATAAAGCACTAGGGATATTAGTTCTAATCCCCGGAACTACTTTGATTTCTAATGCGATAATGTATGCTGATGGTTATAGAGATTACCCTATATTGTTGTATGTAATTGTAAGTATGCCATTACTGTTTG